>CAZRSB010000025.1:0-25980 GCA_964602715.1 uncultured Thermoplasmata archaeon | reverse complement strand
ATCTCAACAATGCTCAGGAAAATTGTAATCTCGATTTTTTCTACACCCTAAAGATTGGGTAAAATATGGTAATATAGACTTGTTATTTGCCTATCAAGTTAACAAGAAGGTTTATAAAACGATGGTTATAATCTTGATTCAAATAGTCTGATTATCATGCCCATAACTAAAATCAAAGAGAAGGTCTTAAAAAGAAAAGCGCCGACTGAATCTGAAAGAGAAAAGATCGATCACGTTTCAGATGATCTATTGAACCTATTGGAAAGAGAATTGGATTTAGAGGCAAAGCCCATGGTTGTGGGTTCAGTTTCAAAGGGAACTTACTTGAAAGATCCTGACATAGATATTTTCGTGAGATATCCTCTTTCTTTTTCACGAGATGAGATGGAGGAACATATATTAAAGGTGGGTAAAAAATTATTAAAAGATACGAAGGAAAAGTATGCTGAACATCCATACATATATGGAACGTATAAGGACTATGAAGTCGACATCGTTCCCTGTTATGATATCAAGGACATATCAAAGATGAAATCTTCAGTTGATAGGACTCCTTTTCACACCGAGTACATAAAGGAAAATATGTCTGAAGAGAAAAAAAGAGAAGTGATGATACTCAAAGCTTTTTTGAAGGGGATAAACGCATACGGAGCCGAATCAAAGGTATGGGGTTTTTCGGGCTACCTTTGTGAATTGCTGATCATTCATCATGATTCATTCGAAAATCTATTAAAAAGAGCGAAAGATTGGAGAACTGGGGAACGAATCGAGATCATAGAAACTAAAAAAGAATTTAACGATCCACTCACCGTTATAGACCCAGTGGACCCTGATAGAAACGTTGCTTCTCCTCTTTCGATAGATAAATTCGCACTTTTCGTGCTTTCTTCAAAAAGATTTTTAGAGAATCCTGATTTGAAATTCTTTTTTCCTCGAGAATTAGAACCAGAAAGCAAGGATCATCTCGATGATATGATCAAAAAAAGAGGTTCTGATTTCACCGGTTTTAAGGTCCCAAAACCCGATATTGTAGAGGATAATCTTCATCCTCAAGTTCAAAAATGTATCAGAAAACTGGTACATCAGCTCTCACATCATGATTTCAATATAATCCATTCGGATTATTTTGTTGAAGAAGATCATATATTATTTTTGATAGAAACTGAAACCAATCATCTTCCTAAAATAGAGAAACATAGAGGCCCTCCAGTATGGATAAAAAATTCAGAAGATTTTATCGAAAAACATGGAACCAAAGTATATCTTGAAGGAGACAGATTGTGGGTGGATAAAGAAAGGAAATATCAGGATCTCAAAGAGGCTTTCACAGGATTATCCGAAAGGATCGATCTTGGTAGTGATCTGAATAAATTTTTTCCTGACGACTGTGAAATCCTCCATAAAGAAGATATGATTGAAGAAGAAGATCTAGCTCTCACAAAATTCTTGAATAGAAGATTCCCCTGGGAATTATAAAATAGTTATCATCGATCAATCCCTTCAATAGATTGCCTGAATCTCTTCAAGTTTTTTTTGACATCTCCTTTAAAGATCGAAGAGCCTGAGACTAGAACATCTGCTCCACTTTTAACTACGCGTGGAGCATTTCGGGGTGATATACCACCATCTACAGATATGTCTATGTCGTAACCACACTTTTCGATTTTTTCCCTCGCTCTTTTTATCTTTAGAAGCTGTTCATCCATGAATTCCTGTCCTCCAAATCCTGGTTCGACCGTCATTATCAAAATCAGATCCAAGGAATCCAATATATCCTCGATTGAGTCAAGATCTGTATCCGGTTTCAAGCTCACCCCGGATTTGATCCCGGCAGATTCGATCTTATCGATCACAATTTTAGGATCATCAACAGCTTCGATGTGGAAGGTTATTATGTCAGAGCCTGCCTGAGCAAATTCATCTATGTATTTTTCAGGATTTGAAATCATGAGGTGCGTATCGAAAACGTGATCGCTGGAATCACGGATCGACTCTATAACACAGGGACCGAATGTGATGTTTGGAACAAAGTGTCCGTCCATGACATCTAGATGCAGCCATTCTGTTTCTTTGACAGTTTCAACTGATCTCTTCAGTTCAGAAAAATCCGCCGATAATATAGAAGGAGATAACCTCACTTCGTCCATCTGATCAGACCATCCCAAATCTCTTCTTCCAGAGAAAAACAAAATTTTTAAATCCGTCTCTTAACGACCGTATTTTGGCTTCCCCCTTTCTTTCCCTGTATTTTATAGGGACTTCATCGAATTTAAGACCCTTTTTTTTAGCTTCGATCTTTATCTCTTCTGAAAATGGCATACCATCACTGGTCATATCTAGATGGCGTAAAGCGGACTTTTTGAAGACCCACATGCCGGACTGAGAATCGTTAAGATTGGTTCCAAATAATAGATTGGTAGTTGCCTTCAACATCCAATTTCCAAACCGATGAGTCCATCCCATTACGTCAGAAGAAACATTAGATAATCTATCAGTGGTTATGAACTCATATCCTTCCTTCTCGATCATAACAAGAAGGCTGGGTATTCTAGAAGCGGGATAAGTACAGTCGGCATCAAGAGTTACTATGATGTCTCCTTCTGCCTCTTCAAAGCCGGTTTTGTAAGCCCTACCGTAGCCTCTTCGGGGCTCCTCGACTACTCTAGCTCCTTTCGAACGAGCGATCTCTCTAGTATCATCGACTGACTCAGTATCTACGATGAGGATTTCATATTCTCTATCTGAAAGAGCCTCATTTATCTCATCCATCACATCTCCTATGGATTCTTCCTCATTCATCGTAGGTATTACCACTGAGACTTTCATATTTGAAGTAGAATTATCAACTCTTTAATAGTATTTCCCCTATTTTCAGCATTTTTACAAAGAATAGATACTTTCACTAGCCCCTCCTCTACTTTACTTTATAAACATGTACTCAGATGATAAATAATGAGATGAAAGGCTGGATATTCGATGTGTATCCATATCCTGAAGATGGAAAGATAGTTATCTGGTTGAGGACAAGGAAAGGATGCCACAAGATAAAAGACGATCATAAACCCGTGTTTTACGTAGAGTCAGATAAAAAAAATCTAAAAAGACTCGAAGAATATTACAAAGATCAGGGATTTAAAACTCGATTTGTTGTGAGGAGGACCGATCTCTACAGTACTAGAGAAAAAGAATTGTTGATTGTGCAGCCTGGAAAGGTCTATGACCCAAGGAACCAACTGGAAGCCATACGTTTTTTTGACGGGTATGAAAATTATCGATTTTACAATATCGATATACCACTAGACCAGAGATATTTGATAGAAGAAGAAGTTAAGCCGTTCTCACTCGTTGAGAAAAAAGATGGATGGATAAGTTTAGAAGAAGAAGATATCATAAATTACTCAAAACCCAATCTAAAAAGTGTATTTCTTGATGTAAAAACAAAAAATAATGGTTTTAGAAAGAAAACTGACGAATTGAAAAGTGTTAAAATAGGTGGGAAAATATTAAAAGGCGATGAGAGGACCATCTTGGAATCATTGAATGAACTACTGAATAGAGAAGATCCTGATATCATCTTAACTTCAGGAGGTGATCAATTTCATATCCCTTACCTATCAAGGAGAGCAGAAATAAATGAAGTGAAACTAGAGCTAGGAAGGGAAAAAGCGATGCACCCTTCTAAAAACGGTTCGTGGTATGAATCCTATGGAAGAGTGATCTATAGACCACCATCGTATCCTCTGAAAGGTCGTATCCACATAGACACTGAAAATTCGTTTCTCTATGATGAGGGCGATTTAGATGGATTGATAGAAGCCTCTCGTTTATCCAAAATACCTCTACAACGCCTTTCACGAAGGAGTCCCGGACATCTCATCAATGCGATGGAAACTGAAGAAGCTTTAAAGGAAGGATATCTTATCCCATGGAAAAAAAATATATCTGAGGATTTTAAAAAAGCGAAAGAACTCATAAAAGCAGACAGAGGAGGCCATATATTTGAACCCAGGGTGGGTTTCCATACAGAAGTTTTGAAGCTGGATTTTGCCAGCATGTATCCTTCTATAATAGACGTGTACAATCTTTCTCCTGAAACATTAGGTTGTGATTGCGATAGATATCATCAGGTACCTGAATTGGGATATAAGGTTTGTAAGAAAAAGAGAGGGATCACTCCTAAAGTTGTTGAACCGCTGATAGAGAGAAGACAAAGATACAAAGAGTTGAAGGATAAAAATGACTTTTTTAGAAAGAGATCCAGCGTACTGAAATGGTTGCTAGTGACCTGTTTTGGATACACAGGGTATAAAAAAGCTAGATTCAACTGTATAGAGGTCCATGAAATTATAACCGCCTATGGAAGGGATATCCTATTGACGGCGGCTGAAATCGCTGAAAAGATGGGGTTTGAAGTGTTACACGGTATAGTAGACTCATTATGGGTAAAAGGACCTGAAAAAAATATATCTTCACTTTTAAAAGAGGTCAAAGAGAAAACTAAATTAGATCTGGAAAGAGAAGGTAGATACGAATGGATAGTTTTTCTCCAGTCTAAATCTGAAAAAATCGGAGCGTTGAATCATTATTATGGAGTTCTTGAGGGGGAACTAGACGTGAAGGGTTTATACGCGAGGAGAAGCGACACTCCAAGTTTTTTTAAAGAGGTGCAGATGAATATCCTTCGAAATTTAAAAGATATAAAAGAAAAAAGAGAGATAAAAACAAAGATCGATACGATATTTGAACTATTGAGAAAAAAAAGAAATTCGATAAAAAATAGAGATGTGGATCCAAAGAAACTTTTTTTCACTAGAAAATGCTCTAAAAAAGCTGCAGAATATGACCACATAAATGAGATGAAGAGTGCTCTTATACAGTATAACGATATGGGCGTGCAAAAGATCCCAGGTCAAAAGGTTAAATATATCCTCCAAAATTCTAAGAGTAGAGATCCTCATGAAAAGGTGAGTATCAAGGGAAAGGATCCGAAGGGCTATGATACTGAGTACTACGAGGATTATCTTTTCAGGGTAGCAGAGGAGGTATTATCTGCATTTGGATATGATGAAAAAGAGATAAGGAAAAGAGTGGCAAAGAAAGATCCCACCGCAAATCTTTTTTCATAGCAAGGATTAGAGATGAACGTGAAAAGATGTTGATGATGACTCCTGGTCCAACCGAAATACCGGAAAGAGTACTCAAAGCTATGGCTAGACCGATACAAAATCCAGATATCGATGAGGACTTCTTTGATTTTTACAGGGCCCTAGAAGAAAAAGTTAAGAAAATATATGGAACAAGAGATGATGTGCTAATATTGGGTGGAGAAGGCATATTAGGGCTGGAGGCAAGTATCGCTTCTATCATCGAAAAAGATGATAAAGTATTGTGTATCTCCAATGGTTTGTTTGGAAAAGGTTTCGCTGATTTTGTCGAGATGTATGGAGGCGAACCAATTCTTCTAGAATTCCCACATGATGGTTCAATCGATGAAAAAGAAGTCAAAAGAGCATTAGAGAAAAATGACTTTAAAGCTTCTACCATTGTACACTGTGAAACACCTACGGGTACTCTCAATCCACTAGATGATTTGTTAAGATTGCTTAAAGAAGAAGATATACTGACTATAGTAGACGCTGTCTCCTCGCTTGGAGGAACTCGGGTTCCAACTGAGAAGATGGATATCTGTATAGGTGGATCGCAAAAATGCTTCAGTTCTCCACCTGGATTGACGACTATTTCGATATCAGAGAAGGCCTGGGAAGAGATAATGAAAAGTAAAGATGAACATCTCTATACCAGTTTAAGGGTCTGGAAAGAAACTTGGTTTGAAAGTGATATTTTCCCATATACACATCTTGTTTCTAATCTGTAT
Organism: uncultured Thermoplasmata archaeon; assembly: GCA_964602715.1. Classification (GTDB taxonomy): domain Archaea; phylum Thermoplasmatota; class Thermoplasmata; order Halarchaeoplasmatales; family Halarchaeoplasmataceae; genus Natronoplasma. Next base: position 20,105 of record CAZRSB010000025.1, on the reverse strand, counting down.
GCGTTGGATGATTCGCTAGATATCATCTTGGAGGAGGGATTAGATGAAGTTTACGAACGTCATAAAAGAACAGCTAAATTCTGCAGAGATAGAGGCGAAGAGATAGGTCTAACCCTTTATCCAAAGAGCAAAGATTTATGCTCCCCAACCGTGACAGCTTTTTCTATGGATACCAGCGCTGTAGCATTGCAAAAAAGGATCAAAAAAGATGAAGACGTACTCCTAGGAACAGGCCTGGGAGATAAGAAAGACGATATCTTAAGAATAGGACACATGGGCTACAACGCTCAGATGGAAAAAGTGGAAAAAGCTATGGACGCCTTACAAATACACTGTTAAAGGTTATATACGGGTTACAGACGTTTACTGATTGAGAAAAAGATGACGAAAGGTAAGATCTTTGATATCAAGCACTTCGCGGTCCACGACGGGCCTGGTATAAGAACAACTGTCTTCTTCAAAGGCTGTCCTCTAAGCTGTTTGTGGTGTCATAATCCTGAAGGCATAAAGAAAAAGGACGAGCTTTTTTTCTATCAGTCTAAATGCATATATTGTGGAAGATGCGTGGAAGTTTGTCATAAACAAGCTATCTTCACCAAAGATGATGAGATAAATATTGATTGGAATGAATGTGATAGCTGTGGTGGATGCGTTGATATATGTCCAAGTGAAGCTATGCAGATGGCAGGAAAGAGGGTATCAGTGGAAGATGTATTAGATGAGGTCGATCGATCCACTATTTTCCATGACACATCTGAAGGCGGTATCACACTGTCCGGTGGTGAGCCCTTTTACCAGTACGATTTTATGAAAGAACTGGTGAAAAGATGTGGAGAAGAAGATATTCACGTTGCCGTAGATACATCTGGCCATGTCAAACCTAAAAAGTTTCATTCTGTTATGGATAAGATCGATCTTTTTCTATATGATCTAAAATTCATTGATGAAAGTTTACATAAAAAATATACAGGCATATCTAATAGATACATACTGAAAAATCTTGAAACACTTATGGAAAAAGGTGATAATGATGTCTATATAAGGATCCCATTGATCCCCGATATCACTACAGATAAAAAAAATATAGAATGTATCATCGATTTTTTGTCATCATTTAAAGGTATAAGGGAGATCCATTTACTTAAATACCACAATGTAGAAGAAAAATATAAAAGGCTCGGAAAGACATATGAGCTAAAAGATCTTGACACATGTTCTAGGTCTAGTGTGGATAAGATCATAAAAAGATTCGAAAATGAAGGTTATAAAGTCAAAGAGGGTGGATAACTTGGATTATGAAAGATCGAATTCGAAAAATGAGATGGCAGAGAGAAAATCCACGATAAATCCGATAAATAAAAGGATAGAAAGATTGAGGGATGAAAGCGTGGAAAAAGAGGTCAAGATCTCTTCTGAAAGAGCAAGATTGATAACTGAATTCTATAAAGAAAAATTGCCAGAGGATGAACCTGTGCCGGTACAAAGAGCTTTAACTTTCAAGTATCTGATGAAAAATGTCAATTTACCGGTAGAAGAAGGACAACTCATAGTTGGTGTAAGAGGAACAGGGCCAAAAGAAGTTCCCACATATCCGGAAGTTTGCTGCCATGACGAGGAAGATCTAGACATTTTAAATTCAAGAGAAAAGAATCCGTACAGGATCGAAGAGGGAGATAGGAAGAAATATCAAAAATATATTTATGAATACTGGGATGGAAAAACGATAAGAGACAAGATTTTCGAAAGGATGGATGAGGAGTGGCTGAATGCATATGAGGCTGGAGTTTTTACTGAATTTATGGAGCAGCGTGTTCCTGGTCACACCGCGGGTGGTTCTAGAATATTCGATATGGGATTAGAGGAGATCATCTCACATATAGAAAAAAAGATAGAGGGCCTAGAAAAAGGGGAGATCGAAAAGCAGCATGAGCTCAGAGCGATGAAGATAGCAGCTGAAGCGATGATCATCTATGCAAAAAGATATTCAAAAATATTAGAAAAGATGGCTGAGGAAGAAATAGATGAAAATAGAAGAACAGAATTAAAGAAAATGTCTGAGATATGTGATAAAGTACCTGCACAACCTCCAGATACTTTTTGGGAAGCTCTACAGCATTATTGGTTTATACATGTAGGAATTACTACAGAATCAAACCCATGGGATTCATTCAATCCAGGAAGATTAGATCAGCACCTAAATCCTTTCTACGTGGAAGAAGTGAAAGAGGGAAACCTTTCAAAAAGAAAAGCTAAAGAACTGCTTGAAGCTTTCTGGCTTAAATTTAATAACCAACCTGCACCACCAAAAGTAGGTGTTACCGCCCAGGAGAGCAATACTTACAATGATTTTTCTAAGATAAATATCGGAGGTGTGTGGGAAGATGGTTTATCCAGCGTGAACGAAGTATCCTATCTCTTGTTGGAAACATTAGATGATATGAGAACTCTTCAACCTAATACCGCGATATTGATAAGTAAAAAGGTCCCAGATAGATTCCTTGATAAGGCTTTAAAGGTTATGGAACCGGGGTTTGGCGAGCCTCCATTTTTTAATCAAGATGAGATGATAAAGATCCTTTTGAGACAGGGAAAGTCTATCGAAGATGCTAGATGTGGAGGGGTCAGCGGCTGCGTTGAAACCGGATCCTTCGGTAAAGAATGCTACATACTAACTGGCTATCTTAATCTACCCAAAGTGTTAGAGATAACTCTCAATGATGGCACTGATCCCATGAGTGGTGATAAAATAGGACTTGAGACTGGTGATCCAAACGGATTTGATTCTTTCGAAGAGCTTTGGAACGCATTCGAAAAGCAGCTACGATATTTTATAGATATAAAACAGAAAGGAAACGATATAGTAGAAAAGATCTATGACGAAGAACTACCTGTACCGTTTTTATCACTCTGGATAGAAGACTGTGTAGATGATGCAAAGGACTACAATAATGGTGGTGCACGATACAATACCCAATATATACAGATTGTTGGGCTGGGAACTATCACAGATTCCTTATCCTCATTGAAATATAATGTGTTTGAGGAAAAAAGATTTGATATGATGGAAGTGCTGGGAGGTTTAAATACTGACTTCCAGAAAAGGGAAGAGATGAGACAGATATTTCTCAATAAAACTCCCAGATATGGAAATGACTGCGACTTTGTCGATGAGATCGCAAAAAAAGTCCTGAATTGTTGTATCGATATCGTGGAAAGCTATCCGAAAACACCAGTACGAGAAGCCTCTAGGAGAGTATATGGTCTTCCCACAACAGTTCATGTCTATTTTGGTAGTGTATGTAAAGCTACTCCCGATGGAAGGATGTCTGGTGAACCACTCTCTGAAGGTATATCACCTGTACAAGGTTCTGATAGAAAAGGGATAGGAGCAGTGTTCCGATCGGTGGGAAAATTAGATCATATAAGATCTGGAGGAACACTGTTGAATCAAAAACTTTCTCCTGATCTTATCCAGAAAAAAGAAACTAGGAAAAAATTAGGTCAACTCATTAGAGGTTTCTTCAAAATGGATGCGCACCATGTACAATACAATGTGGTCAGTGCAGAATTGTTGAAAGAAGCGCAAGAAAAACCAGAAGATTTCAGGGACCTGATGGTAAGAGTAGCAGGTTACAGTGATTATTTTGTAAATCTACCCGAGGGACTCCAAAAAGAAATAATCGAGAGAACTGAGCAGGGGAGTTTTTAGCTTTGTTTCAAAGTTCGATCGGTTCACATTGTTCATAATTTAGATCGTGTTCCATAGCTATTTCCGCCTTCTGTAATTCTCTGCCAAGATAAGCTGCGTGATCCAATCGGGACACTAATCCTTCTCTTGCAATAGTATCACAAAGAGCTTTAGCCGATTTTCCCGTGATGATCTTATTTAATCTGCCAGTTTCGACCTCTAATTTGCCCTCTTTTTGAACATTCAGGTAGTGCTCAACTATTATTTCATCTTCCTTCAGAGTGATCACAAAAAAACCTTCCTCATCGAATACCATCTTTTTGTTTTCTTCAGCCTCTAATTTCTCTATTTCTTTCATTCAAAACCACATTCCTCGCGATAACCATATTCTCCAATTTTTTTCTCGCTTTTTCTTCCTCTAGATTTCTCAATCCACAATCAGGATCGACCATGGTTTTAGGACCAAATGTGTCGTAAGCTCTGTTTATATTATCTTTGATCTCTGTTATATCTTCTACTCTATCTTTTGTAGTAACTACTCCCACACTTATCTTTTTTGCGAGATCTAGTCCTTCATAGACATCGTAGAGGTGTGGATTAGATGCAAACTCATGATCTAAGATATCAACATCAGATTCGATGAGTTCCTCCACTATAGGTTCTACATCTCCGCATACATGTAGTGCTGTAGGAGTATCAACATCAGCGATCTTATCGATCAGATCGCATCCATGATCGGGATATTCAACTGAAAAGAAGGGTTCATCTATCTGAATAACGTCACAAAGATCATCCAAAAGCTGTGCCTCCTCTTTTAGAGTTTTCGTGATATCCATTAAAGCATCTTCTTGATCATCGTAATATCTATCTTCTACACTTTTAAATAGTGTCCATGGCCCGGTCAATACTGCTTTAAGTCCACACGATTCAGGCATGATATTCTTAACATGTTCTATATCATCTAGTATTATCGGTCCGGTATGTCTCACCTCTGATACGATCTCGATCTTCTTTTTTATCCTCAAACCTTTGATACCTTCTGCAAATATTTCTACCATCCCGTTCCTGGTCTGACCATCTGTGATCAGTTCGATGCCCGCATCGACTTGTGCATCAACGGCCTCTTTTAAACTTTCTAGATATGGATCTCCATCACCATAATATGATCTCATCAATCTTTCATTCGATATCCTGGTTGGATAACTTCCTACCACTGTCGTGATCAGTACTTTATCGAGGTACATTGTGCCCTATCGTGCTCTATATAGAAGAGGTAATAAAAAAGGATATCGCTTCAGAGTTGGTGATATGGATGTTTGTCCACCACATCTATACCAAAATAGTCCTGAGCTCCTTCAGCGATCAGTTTATCCACCATGGCAGTATTCAGTAGAGAATGATGAGCATTTTCGATAGGTCCGTAATAAATGAAGTCAGCACCCAATAATATAGGAAGGTTATCGATAGAGGTATCTAAAATTTCAAAGATCTGTTCTTTGTTCTCATATTGTTTTAACCACTCCCAAGATTCAACGGTATTGTGTAAGGAACAACCGGTAGGTAGACCGAACTCGTTTTTGAAAACGGGAATTGCTCTTAAACTCTCACAGGCCTTTTCCCCAAAGGGCGTGGCTGCAGTATCAAGAAGAGGGAAGTCTATACCTATCTCTTCGGCTAAAGGTAATAGACCCTTTTCCATCAATTTACCGCCCTCTTTTATTATGTCTATCCTTCCCTGCGTATTGTTCATCTGAGGATTATAGGCCAATAAAACAGCTGATCTTGGTGAGTACTTTTTAAGACATTCTATCTCATCTTCTGTCAATCCAAGATTAAGACTATTGTATATCACTCGATCTAGAGCACCTATTTCATCTAACCTTTTTAGTACTTCGATCCTGACCTCTGATTCGGGCATATCTAAACTGAACATACCATCTATATTATCAAGGGCTAAATCTAATTTCCAGTCGATCTCCTCTTTTTCATATATGAAAAAGTCTACCATAGAAGGTATTGAAACTCTCTCCGATATCTTTTTTTGCTCGTCGATTAGATCTATAACTTCATCAATGGACGATCTTGGATCATCGAATTGTTCCTGGTAAAAGACGGTACCAACCATCAGGGTCGGCCGAACACCCGGTTGGCCTCCAATTCTTATACCATCAAGATCATGAAATTCTTGCTCTTTAGTATAGCTGAACATTATTTTGCCTCCATGGGCTCTATCTTTCCCCAGGGCGAAACTTTAATAGAAGAGTGTAGAGCGAACTCGGCTTCAAAAGAATAAGTTTCCTTATCTTCGATTTGGACTGCAGTGTAGGGCTCACCAAATGATTCAACATCTTTTTTTAAGCACTTATCTATCTCTGCTTCTATTTTTTCTTTAGAAGTGATATCTACAAGATCTATACCTTTGATCTGGGCTCTGAAACGCTCTACTGCCTCTTCAGAAATGTTTTCGATATAGGGTACGGCTCCTTCTGAACCTTTTATCTTTCCATTTTCCTCTATACCATTCTTGATCAGTGAAAGTAAAGTATGTCCAGATCTATGTCCTTTTATCTCCTCACCACATATGATGAGGAATCTGATATTCGGGTTAGAGATGGTGTTCGCTACAACCTTTTCGATCCCTAAATTCTCTGTTCTCATAGGGCCCCATATAGCTACTTCATCAGCATCAAAATCATAGTTTTCAGCTAAAGTGACTACAGCTACGCTCGATTCTCGATCACCTATTTTATAGTCTCCAGGCCATGGATACAATTCACTCATATATCGCTCAACCTCTTTATCACTTCGCCTGATCTTCCTTCGAATCTGACTGGGATTATATGGGCGCCGATATCAGTTTTAAGTCCTCTCTCATCCATCAGATCCAATATTTTTTGAAAGAAATCAACAGTAAAACTAACGGATTCCTCAGCAAAGTTGTCCGAATTTGAAAGCCTTCTTTCTACTTTTGATGGTATATTCACCTGGGGAACACTAGATAATAATCTATTCATCTCTTTCTCCGTAGAGAATGGAGTGGTCCCCACGAGTATCGGTGGACAATCATCCGTTCTCTCCTCTAAATTCTCAATGAAGTCCACCACCTTTTGAGCATCATAACTTATCTGAGTCTGAAAAAAATCGACTCCGGCCTCAACCTTCATCGCCGCATAGTTCTCCTCATTTTTTCGCTCCGGTAGAGCAACGCCGCCAACCACAAAGTCAGTGGGTTTTTCTATCTCTTCAACCTCAGTCAAATACCTATTACGTTGTCGAGAAGGCGCTACTGAAAGCTCGGGCATGAGTTTACCATTGTTCAAATATTTTTTAATCCCTGTGATAAGTTCTAGGGAGTTTATATGATCCACCTTTTCTTCTGTTGGATAATCTCCTACTGCATAATCTCCCGTCATAGCTAAGATAGTTTTTATCCCTAAGCTGTCAGAACCTAGTAACCACCGCTGTAAACCGCTCAGAGTCGAATCTCTACAAGTAAGATGTACGATAGGATCGATCTCTAACTCATCGAGGATCCTACCCGAATATGGTGCAGGATCGATTCTAACAAGACCGACAGGATTGTTGCATACGTTCAAAGCCACGACCTTATCCAGAAAATCGTAATCTCGTATCCTATCCAAATATTTTCCTACATTTCCTCCCCTAGGCGAAGGTACCTCAAATGTGATAGGAAAGTCCTCACTCTTGAATTTATCTATTACAGTTTCGACCATCTTCTAGTTTATGGATGACAATTTATTTAATTCTTCCGTTTTGGTAGGTCCAAAATTAAAAAAAATAGAAATGTAAAATAGAGAAAAAAAGGGTTTTTTGTGTCCCATCATTTTTTGTTTCTCAGATGGAATTCACAGATATGTTATCCTTGGATGTGGACTCATAGTGATCCTTGCCACAGCACTTCGATCTCTATCCATTATCTCTATCTGACCGATCTTTTCACGATAAGGATCATATTGATCCAACTCATCGATCAGGGAATCGATGGTTTCTTCGATCTCTGCTCCTGCAGTGGTTTCTATTATCACTTTTCCTCTAGCTCCCATCTGTTCGAATATCTCTTCATCGTACAGTGAGAGATCAGATAGGTCTTCATGGTCTTCTACGGGTATGTAGCTCTTATATCTATCATCAACCAAAAGAGGTGTGAGTTCGTCCTCACCGAAAGGATAGAGTTCTACTTCTCTTCCTTCTTCATTTTTCAGCTGTGCTGCGTATTTTAATCTTCTGAAAGCCGAGATTTCTCCTTCCGAAACCTCTTCTTCTATCTCTGTCTGGTAGACTGAGATCCCATAGGTATCGTTAAATGTTTCTGTAGCTTTATATAGATGATCGAGTTTTTCGTTTGCATCTAAGTATGAAGTTTTAAAGACAAGATCATATATGGTATCTAGATCGTAGCCCTGACCCAGTAGGTCCCTTACGATCTCTAGATCAGAATCAGGATACAGTTCATCATCCAGATCTTCTAGATTATCTATGGTTTGAATATCACTTATATTGTAGTCGAGTATATCAATTAGACTGAGATCGACTCTTTCGAGTTCTACTTCTAGATTATCTACCAATTCACTAGGCTCCCAATCGTCAGGTCTATCAAAATTCAATAGGGATTGAAGTATGTTGTTATACTTTCCACGTTCAACATCTGTATAATCTCTTTCTCCTTCATCTACAAGAACGGTATAATCTTCTGTCTCGCCGAACACCTGATCTTCGCATGGTTCTGTATGGTAGTAGTTGAATTCTTGCATCACTCTCATCCTTGTTTCGCCTTCTTCTGCATCCTCTGGTACTTCTATATCTGTAGAAACAACTAGAGGATTTTCATCAGACCCATTACCAACTTTTATTACTTCTTCGTTACTTAGATCATAATCTTGAGACCAATCAAAAACCACACTAGCATGATTATTCCACTTCGTGCCATTATCATCTCTTATATTCATGCTTATAGACAATTCATAACTCTCTCCAGGCACGACTGGCTCGGACACGTTATCAGTATGATCAGCATAACCTCCATCGTCTCCCGAATCTCTGTCTATTCCGTTGAACTGCACGTTCTTTATGTATTCGTTAAAGCTCTCAGTATCACCACCTTCGACTTCGCAGTATGAACCCTCTTCACCTTCGCTGCTAATCTCTATGGAATCTAGTATCTCATTACCTTCCTCGACTCCATATCGACAGTATAGATCCATAATTGCAGTCATGTTGAATTGAGGTCTCTCTCTCGCATTATCTATCCATTCCTCTGCATCATTACCTGCAGTAGCATATGCTTCTCTCGTTGCCTCTCTGAATTCTTCTTCTCTATCTTCCCATTCCTCTTCTCCGATCTCGTCCTTTAGATCCTGATACCTGTCTTCTGCTTTTTCTAACACCGTGTTAGCGGCATCCAAGACATCAGTAATTGTATCTAAAGCCTGAGCTGCTTTTGCATAACCACCTAAAGTTGCTACAGTTGCAGCTATTTCTGCAACTTCTAAGGCTATAGCCAAAGTGTCTCGGGCATCATGATACACTCCGAGCGCTCTCCACATGATACGACTAACTCTTAGAGATTCGTTCACATCATCAGATGATTCAGAATATCCGATGAAGTATTCAAGATAAGCCCCCTGCATGAAGTCTAAACCTTCTTCAAAGCCTACGATCTCATCTAAATGTCCTTCACCGATAAAATCAAAAACACCCTCTAAAAAGCTAAGGTTGTTGTTTAGATCCATGAGAACACCACCAGCACTCGCTATTATCTTTGGATCTACAGCCATTCTGAGAGGTGTTTGTCTTTCTCTTACGGTGTCTTCTAGTTCATCCCACATCTCAAATGGAAGATCGGAGCCTGCACCCGTAAATGCGAAAGTGGGAAGAGGTACTAACCTATCGGGGAACCGCACAGGTCCATCTTCTGTTTGCGCAGTCTTGATCACTGGGATGTACTCAAACCGACGCACATCACGATATTCTGACTCTGGCAATAAAGCGATAATGGCTTCTTCAATAATATTCTCTGGAAGTACAGATGTGAGCATGGATAGATACTGTTGTTCATGATTAGACATCAATTTGTCCATCTGAACAGAGGCTGCTAGAGAGGCCCTGATATAAGGATTATCTTCGAAATCTACAAGGAAAGGTATACCTTCATCTTCAACAAGCCAGTAATCTCTCGGTATATTACTTGTAGATGTAAATTCAAAGGCTCTTTCTCTGTTTTCGTTCGAAACGTTGAATGCGGTGATCCTTGGATCTTCGTTCTCTGATCCATGCTGGATAAATCCCTGTTCATTATGTGTTTGGGAAGGGTTGTATTGGAACTGTTCAGAATATTCATCATCATCGGTTAGCGTCCTGATAGAATTTGCACTCACACGGTAGTCATAATTGAGGGGTTTGTTGACCCTGTTGATAAAGAGAGGACGATCTTCATCATCAGGGATACTAGACCAGTTTCCCTCAAAAGAACTGGTCAGATCGATTTTCACTCTGCTTGCATCATTACTCTCATCGATATAATAACCTTCATCTCTCATCTCTTCCTCGTAATCATCCCTATCACTATCATATTCATCTTCATATTCTTCTTCGCAGAAATTAACTACCGTTCCTTGAGCCATCACCTTGTAATTAGAAAACCTATCTGAACCGAAAAGGCCTCCTAAAAAGTTCATAGTTAATTGTGCCCGAGTTGGAACATTTTGATTATCCACCATCGCAACGACAGATATCCTGTATTCGTTTCCTGCACTACATCCAGTTACATCGTCAGTGAATGTAAGATGAACACCATCTTCTGGTTCTACAAAGTCTCCGTCTTCAAAATCATCCGTTGAAAAAACATTCCTGTTGAGAGTGACATCATCTATATCTACTTCAAGAGGAGACTGTGGGGAATACATATCCTCAACCACTGGCAGTGGTGTGAATAGTTGATTAGATACCGAGGGATCTCCCATGCATTTCTCCATCTTATAACCGACTTCAGAATATCTTGAAAGCTCAGGGAAATCATCTGATCTTGCAGTAACGCTTATCAATCTCTCTCCACCTCCAGCGAGTTCATCTGTATTGATCTCAAAGGAAAGTGTTGTCATGTAAGAATCCATCCATTCCTCGCAGAAAGGATTAAGGTAGGAAGTTCTCAACTCCTCATCTTCGGTATCCCCAAGAGTTTCAAAGATCCGTGTACCTGTCATCCGTTTACCCAGTTCACCGTCAGGATCTTCCTCCTCTTCTTCATCCTCTAACACGTAGATATCTTCAAATTCAATGTAATCCATACTATCATCTACGCACACATCGATAGTGTATTCTTCTCCACCTGACTCTGTTCTAACAGTAAATTCTGATCTAGGTGCATTTATGACAGGAGTATTTATCAGAGCTTTATCTTCATCCATATCTTCCTTTTCATATTCAAATAAGGGTTCTCTATCAGTTATATTGTCCAGATACCTTGGAACTTTATCTTCCATACTTTCTATTATATCTGCCGCCAAGTTGTAAAAGCTTGAATAGCCGCTTATGAGGTGCCAGTCTTCTGGCTCATCATCGTCCCATTCGCTCATCCCTTTATTATATTCTTCAGACCAGTCTCTCATCTCACCTGGAGCGGCATTCGTTTTCTCCCAAGAATTACTCAAGACTTCAGAAATTCGGAATTCACCTAGATGATCGATATCTTCTCCAGAGATATATTGGCTTACACTTTCATCGAAAACATCGTTATAACCTATACTAGAATCATCTATGTTCAGTCCTTCATCAATACCACAATCTGGATCCTCACCTTTTCTTAAGATCTGAGCTAATCTGTTTTCATCTCTTTCCTTGGTCGTCAGATCTACCATGTTAGAATTTATCCTATCAAAAAGCGCAAAAAGACCAGTATCAGCTTTATTAGGATGAGTATCTCCCGAACTGTCTACCAACTCTCGCGTTTCACTCTCGTAATCTTCACCAAATTCATAGTCCTCATCGATATTTTCATCTACGTGATATCCTATCGTTTCCTCGAGTGCGTCCGCACCGTGATCACTTTCGATACTCTCTCTGAATTCTTCAGCGAGCTTTAGGTCATTATCATCTTCGTATTCATCATCTAAAAATGAGAATGTTGTTCCTAAATTCCCGATTTCACTAAACTCTCCATTTCCTTCATCTCCCAGTACCAGGAGCTGTTCTAGATCACTATCATCTAACCCGTCTAAATCGTTGTACATAGAATCGTATATTTCGTATTTATATCTGGTTTCCCCTATCTCTATTAAATCTTCGATGATATCTTCGATTTCACTCTCATCGTCGTTATGGCAGAGAACTAACTCCTCACCGATGATATCTTCAGGATCGTCCCAGTCACTGACTTTATCCCAGTAATTTTCAAAGTCTTCTGTTTGGTAAGCTTCATTACCTTCCCCAGGACCATTTTCATCTTCCCACATGAACCAATCTTCTCCTGCTATTTTATCTAGCATATCAGTCGCTTTATATATTTCCGCCTCCGCATGATTAAAATTGGAGATGGTGAAATCATCTTCAAAGGAATCATCTTCGGTTTCTATTTCTATCTCATTGCTCTCAGGCTCAGACTCATCCCCAAGATCCCATTCTAATGTTATAGATTCAGACTCTCTCGCTGAGATAGATACAGTTTCTTCACCTTTCTCATCTCCAGCAAAGTAAAGGGATACATCTTGTTCTTCTGAAACGTCACCTTTATTTTCAATACTTACTGAGATTTGAAGTGTAGAATCCTCATCTACACACACACAACACACATCTAGATCAACAGAATCTATATTGAAATCTGCTTCCTCAAAGGTAACAGTATCATCATCGCTATCGTTCTCACTCTCAACTTCTAACTCATAATCATCGGGATCAACGTCATCGGCTTGCCAGGTGAACTCATCACTATAAGAATCTCCGCCATCAAGAGTCAATTCGTTATCGGCTTCTACTTCGTCCTCTACAAGGAACACTATATCCTGCGTGTCCTCTAAATCTCCTGTATTTTCGATCGTATAACTGACATCGATCTCCTCACCTTCATATACATCATCTTCATCTGTTGTAACTTCCACATCGTTAACTTCAAAATATGCTGGATCGTCATCATCGTCGTCCAAGATTCTGTCAGCAGAATTCACATTAGCTATGATGGGATGATGATTTTCTTCAATTAACTCTGAGGAGTTATCCTCTAGTTCTCCACTATTTACATCAGATGCATATCGATCATTTTCTTCTTCCTCGATATTCATTGTTGTAGCAAGGTTATCTTCCGGACAGAAATCGTCTAGAGTACTTTCGATCTCATCAGTTTGATCTTTTATTGCGCTTTCATCATAATCGTCTAAATCTGAGCGCTCATCATCGAAATGAGTTTCCAAGGATTCATCTACTTTTTCTATCTCCTCGAAATCGATATCTGCTCCTTTGTCCTGGTATAGATATCCTTTGATAGCATCTAGAGCCAGCATCTCAGCATCCTCCTGGAAATCATCTTCTTCTAGCTCTATTTCTGATGCGAATGGGCCAAAAGCAAGTATGTATAAGATCTGATATGAGGTTATATCATGATCATCCATCACTGCATTAAACGGAAATGTAGCCAGGTCTATCACTGCTAAGATACCTCGAGCGATTTTTTCTCCTATGTCTATCTCTTCATTGATAGGCCAACCTATAGAGATGGTGAATCCACCTCCTAACCATTCTTCGACGATCTGGTTTATCACATAATCTTTTAATTCGTCATCTTCCAAGTGGAAACTTTCCCATACATGGCTAAATGATTGCAATGCAAAGCCGAGAAGCTCGGTGATATAACCTAACTCCGCTTCTAAAGTAGCAGAAAGTTCAGAAATCGTGCCGACTATACCTTCGTCACCTATATTTTCTGTTACATTCTTTACTACCGACCAACCGGCATTCAACACTTGTAATATGAGATAGAATGTTGTCTCATGCCATTCTTCTTGGACTAAACTCATGAAACCCTCGTCACCATACTTCTCTAAAAACGGTCCTGCTGTGAATACCTCATCATCAATAACACCTGTCTCAGTAAAGATCATGATCGATAGTGCCTGGGGATTCACTCGATTATTTTTTCCTGAACCAAGCCATTCTGTTAGTGTATCTTCTTCTATCTCATTACCTACAGAAGCGATCTCGTTTATCGTTTCAACAACATCTTCGATCATTTCATCGTCGTAATCCTGAAAAACTCTCATCTGTTCAAGTATGATGGCTAGGTTATAGGCCATTTCTATCTCAACTTCGTTCATCAATTCACTGGGATTAACTCCTCCCTTATCATCATAGAAACCAGTCATCACGCCAGTATCATTCATCTTTTCTTCGTAATAATCTTCTCTATCACTCTCATCATAATTATCTCCTGGCTCAAAATCTTCGTCGGCACCATCCCAAAACGCATCCCAAGCATCATCAAATTCATCATCATCATCATCATCATCACTAAATATCGAATCATCGATAAACTCTACCAAGCCTGTTAACCCGAATTGTTCAAAAACCGACCTGCCTTCATAATATCCTATCTGGAGTCTATTATCAAGTTCTGAACTATATACTCTACCGTAGGCGAGTGGGAATAATATAGCGTTGGCGATCTCATCCACCCTTCTCCAATCGAATTCTTCGACCTGGTTCGCGAGAAGAAGGAAGCTTGACTTTATCTCTCTTGTGATATGGATGCGCTCGGACATCTGGGTACCCATAGATTCATCGTATATGTTTAAGTGAAGGGTTCTATTGTGTCTAAAATAGAGCGGCATCTCGACCCAGTCCATCTGTGTACCATTTTGCATATAGACTTCACCGGTTTTGACTTCAACACTCTCTCCTAATACCCTTTCAGGATAGAGCGTTGCGTTGATCCTTTGCGAACCGATATATCTGGGTTCACCATAATTCTTATAGAAGTATTCTTCGAACAATTTAGACGTGTTTTCTTGAACAGCATTGACCACGTCTTCTCTGCTACCAGAAGCTCCTTCCTGAATATCCAGTAGATTATCTTCAACCTTTTCTATCGCCTGATGACCTGCTTCTTCGACGGCACTCTCGAGCTCATTCTCTACGTCATTCAGTTCAGAGTCCATCTCTCTAAGTGAAGTTTCTTCGAGTGCCGCAGATCTTCTCTCTCGATTTAACCTAGAAAAATAGGCGCCGGCAAATACGCTCATAACAAGCAGAACTATCGCGACGAGAGCAAATGATATCTGGGCTTTATCGTTCTTGTAGATATCTTCTGTTCTTGTTTCTTTCAATCTTTCTAAACCTTCTTTCATCCTTTTCGATAAATTCTCCCTCGATTTCATACATATCCTCCTCTAAATTTGATAAAAGGTTTCAAAAAAGTGTTCATCTTGAACCTCCTTCAAAAACGAAGACACGATCCACTTCTTCTGATCCATCACATATCCTCAATTTTCTCACATGGATTATGTTATCCTCATCTGATGAAACGCTGAAACCATCGTAATCTTCATCCATCGATTCGACTTCTTCTTCGGGTAAAATATCACTTCTTTCTCTTTTTTCAGGATCCCATAGATGGACTTCCATACCAAACTCTGCTGCTCGGGTTTCATCTTCGATTTCCATCGCTACCATATCCCGATAAAAAATCAGCTCATAGGGTTCTCTACTTATATCTTCAGGAAGAGAGATGCTACCTTCATCAGGATTATCAGCTTCCCCAAAGATTATGTCTTGACCAGCCTCGTAGGAATCTGTAGTATAAACGGTATTAACAACATCCGCAACATGTTGGCAGTTATTTTCCATCCTTTCTGTATTTATGTTCCCTACGTAGAAATAAAAGAACCCTGCTATCGCTGAAACAAGAATCAATCCAGCTACAATCATCACCAATTTAGATTTAAACCATAGTAGCATTATCTTATAAGAAAAGTATTAGAAGCTATATTTTAATCTTTCGTCAAAGGGTTTAAATAGTAAGACCAAGTGACCTGGCAGGTCGATATATTTAATAGAAGTTTATTCATTTTCTAATTTTAGTATTTCAGTCGCTATCCTTTTCCCACCACGATGTACCTCTATGATAGCAATTTTGGGAAAATGATCGTTTTGGACATCTACCCTCTTCCTGAATTTGATGTTTCTTTCTTCTTGATCTTTCAGGTCTAGATCAACCATACTTTCATCTGTGTTATTTCCATCAGTAAGATATCTACATGTGACAGTCGTCTCAGTCGTCTCAGTCGTATCTTTTTCGATCACATCTTTATGGAGATCTGTTAACTTTAAGCCTATTAGCAGTTCTTTTACATCCTCTCTTTTATCGTGTATTTTAATCGATTCTATATCGAGGTCGATAATATCGATGAAGTTGTCAGGGACTTTTGGAACGCCCAACCTATCAATGATCGGATTGTGATATGGTTTTTTAGATACTTTGGAATTGATTTTATCCATGTGATGAAGAAATTTTAAAGTATCCTGTTTACACTTTTTGAAAAGATAAAGTTGGAATTGGGCAGGGGTGATAGGAGGGCCGACCTGAGATTTCATGACGGGGCCGAATACTCTAATGAATATGGGATCTAGATATGTGGAATTTGAAATACCCATCTCAAAAATTTCCTCATCCAACCAAGACAAAAGCGCTCTCACCGCATCTTTCATAAATAGAGGTTTTTCTAGTTCCACTCCTACCTTTTCAGCATCGAGTGATGGATAGTATTCTTCAAGAGGTCTTTCTACGTTGTATATATTGACTGAGAAAGGGGAAAGAAGACCATTTTTGTATGTACTCTCCCTGATATGCAGCAGTGGTTTTTGCGGCAGTTCCTCTGGAGTTTCATCTTTTGTTTTTAGCCTCTCTGCCTTCAAAGCCATGGCCTGTATCAATAATGCGAGCGAGAGCCTATCAGAGATACTCAATTGGGAATCACTGATCCTGATCTCAATGGTGCCAAATCTCGTAGAAGGATGTACATCTATCATCCTTTCTGCATCTTCTTTTACCGAAACTTCCTGTAAAAATTCCTCTTTATCGTCTACATCTGAAAAAGCAGGAGGACAAGCTAATTGACCCTTATTTTTCTCCACTCGAAGGGAAAGCGAGCTCATAGGTGAAATCAAGCTGTCATCTTTGTTTTTCTTGATCTCGATAAATTCTTTCTCAGACAAAGGCGAGTTCACAGTGAGAGCCAATAGATGAGGTATATGGTTCCTGAACATCTTGTAAACAGCTTTTCTAGTCTCCTGATCTTTTATACCAATATGGTGATGATCCCCAAAAGTCACACCCTTTGAAAAGCCTTCTACAGGATTCAAGCCAGTAGAAACCATCAGTAGTTTTTTTTCATCGTTTTTCAGAGCACTATAACTGAGTTTTATCACCGTCCTAAGCCACCACTCCAGTTCTTCTAGATACCAGCACGGAGGTGTTTGGACTTCGAGTATGTTAGTGGTGGTAGTCACATGAGAATCTTTTCCCATGATCGGATACCATCTTTCAGAACCTTCAAATCTATATTTGACTTGGACTGCTTCGTTACCCGCTTTATCTTTTTTTATAGCTAAATCAGTTATTTTTCCTTCTAGCTGGCTTGGCAGATCATGTTTTATCTCTTTGATCAACAACTTTTTTGCCTTTGAAAACATCCTAGAAAAAATCTTCTTCATCTCTTCTCCTTCTATCCAGTGTCCTTTGGAAGTGACAATTTGTAATTCAGTTTCTATGCCGTGGGAAAATGGTAATTTAGTCATCCCGTTTTTGTTAGATAGGCCAATATCATCATCAGACACGCCGCCTAAATCCGTGAGACCCTCATTTTCTGAGACCTTCATTTCATCTTTACTCAACGTATATCCTCCTTGCTTTCTTTCTTCAGAAGTTTGGTCATCCCAAAGTAGTCCATATAGATCAGATAGACAACTATTCAATTATATCGTTAATAAATATTATCCTCAGTGATAAGAGGAATAAAAATAAGAGCATTTTGACCACAATTATTAAATATTTTACTTATAAATAATTCGGTATGGTGCAACTAGGAATAAAAAGAACTAAAACTGAAACTGCAGAACTAAATCCAGATCTCTTTAACGAGTTGATCCAGGGCGAAGAGAGTATAATCTCTATAAAAGAGCCAAACACAGGGAAAAATATAGTATCTAGAGTGACAAAGAAAGATGATATTGGAGAGGGAAAAATAGGATTGAATTTAGAGCAGATAAGAAGCTTGGGTATCGATGAAAATTTTCCTGTAGAAGTCTCACCATTTCAGGGAGATATAAAATATGTAAATGAGGTAAAATTGGGTATCAGTCCCTCCTCTGAAGATAAAGCTAAAGTAGAAGATAGGGTCCTTTCACTCAAAAAAAATGAGCAGAAATTGCTCAAATTTTTACAAGATAAGATATTTACTGTAAATACTATATTTGAATGGGACGAATACGATGTTGCAATTAGTATAGAAGAAACGAATCCGGTATTAGGTTCAGAAGATGTTGGCAAATTAGGAGAAGATATCGATTTTAGTTATAAATGGACAGGTGGGGAGATCAAGTCTTTCAACGGGGTCTTGTTCCTAGATATATCAATGAGCATGGAAGAGGAAGATATGAATTGTGAGGGAGTTGAATGGGCTATAGAAAGGATGAGTCAGGAATTTGATGATCCTACAGCCAGTAATTTCTTCGACAAGATCAGAGGGCGCAACAGGATAAGCAGACTAGAAGGTAGTCTTTTAGCTGCTATGAAGTATTTGGTGGAAAAAATAGGCCGTGGCGTGGGTGAGAAAACAGCCGTCATCCTATACACGACTGAGGCTCATGTGGTTCAGTTTGATGAAGGAGTACCTTACTATGATTCATCCCAGCCTCCAGACGATGTTGCAAATAGATTATTGAAGAAAGCTAACGAAACATTCCACGGTAAGACTAATCTACTGAACGGATTGAAAAAGGCGAAGGAGATAACTAAAGACTTTCCCATCAATAAGATGAAGATGTTCGTGATCTTAACGGACGGAAAGGTCGATGACGAAAAAGAATGCTATGATTTTTTTAGAAAACACATCTATCCTCGTGGAGATATAGTTATCAATACTTTAGGATTAGGCGACAGCATCCATGAAGAGTTTCTTGAAGATATAGCTCAAAAAAGTGGAGGACAATATCACCATGTTGATGACCTAAAGGACCTTGTAGAAAAATATTCTGAATATGCCATGAATCTAGAGGTACGTGGGGCTAAAGATACGATCGACGTCATGAAAGAGAGTAAAAATTATGGTAGAAAAAAATGGAAAAATTCTAGTTCTGTCAAGGTGCCTAGATGTCCCCAATGTGAAAGTGGTCTCTCTTACTATCAAGAAAGCTGGTTCTGTCACAGTTGTGAGCAATATGTTGATATAAAATCAAGTAAAAAATTTCCAATTTGTGGTAAATGTGGCTATCCTCTATCATTTTTTGAGGAATACGAAGCATGGTATTGTTACAACTGTGAAAAGTATTCCGAAATTGACGATCAATAGGAGTTTTCACTAGAAATACAGATACTATCACAAGAAAAGAGTTATTTCCTATCAGAGAAAAATGGACTTTTTAACTATGAATCTAAAAAATTATTCCATGGCAAATTTCTAACTGGCAAACAACGGCTTGTAATGTACTACTTCTTCGCCGTCAAATATGACTTGGAATCTGTTACCATCATCATCTTCCAATTCAAATCTTTTAAAATCATCTCTCAATTTTTCCTTACTGGTGAATTCGAGTGAGTCTTTGGAGATTCCTATTTCTTCTTCTAACCAATCTTTCACAGTTTCTTCTCCTTCAAAGAGTTCCTCCAATGTATCTTCAGACGTGACTTTATCTTCAGTATCCAGATCATCCTCTTGCTCATCAGTATCTGTCGGGGATAGATCTTCTTTTCTTTCGAGCAGAAGTGTATCATCTTTTACTACACCTTCTTCTTGAACTGTAGAGGCTATGTTCAATTCCGTCCCATCTTTAAGAAAGATAAAATCGTCGATATCAGCATCATCTTCCCAAAAATCTAGGGCGATCTGCATAAGGTCTTCGATACGATGGTCTGGTTCTACATCCATCTTGACTTCATCGACATCTCCGTTTGGATCAATGTATTTCAATTTTATTCTAGCTGTCATGAGATCGAATCACCTAGTTTTAAACTATAGAAAGATTTTATCTACTTGAATCTTGTGGAGAGATGCTCCACCCTCTTTCTAACAGACTTTTACTCGAAATTATTTAAGTTAGATAAGATGAGACATATCAATGAATGATTTCTAAAATGATTTTGCTTTTAAAACCCTTGGGAAAAATATATAAAACATAAATAAGCTAAGCATTCGGTTTG
>CAZRSB010000024.1:0-25982 GCA_964602715.1 uncultured Thermoplasmata archaeon | reverse complement strand
GGCTCCATGATATTCAATGTGGGTTCCGGTCCAGGATGATTCTCTACCATGAATGTGACTGAGGTTTCATTATAATTGCCGTGTTCGTCTTCTACGTACAATTCGTAGCTATGAGTTCCTTGACTCAGTTTGACAGGTATATCGAACTCTGCTACTTCACCATCAGCTTCATACCACTCATCCAATGTCAACTCTGCATATGCTATCATCTCGCCCGGATGATCTTCATTCTCTAATTCAGCACTGATCGTCAGATAATCTCCAAACACTATATCTCCTTCGGCAGGATCAAGGACCAACTCAGGTGGCATATTTTGAGTTGTGAAAGTATCTGGAACTGATCTTTCAACATGATCTTCTGTTCCATCGAACCACTCAACTACTGATCTAAATTGATACTCTTCTCCTACTTCTAGTCCTTCAACAATAGCCTCAAAATCACCAGGTTCTGTCATGGTCTGTGGTTCAGTTTGCTCCCAGTTACCAGTTAACGTATATTCAAAGGAAACATTTACTTCACCATCTTCAGCATCTTCAGGGATATAATCTAGAGTTCCATGCATTGTGGCTTTTTCGGGGCCTAATACTGTAGATTCATTAGTTGCAGCAGGAACCGTTTTTAGAGTTCCTTCGAATTCATCATAAGGCTCGTAACCTGATATTCCCTGACTTTGCACTGCGATCATGTAAGTTCCTGAATCTAGCTCATCTATCTGGAAAGCAACTTGATCTCCACCATCAAAATCCGTCTGATGTTGGGTCTCTAGAGTATTGACACCATATCTTTCTGGCATCATCAGACTGAACGGATCTTCAGTCATCGCTCCGAGTCCTAAGTCATCATGCTCTGCTCCACCGAGCAAAAATGCGGCCATGTGACTTTCTTCGTAATCGAAGTCAAGTTCTAGTTTGATATTTCTTTCAGAAATATTTTCTTCTAGATGGAACGTGTAGAATCTCCAATCTCCAGTTAGACCGCCTTCCCAGCTTCCGAACAATCTGTCGTTCCTGTATATTCCATGCTCGTCTTCACCTTCTGCTGCTCCGAAGTGCATCGGTTCTTCTAAGTCCGTATATTCACCGACTGTTATCGTTATGGGTATCTGTCTGGTAGTGTGATCATCTTCTATCATCAATTTGCCGCCGTAGATACCTTTTATCGCATCTTCAGGTACGTCAGCGGTGATATTGTATTCAAGAGTTTCTCCTTCACCTATTGTGCCGAAATCGTCTTCTATTTCTATCCAATCCCATTCCTCTTGGTTGTACTGCTCTATGTTCAATGTGAACTCGAATGGTTCCTCCATGAACTCTGCCATTAAGTTGTTCATCTGTACTACTATTCCATCATCTGCTCTCTCGAGTGCGTCGTGTATTGTGAAGTAATCACCGCCCATGTCTCCCCATGTATAGCCGATTCTTGCTCTTTCTTCCCATCCATCGAAAGACTCGTTTTCATTGACATCTTCCCAGTTGTAGAATTCAACTAGACTTTGTACCTCTATCGGGCCAAATACTGGGTGGGTTACGACCGGTTCTGGGGAATGCACTCCAAACCTGAATAAATCTGCATCTGGATCGTCTAATGTTGCTATCGGATCTTCGGAAAGATCCCAATTATCATTAGTTTCGTTATAGATGAGTTCGTATATTCCTGTTTCTTTAATCACAACTCTTGGATCTCTTTCCTCGGTGCCACTCTCAAGTTCTAGTTGTGTTTCTCCGACTTTCTCTTCCTTGTAAGCACCCATTTGGTAACTGATATCGTCATCAGCCCAGTTCTCTAAGGTCAATTCGTCTGTCACACTTTCACCTGGCTCCATCATGTTCACATGATGTTCTACGTGTTCACCAATATCTGGGTTCGTACCGGGTCTCCACTGGGATTCTTCAGAATACAGACCTTCGCCCTGAGCTATCTCAACAGATGCAAGAGCATTGGCGTCGCCAGGTCCCTGGCTGTGTGGACTGTTGTTCATATCAGCAGCGCCCTGCATCACCATGTTCTTCAACATCTCTGAATCAGGAGCTTCTCCATGAGCTTCCTCATATGCCTGGAAGACCAATGCTGCTATTCCGGCCGCGTTCGGAGCGGATAAGCTAGTACCGGACCAAAGCGTCCAAGAAGTAGCACCTTCGAAGCCTCCGATGTTGGCAAGCTGTTGATTTACTGGATCGGCTCCATATCCAAATTGACCGTTGGTCATTATATCCGGTCCGTGTGATCCTTTCGAATGCGGACCTGTACTTGTCATGCCGGTGACTTCACCGTACCAGCCTTCTTCTAAACCGTCGTCCATTCTCCATGGATCGACCCTGTACATCTGATTTCCAGATGCTCCTACGGATAATACTCCTTGTGCACCAGATGGCGCACTCACAGTTCCGAATCCACTTCCTTCATTACCTTGAGAATTTATGAAGAGAGTATTTTGAGTGTGTTGAGTTCCAACATAATCAAATAACCTCTCAAAGAAATTGAGACCACCATGATTCTCATCTATAGTCCTTCCAAAGCTGCTGGAAGCTATGTCTGCAGAATCGCAAGTTATTGAAACATCACCTGTGTAACCCTCAGCCGTGAAGAATATCGACGAATAGGTTATCGGAACGCCAGTTTGCACAACGTTCAATATATTATCATATGGTAAGTAGTCAAAGAACCTGCCCATCGGTATAATTTCAGCGTCTGGTGATAGTCCTCGTGGAAGACCTTCACCGGGTTCTCCTGGGGGATACGGGCTTTCCTCTTCTTCAGCCTCCTCGACTAACATCTCATCTGGTACACCAGTCACTGCTTGTCCTGAAACCGCTGAAGCGGTCCAAGTACCGTGTGCTCCATCACCGCCAAAGGTGTTGAAATCACCCATCAGGGCGACCATCTCTCCGTCTTCAGGTGTTGTATGGAAATCTTCACCAACGACAAATTCCCATGCATCCTCATAATCTTCCATGAGTTCTCCGATAGTTCCTGGTGGATAACCCATGTATAGGTTGATTATAGTATTGATCGTCTCTCTCATGTGATCAGAATATGGGATCGGCATTTCACCATCAGCAACGTAGTAAAGCATACCTCCGGATGCGTCAGCGATTCCATCTCCAGTTATATCTTTATTGATAGCTTCGGACTCTGGATCCCCGCCATCTATCCATGCTTCAGTCTGCTCGTCAAATTCTCTATCATTCATCAGGTCAACATAAACATTGGTCCAATCGCCTTCCTCGTCCTGGGTCAAGAGTACTGCTGGCCTTTCACCATACCATTCTCTCAGTTTTTCATCTGGATGAAGACCGAATCTGACCGTCTCTTCGTCATCTACAGTTTCGGGCATCGTATATGTGATGTTTTCTTCTTTGACGCTAAAGTCAGCCACTACGACAGTTTCATTATTTTCCTCGATCTCGTAAGTAGTATTTTCATAAGTAGTATCCACGTACCAGCTGTTATCATAAATTGTTTCTCCATCTGCAGTGTAATCTCCTGGAACTGCCTCATAGTCTTGGCTTATCTCCCCATCGACAACGTAGTCTATCATAGAAACCGGATCAAAGGCGATCGGATGTCCATCATAGATCCCGTATTCTTCAGGCATGGTTTCATTATCATATTCAAACACAGCGTTTGTACCTACCAAATCAGGGTGAGCCATGTCGAAACCTGTATCCATCAGCGAAACGGTAACTCCTTCTCCTGTTATACCCATATCGTGTACCGGTTCAACGTGGTGTTGATCTATTGTGTGAGGATCTGTCAATATCCCAACGTCATCATTGTTAAGACCCGTACGCTCTTCTGTTGAACCTGAGCCTGCTAGAATCTCTGCTATCTCAGGATCTAAAACATCTGGTCTGTCGATAGGCTCATATGTATCGGATCCGATATTATCGAGAACATCTCTCATAATACTAGAGTCCATCTCTGAGCCTTCCTCTTCAACGCGAACTGTGTTGGAGTCCTCTGCTTGAACACCAACAGTAGCCATAGATAAAATCGATAGTACCAATAGTGCCGCTATAGCGATAGTAATCACTCCACTTTTAATTTCATTTTCACTTTTCATTTTTTTTCCTCCGTTTGAAAACGAGGGGGTATCCCTCGCTCAACTCGCCATAGAGATTTGATTCCTATTATATATTTTTTAGGGATATCTTGGCCTCTGTTGTTTCACATCTCTCTTATAAAAGTAAAAAAAGAAAAATTTGGAAGGAGCAAAACCATAAAGATAATAACAACCTCTTTTAATCAACCATCATGTCTCTAAATACAGATGAGATAGTACTAGAACCTCTAAAAGAAGATATAACGCTCATACATAAGTTCATCTCAGAGAAAGTGAAAGAGGCAGGAGCAACAGGAGTAGTCCTGGGACTTAGCGGTGGTCTTGACTCTACTACTGTCCTCAAACTTTCTATAGATGCTCTTGGAGAGGATAAAGTTTACGGGATAATAATGCCGGAAAGTGCGAGCCCTGAAGAGGACATGGAAGATGCTAGATGGATAGCTAAGAAATGGGACGTAGACTACAAAGAGATAAACATAGACCCGATCCTTGAATGCTTTCCTGCAGAACCTGAAAACAAACTAGCGTATGCTAATCTTAAAACTAGAGTTAGAACATCTATAGAATACTATACCGCTAACAGTGAAAATAAACTAGTCATAGGAACAAGCAACAAGAGTGAGCTTCTCCTTGGTTATACGACCAAATTTGGTGATAGTGCCGCTGATCTCTTACCCGTAGGAGATGTTTATAAATCAGATCTGAGAAAAATCGCTAGAAAGATTGATGTTCCAGAGCGGTTTTTAGAGAAAGTTCCCAGAGCCGGGCTTTGGGAAGGTCAGACAGATGAAGACGAACTTGGATATAGCTACAAAGTTATCGACGAAGTCCTTAAATCTATCGAGTCGCAGGAACCTCTGAAGAGAGTTGCAGAAAAAAATGGCATAACGGAAAATGCTGTGAAAGATGTGAAAAAAATGATACAAAATTCAGTACACAAGAGAAAATTCCCTACAGTTCTTAAGCTAAGAAACAGAACGATTGGTGTGGATTGGCGTGAGTTCACCCAATAAATATCTGAAGGTATGATAAAATAACGATGACTATAATTTTACTCACTGGTATGCCCGGAGCGGGAAAAGAAGAGTTCCTAAAGATAGCAAAGAGAAAAGGATTTGATGTTGTAAGGATGGGTGATGTGGTAAGAGAGATGGCTGACAAAAAAAATATCTCAGATGAAAATATCGGTGAATTCGCTCACGAGCAAAGAAAAAAGCACCATCAGGGGATATGGGCTGAACGGACCTTGGAAAAAGTAAAGGATGAAAAGACCGTGATAGATGGCATAAGGAGTCCCGCAGAACTCAATATATTTCAAAACAAAACAAAGGAAAAAGTTTCTCTTGTGGCTATCCACGCATCTGAGGATACTAGATTCGAACGCATAAAAAAAAGAGGACGGGAAGACGCTCCGGATACTAGAAAACAATTCGAAAAGAGAGACGAAAGAGAATTGAGTTGGGGTCTAGGAAAGGTTATAGCAAGGGCTGACTATGTAATAGTTAATGAAAGTACTCTTTCTGAATTTAGAGATGATGTAGAAAAATATCTGCATTTTTTGAAAGACCTTTGAGAATACAAAAGTTTTTTAAGAAGGGTCCTCTCATTAGCTTCTACAAATGGCTAAAAGATACAAAAAGGACGAAGAAGAAGACGAAGAAGATCTTGATATAGATTTAGAATTCGACGAAGAAGAATATATGAAAAAAGAGATTCTTAAAGGAAAATCAACCTTGATCTCAGTTGCTATAGCTCCAATATTTGGCATAGTTAGCTGGTATGTTTTCACCCTCACTATGGATGGTTTTATTAGTCTATTTGCAGGTATGTTCGGTATCGTATTTTTTAAACCACTTTATCAAAAATTTAACATAGATACCAGTAAGATAGACAAAAAAGGATGGATCAAAAACTTCGGGGTCTATTTTTTTACCCTCTTGGCGGTATGGATCATATTGATGAATCCTCCATTTAGCGATTTCGCTGAACCAGAGATAGGTGAACTTCAGATTGAAGAAGTCATGGATATGGATGACAATCTCGTAGAGTTAGAAAATGTTACAGAAGATGAGGAATACAATGTAACTTTAAGAGTTGAAATCACCTCAAATTCAGATCTGCTTACTCTAGAAGAAGGAGGTGTTGAAGCAGAATTGGATGGGAGAGAAAAAGAAGTTTCGCATGCTCCCAATAATAACCACGAGTATCTAATACAAATAGAAGAATTGAGTGGAAACGAGACCTATGAACTTTTGATCTCAGCTGAGGATGTCAATGATAACAGAAATGAAAATGCGCGTCGGGAATTTTACCTAGGCATCGAAGAAGAAAACTAGAAAAAAATAGGTTTTTAATTCAACTTTGGTTCGCATAAGGGAACTGTATCTGAAACCTCCTATTTGGAGAAGGGGATATCTTAACAATCACTTTCCTTTTTAAAGAATAATACTTTCTTCTCCCTTCTTTTCTTGAAGATACGATCCCTTCCCTCTCTAGAATGTTGAGATGATGCTTGGCAGTTTTACCATCCAATCCCACAGAATCCATTATCTCTGATACATACATGTCTCTTTCAGAAAGACGATGAAGTATCTGTAATCGAGCCTTTGAACCTACTATTTCTACCGGTCGCATATTATCACGTATAAGATTCCTAAGAATTTTTATATATTTTAATGTTGTGTATTTTGATGATGATAAAATGGCCGAGATACCGAACAAAAGCGAAGGTGAAAAGAGAGTTGTGAGAGAAGGAGATATGGAATACGAAGTGTACCTTGATAAGGAACAGGTAGCTGATTTTCTAGAGTCTATGGCAAAACAGTTGAGAGAGGGAGATACTGTAACCATAGAAACTGACGAATGGGAGATTCCATTCAAGTTTAGAGATAATATCGAACTAGACATAGATTTTGAAGGATACGGTGAACGTGAACTAGAGATAGAGATAGAATTCAAAGGAAAGAGAGAAGACAAAGCACCCTCTGTATCATAAAAACCCATCATTTTTATTTTTTTATAATTCTCTTATTTTGAGTATCTAAAATCGCGTTATAAAAGCGACTCTATAGGAAAAAGGAATACTATAGTAATACTCGTAACTTTTTGAGCTGAGCTGCGAGCTTTAGATCGTCAGGATCTTATCCTTAGATCCTCGTGACACTGCGGATCCCGAGAACTAGTAAAATACACTAAAAGGCAGAAAAAGTCGTATCTTTTACTATAAAAGTTGATACAATGAACCAAATCTTAAATCCTACCTAACTGCTTCCAAAGTAGGTGATATAGGATGGAAAGTGTTGAGATAAATGGGTCTAGATTGGAGATAGTTCAAGGAGACATTACAAAACAGGATACTGAAGCTGTAGTCAATGCAGCTAACAAAAAGTTAGCACCTGGAGGAGGCGTGGCAGGAGCTATACATAGAGCTGCAGGGCCAGAAATGTACGAAGAATGTAAAAAAATAGGTGGTTGTGACACCGGAGATGCTAAAATAACAGATGGATACAACCTTAAAGCAGACTCTGTCATACATACTGTAGGGCCCGTTTATTCAGGTTCTAAAGAAGATGAAAAATATTTGAGAAAGTCGTACAAAAATAGTCTCGAGCTAGCTGCAGAGAATGATTTAACGAGCCTATCATTTCCCGCTCTCAGTACAGGAGCCTTCGGCTATCCTGTCGAAGAAGCTGCTGAGATAGCTCTTGACGAAATAGGAAAATTTTTGAAAATGGATGATAAAATCGAAGTGGTGAGGATGGTCTTATTTGATGAAAAAGATCATAAAGTGCATCTGGAAAAAATGAAAGAAAAGTTTTTCTAGAGTTCTTCTAACGCTTCCATCACGCTCCTCCTGACGTTCTCAGGAGTGAACTCTTCTAGATGGCCTGGAACCTCAGCAATTGGAGTTTCATCTTCTAAAAATTCTATCATCGGTCTTGTTTTATCCTTAAATTCCTGGAGTCGGGACCTTATCTTCTCTTCAGTATCATCTGATCTCTGAACGACCTCTACACCGCACTCTTCACATCGGCCCTCTTCAGGGGGATCGTATTTTAGATGATATACTTTCTCACACTCTGGACATATCCTTCTTTTTGTGGTCCTCTCTATTATTTTCTCATCCGTATTCCTTACCCATACGACAAAATCGATCTCAGAGTCTTCTCTCTCCACCAAATTGATAAGAAACTTTGCTTGTTCTATCGTTCTTGGATATCCATCTAAAACCTGTCCTTCATAATCCTTTTTGCCAAAATAAGATTCAAACAATTGATTGGTGATCTGGTCAGGAACAAATTTACCCTGATCAACGAAGTACTTAGCTTTAAGGCCTAAGATCACCTCTTCGTCTCTGGTTCCGATCCTCTCAGCGATCTCATCATCGGATATAAATTTTTCATTCTTCTCATCCCAGAATTCCGAGATATCACCTTGGTAATCGTATTCGTCAAAACTACTCAGATAAGATCGGAATATATTTCCAGTTGAAAGCTGTTCTAGATCGTACTCATCTACCAAAACGTCTATTCTTGGTTGTTTGCCCGCTCCACTTTTCCCAGTGACAATTACATTGGTTATATCATCCGGCGCGTCTTCATACATGGTTATTCACGGCCAAAATAACGTGCCCATATATTTTATATTTGTGTTTTTTAGAAGAACAATCGGAACATTTATTATTCGCTCCTATTTCCTTGTGTGTGAAAGGTGAGATAAAAATGTTCGAAGTACGATTCCATGGCAGAGGTGGACAGGGGGCAGTCACAGCTGCTCACACACTAACTGACGCTGCATTCCGTGAAGATAAAGATGTCCAGTCTTTTCCGATGTTTGGCGTTGAGAGAAGAGGAGCACCTGTAGCCGCTTTTGCGAGGATCGATGATAAAGAAATAGATATCAAAACACAGATTTACGAGCCAGATATGGTCGTTGTTCTAGATATGAGCCTGTTAGATGTAGTGGATGTGACTGAAGGTTTGAAAGAAGGCGGAAAAGTGATACTGAACACAGCGAAAGATCCATCTGAATTTGATTTTGAAGACGCTGAGGTGTTTACAGTAAATGCAACCAAAATAGCCGTTGAAAACGGGCTAGGTACCGAAACAAATCCAATCGTTAATACCGCTATATTGGGTGCATATTCTAGAGTCGCTGGTAATGTAAAAATCGAAAACATAGCTAAGGCGATCGAAAACAATGTACCAGTTAAACACGACGAAAATAAAAAGGCGGCAAAAGAGGCCTATGAAAATGTAAAAGGGGTGTAAATATGTCTAAAGTGAAAATTACGATCGGCGGAATAAATAAGAAAGCGGGAAGTTCTAAAGAGTACAAAACAGGAAGCTGGAGAACCATGAAGCCAGAAGTAGATATCGAAAAATGTATACAATGTTTTCAATGTTTCGACTATTGTCCTGATGGCGCTATAACTAAAACAGAAGATGCTATCGAATTCGACTTAGATTATTGTAAAGGTTGCGGAATCTGTAAAAAAGAGTGCCCTGTAGATGCGATAGTTATGATCGAAGAGGAGAAGTGATAATATGGGAGAACAAAAAGGTTTGACAATTCAAGGAAATATGGCGACGGCTTTAGGAGCAAAACTCTCTAAACCGGATGTTATACCTGCTTATCCGATAACACCGTCAACATTATTTCCTGAAAAATTATCGGAGTATATCGCAGACGGTGAATTGGATTCTACAATGATAAGAGTAGAAAGTGAACATTCGGCTATGAGCGCTTGTATCGGTGCATCAGCTACCGGAGCTAGAACGTGTACAGCTTCTGCTTCACAAGGTATAGCTTTGATGCATGAGATGTTATTTGTAGCAGCTGGTATGCGCTTACCTATAGTCATGGCTGTTGGTAACAGAGCTTTATCTGCACCTATAAACATATGGGCAGACCACCAAGACAGTATGGCCTCAAGAGATTCAGGTTGGCTTCAGTTCTATGCTGAAAAGAACCAAGAAGGTTTAGACCTCATGATTCTAGCTTTCAGAATTGCCGAAGATGAAAGAGTTCTCTTACCAGCGATGGTAGGAATAGATGGTTTCGTTCTTACACATACCGTCGAAGGTGTTCAGGCACCAGCTCAAGAAGATGTAGATGATTTCTTACCACCTTACGAACCTCCACACGGTAAATTAGATCCAGAAGATCCACAGACATTTGGATCATTAGGGACCCCAGATTTCTATCAAGAGTTAAAATATGACCAGACCCAAGCGATAGAGAACTGCCCAGAAGTTATAGATGAGATCTTCGATGAATTCGAGGAGGAGTTTGGAAGAGAATACAATAGGATCACACCCTACAAGTGCGATGACGCAGATATAATACTTCTTACAATGGGTTCGATGACGGGAACTGCTAGAGCAGCTGTCGACGAGATGCGCGAAGAAGGAGAAAAAGTCGGTCTAGCTAAGATGACTGTCTTCAGACCATTCCCAAGCGATCTGATCAAAGATATCTGCGGAGATGCTGATGGTGTAGCCGTAGTAGATCGAAACGTTTCACCTGGATTTGGTGGAGCAGTATTCGCTGAAACTGCCGGAACTTTCATAAATGAAACTAAGAGTCCTTTACTCAAAAACTTCATAGTGGGCCTTGGTGGAAGAGAGATCTTCAAAGAAAACTTCAAAGAGATGTACGAAAAGACCAAAAAAGCGGTCGAAACTGGTGAGGTCAAAGAGCGCGTAGAATGGATAAATAATGACGAGGAAAAATTGAGGTGATCATGATGGTAGAAGAAAAAGATGAATTGTTTGCATCGGGACATAGAATGTGCGCAGGATGTGGTGAAGGTACAGCTATGAGAGCTATATTGAATGAAGCTGGCCCTAACACTATCGCAACGGTAGCTACTGGTTGTTTAGAAGTTACTACTACAGCTTATCCTCAAAGTGCATGGGAGATCCCATTGATACATGCTGCTTTCGAGAATGCAGCCAGTGTGGCTTCGGGCATAGAAGTTGCATTAAAACAGATGGATAAAAAAGGAGATACCAATATAATATCCTTCGCTGGAGATGGAGGAACTTTTGACATAGGATTCCAGGCTCTTTCTGGCATGTTTGAGAGAGGGCATAATGTGACTCATATATGCCTTGATAACGAGGCATACATGAACACCGGAATACAAAGATGCAGTTCAACACCGTATGGAGCTTCAACTACAACTTCTCCTTCAGGAGATGTGAGCATAGGTGAGGATAGACCAAAGAAACCTCTTGCTAGAATAGCGGGCGCTCATGATATACCATATGTAGCAACAGCGACAATAGCATATATAGACGATCTTAAGAAGAAAGTGAATAAAGCACTAGAAGCTGATGGGCCTGCTCTAGTTCATGTCTTCGCTCCCTGCCCAACAGGATGGAGACATGGCAGTGATGACACAATAGATCTATCAAGATTGGCAGTTGAAACAGGGGTCTTTGTTTTATGGGAAGCTGAAGATGGAGATATCTGTGATATCAACATCACGAAAAAGCCTAAGGAAAGAAAACCTGTAGAAGAGTATCTAAAAACACAAAGAAGATTTGCACATCTTACTGAAGAACACATCGAAAAAATACAGAAAGAAATCGATGAGAAGTGCGAAGAATACGGCTTCTAAAAGTAAAAAACTCTTTTATTTTATTTTTCTATTCTTCGATCGTATCAGTTTCTATCGAATATAATACATCATATCCTTCTAAAGCAGAATGTATCTTATCAGCGAACCATATCGCATCTTTAACCTCTGCATCTCCTTCCCAATCATATACCATATCATATTCGCCGGTCTGTGGTTCAAATCCTAACCCATGTAAAACATCAGTTATCTCTGAGGGTCTCTCGCCTTCGCTGTTGAATATCAATTTAATATGTGTCTTCATATCGATGATTACGTGCCTTCAAATATAAATGGTTTATCCTTAGAGACAGAACACTTTTCTGATATTAGCATTTTTAAAGAGGTTCAACAGATTCATCGGGTTTGTTTCCGAAAAATTTACATCCTAGATAGCCTAAAAAAGCGGGAAAGAGTCTAACAAAATACCAAAAATTCATATGATGATCCAACATCTTTCCAGGCGAATAGTTCTGCCAGAGTTTGCCGTGTTTTAGGGTGAGTTGTTTCCTGCCGAAACCATTCCAAAATGCCTGCTTGAAAAATCCAAAAAAACTACCTCTAGTCCTATGATATACGATCGCTTTCTCATTGTGGCCTATCTCTGCTCCAGCCTGAACAGCTCGGAAATTGAGATCTATGTCTTCAGCTGTCTGAAACCATGGGTCAAAACCCCCTATTTCTTTGAAAAGAGCCTTATCGTACAGTAGATTACAACTTGGATAGGTGATATCGTAACCTCGATGATAAAGTTCAACCCGTTCGAGTTCTTCGAAACCATGATAACCGATCTGAATGGTTTTTCCAGCCACAACATCGTACTTTTTGGCACTTCTTCTCATCTCTTCAGCCCAAAATGGATTAACGATCTCGTCACCATCTATGAAGGCAACAAGATCACCTTTGGCCTTTTCAACACCAAAATTTCGGGCTTTTCCTCTAGTCCCACCTTTAACATAAAGTTGTATGAATTCGTATATCTCGGAATATTTCTCAACGATCTCTTGAGTACCATCTTCGCTGTGAGCATCTACTATTATAATCTCGATCGGCTGCTCCTGTACAACGAGACTATCAAGTAGATCTGGCATGTCTCTAGACTCGTTTTTGACCGTTATCACTATACTGATCAACATCGTTATATGTACGAAATAGGATGGGGATAATATATTTTCGGTATACATCCCTTCGCATTATCAATCATCGATGTTGATTATCTTTAGTGGATTATTGTTTCCTAAAATATAAACTACTCAAAAAGGGTAATCTGTATGCCTAATCTAAAAGGAGATATTGATGAAACAAATAAAACGAGATGATGCCGAAGGATCGATGGGCATCGGTTCATTAATTATTTTCATAGCGATGATCCTAATAGCAGCGGTAGCATCCGGAGTACTGATAAATACAGCAAACGAATTACAGCAGCAAGCCCAGAGGACTGGGGATGAGGCGATACAGGAAGTCAGTAGTTCTTTCCAAATAAAAGATATCGTAGGAGATACTCGTCCTTTTCCCGACCATGGTATAAGTAATATCACATTGAAAATAGGCCTGTCTGCTGGATCAGTACCACAAGACTTAAACCAAACCATTTTGCAAGTCCTTGGGGATAACTGGGAGACAAATTTAGAAGCAGCAGAAACGGAAGGGGAAGGAGAAGCTGATGGGGAAAAGTTTGGATGGGAACCTTTGAGAGGTGATGAAAATTCCGAAAAGCCCATAATCCACTCTGGTGATCTATACAAGATAACGATCAGTCTTTATATGATAGAGATATCGAAGGGTTATGAAGGAGGTGAAGTCCAGTTGGGATCTCAAGACCAGGTCGAAATTAACATGATCCCAAAGCACGGCACCCCAACATACACCGAAATCGTAGCACCGTCTGCCATTTCTGATTTTGTTGTGAATCTTTAGACAGTTTCATTATTTTATCCTGTTCAAATCACCATCGTATATTACCTGATGGGATCTGGACTTCTATACATCTATCATCATCTTCAGTTCTTATCTCTAGATTATACCATCCAGCATTTTCTTGAGTGTTTGTCTCCCAAGTAAAAATCCCAAAACCAAATCTATTTGCATCTACAGTCATCTCTTTAGAATCCTCTAAGATTTTTTCATCATTTTTTTGATCTGAAACCATAAATTCTATTTCTTGAGTGTCCTCCACATCACCTCTATTTTCGATGATATAAGAAAGATATACAGAAACTGAGAGGCCCGGTCCGCGTCTAACAGGATATCTGATTATCGCTACACCTAAGATGTTCACTTCAAAATCTGATTCACCTAACACAGATATTGTGATCGTTTTCTCATCATCCTCGCTGGAGATAGATAAGTTAAGATCACCTGCGCTTTCGCTCTTCCAACTGAATCCTCCTATGAATGATTCATTTTCCTCAAGCTCTGCTTCTTCCTTCTCTATCAAATCATCATCGATATAAAATGATACATTTTGTAGATCTCTAGTCTCTCCGATATTGATTATCTTGTAACTCACATTCACCTTTTCCCCGGTACAAAATTCTTCACCGTTTTGTGGATTCATTATTTCTACTTCAAAAAAAGCTGGTTCTAGTATTGTAGTCGTTACCCTTTCAGCATCATCTTCACTTCTAACCACCAATTCGTAATCTCTTGTGTCGTATCCCTTCGTATCCAGCTTAAATTCACTTTTATAGGTTTCATTTTTCTCTAACTTGACCTCTGTGTAATCCTCTTCTTCGCCTTCTACTTCTAGTACTATGCTTTGTTCACCACTGGTCTCGCCAGTGTTTCTGACTTCATATTCAATACTGGTATCCTCACCAACTGCTATTTCACTATCAAAATCTACTATATCTACTCGGAAGTGCTCCTGTTGAGGAGATAAAGAGATTTTATCTAAATGAGCACCTTCAGTCCCCCATCCTTTTGCAGATATTTGAAGCTGCGAGATTTCCCTTTCAGTCATATCGAATTCCAAATTTTCCCAGTTCGCAATCTCCTCATAATCTCTAGTGTCTATCACTATAATATCATACGTTCCTTGCTCCCAATCTATATTTTTCCACTGGATTTCATACCATACCTCCGTGCTCCCAGCTATTTTAGCGTTCCCATCATAACCTTCTTCTGATTCATCTACATAACCTCCTGTTGGCTCCCAACTCATTCCATCATCAGGATATCCATGAGTATATATATCTAAATTTAAAACTTCATTGTCATCCTCATCTTGCCAATCGATACTGTGTCTATCCTTGTAACTTTCTCTCCAATCGATCTCCGGTTCTCTCCTGTAATATAGTTTTAATCTCTCTGGCAATAAAGGAGGAAAAGATCGATCTCCCCTACTGTAAACATCAGCACGACTACCTTTGACAAATAAAGATTTGTTTCGATCATAATATTCAGTAGAGCATATATCAAAATCTGTTTCTAACGTGTCATCTTCATATATTTCCCATCCTATCGGCTCTGATCCCTCAATTTGGTCTCTAAAATCATCTATAAGCTTCCAATCAGAATCCTGAAAATAAACCATTATACTCATTTCTTTGATTTCATCTTCACCCTTCAACTCTATATCATAAACACCAGGATATCTCGGAATCCACTCGAATTCATCCTCATGTTTTTCTCCTTTTTCAAGACTTATTTCTGATGTCTCTTTAACTTCAGATCCAACGACAAACTCTATCGAACTAGTTCCTTCTCTATCGCCATTGTTTTCTACGAGATAATCAACCACTAAGATATCTCCTTCTTCCAATATTTCATCATAACTAAGTATTTCTATAGCAAAATAATGATCTCCATCCTCCGCGCTGTGAACGTGTCCCGATGTGAAACTGATCGTACCCAATAATAGAATTATCGCTACTATTATGACCAACAGACATCCTGCCTTTGATCGCATATTTTATACCTCTAAATTACACCGCTATCAATAAATTAGATAGGGGTTTAGTATCCAAATGTTTACTTTCCCTTCATACTATTTAGTTTTGACTCTGATTTACCAATGATTAGTCATCAAAAGCTATTTTATCAAATATTGTTAGGATGCAAAAAATTTAATATCAAGATAGATGTGCTTGCTCCAAGAATTATACATGTCTGCCAAAAAAGTACTCAAAGTGAAGGAAGCACCCCAAGAGGATATAGGAAGAAATAGGGCAAGACTGGGTGCTAAAACCAGGATGGAGCTAGGTGTTGAAGTAGGAGATATTGTAAGTATAACTGGAGAAAAAGAAACAGTAGCTAAAGTATTCCGTCTTTCTTCCGACGATGAGGGGGAAAATATAATCAGGATAGACGGACTCGTAAGAAAGAATGCAAAGATATCCATCGGAGACAAGGTTGAGCTGAAAAAAGTTTCCATCGAGGAAGCTGAAAAAGTAGTTATCGCTCCAGTAATAGAGGAAGGTAACAGGTTAAAATTCGGGGAAGGAATAGATTCTTACGTCAAAAAGAGATTGCTTAAAAGACCTATATTGGCTGGAGACGCCATAGTAGTACCTGGGATCGCTCTGATGGGAGGCAGTGTGCCTTTCATGGTAATATCAACGAGTCCTGTGGATGCAGTAGTGATCTCCGAAAGTACCGAGATTATCGTGAAGGAAGAGCCTGTGAGTGAAGGAGAGATAATATCTACCACCAGAGTCACCTATGAAGATGTAGGTGGTCTCGGAGAAGAGTTGAAAAGAGTCAGGGAGATGATCGAGCTTCCTCTGAAGCATCCAAAGCTATTTGAGAGGCTGAGCATAGAGCCTCCAAAGGGAGTGTTACTTCATGGTCCTCCTGGAACGGGAAAGACATGGATCGCTAAGGCTGTGGCCAATGAGGCTGGAGCCAACTTTCTTTCTGTCCAAGGACCAGAGATCATGTCAAAATATTACGGACAAAGTGAAGAAAAACTAAGAGAAAAATTTGAAGAAGCAAAAAGCCAATCTCCTTCTATCATATTTATCGACGAATTGGATTCGATAGCCCCAAAAAGAGATGATGTTAAAGGTGAAGTAGAAAGAAGAGTTGTTGCCCAATTACTTACCCTTTTAGACGGTCTGACCCAAAGAGGTGAAACTATAGTTATCGCAGCTACAAATAGAGTGGATGCTATAGACCCTGCACTTAGGAGACCTGGTAGGTTCGATAGAGAAATTGAGATCGGTCTGCCCGATCTAGAAGGTAGGAAAGAGATCCTTCAGATACATACTAGAGGAATGCCGGTATCAGACGAAGTTGAGCTTTCTCGCTTTGCTGAACTGACTCATGGTTTTGCTGGAGCCGATCTCGAATCTTTAGCTAAAGAGGCCGCAATGAGGGCTTTGAGACGATACCTACCTGACATAGAGATGGATGAGCCCGTGCCTAGTGAAGTTCTCGAAAAAATGGAGGTAAAAGAAAGTGATTTCATCGAGGCTCTCCGAGAGATAGAGCCGAGCAGTTTGCGAGAGATCATGGTTGAAATACCTCAAGTTTCGTGGGAAGACGTCGGCGGACTTAAAGAAATCAAAGATAAACTGAAAGACTCTGTAGAAAGACCGATCGATGACCCTCGTTCTTTCATAGATATGGGGATAGAACCACCGAAAGGTATTTTATTATATGGGCCTCCAGGTACTGGAAAAACCTTATTAGCTAAAGCAATAGCCAATGAGAGCAATGCAAATTTTATCTCTATAAAAGGTCCAGAAATACTATCGAAATGGGTTGGAGAAAGTGAAAAAGCCGTTCGAGAGGTGTTTAAAAAAGCTCGTCAGACGGCACCGTCAGTAGTATTTTTAGACGAATTAGATGCTCTGGCTCCCAGAAGAGGAGATAAAGGTAACGATGGTACTACTGAAAGAGTCGTGAACCAGTTACTGACCAGTTTGGACGGCATCGAGACTTCTACGAACATTGTCGTTCTCGCTGCTACAAACAGACCAGATAAAATCGATGAAGCATTATTAAGAGCCGGAAGATTTGACCAAAAACTATCAGTCCCTATTCCAGATCGAAAGGCAAGGAAGAAAATTTTTGAAGTCCATACAAAAACCATGCCGCTGGATTCTGATGTTGATCTGAATTACCTCATAGAATCCACAAATGATTACGTAGGAGCTGATATTGAGGCAGTTTGTAGGGAAGCTGGATTGAACGCGATAAAAGAGGGGTCTGAAAAGGTAAAATTAAAGCATTTTGAAAACGCTCTAAAAGAAGTGAGATCATCGGTTGATGAGGAAGTTTTAGAGCTATACGAAGAATGGGGAAAAGAGATGGAAAAAAGCGTTAAAAAGAAGAAAGATTTTAATGGTGTTGACCTATACAGGTAATAAGAAAAGTTAGATGAATAAATAGGAGGTAAAAAAATATGAGAATGTTTGTGACCGAACTAAGGGGTAAAACTGTGATGACCAATGATGGACAGATCTTAGGAAAAATAGATAACTTTGTCATAAATACAGAAAGTGGGGATTTAAAACACGTATTGGTTACTCCTGCCGAGGAGATAGAAGTTGAACTCTTTGAGACCGATGCAGAAAACAGATTGGTTTTACCCTATGAAGGAATGAAAGCTGTGAAAGATGTTGTCGTGATGGAAAACATCACAATGCATTGAAAGGACCACCAGTTATACCTTTATAGAAGGGGTTCAAATGATCATGCCTTTATAACCTAGGGCAGTTCGTGCTTTTTAATTATAGGGTTGGGTCGATTGAATGGTGATCGATGTCAAACAAAAACTGAATGAACTAGGTATCAAACCTACAAGAGGGATGGGTCAAAACTTTCTTCAAGATGACAATATAGCTAAAAAGATAGTAAGATCTGCAAGATTGACAAAAAAAGACAAAGTGTTAGAGATAGGACCTGGTCTAGGAGTCCTTACCGATTTTATTTTAGAGAGTGCTGGGGAACTGGTTATTGTGGAGAAAGATAGAGCTCTAGCTAGTTATTTGGAAGGTAGATATTCAGACGATGATGTAAAAGTTATAAATAAAGATATATTGGATATGGATCTACCAAGATTTGATAAAGTCATATCAAATTTACCCTTTAGTATTTCCTCTCCTATAACTTTTAAACTTCTAAAAGAAGACTTTGAAAGAGGTATTTTGACTTATCAAAAACAATTTGCTGAGAGGATGGTCGCTGACGTGGGTGAAAAAAATTATTCTAGACTCACTGTAATGACTTCAGTTTACGCAGATGCAACGATTCTATTTGATATTCCCAAACATCATTTTTGTCCTCCTCCAGAAGTAGATGCGAGCGTAGTGGAATTACTTCCCTCTGAACCTGAAATCAATATCAACGATAAAGATTTTTTTTCAAAAGTGGTCAAAGAGTTATTTAATTATAGAAGAAAAACCATTAAAAATGCACTGAAAACAGGTTTGGGAAAGACGTATGACGATGTACCTTACAAAAAAAAGAGAGTCGATAACCTAGATATCAAAAAGATCGGCGAAATTGTGAATCATGTGAAAAAAAACCTTTAAAATATTTGCTAATCAATCAAAT
The DNA here is from genome assembly GCA_964602715.1 of uncultured Thermoplasmata archaeon. Lineage (GTDB taxonomy): Archaea > Thermoplasmatota > Thermoplasmata > Halarchaeoplasmatales > Halarchaeoplasmataceae > Natronoplasma. The sequence goes on along the minus strand of CAZRSB010000024.1, from coordinate 6,788 downwards.
TTGACACCGCAGCCAGGACAAAATTTATCTTCGTCTTCGACCTCTGTTCCACACTCAGGACAGACCATTTCTGTTTCTTCTAGAGATGAACCACATTTTCTACAGAATCTATCAGAGCTTTCATTTTCACTACCACAGTCACCACATATTATCAAAGAATTCAACTCGGTACCACATTTTGGACAAAATGTATCATCCTTTTTACTCCTATATCCGCATCCTGGGCACTCTTTCTTTGGAGTTTTGTCAACTTCGTCCGCTTTTAAAACAGCTCTATCTTCTCCCTTAGATCCTTTCTCTTCCTCTACGTAGGATGATTTCCCTACATCATCCTCTGCTAATAGATCAGGAAACTTCTCCTGCATTTTTTTAGGGGGACCACTTTTTTTATCTATATCCTGACCAGAAATCAATCCTGCATCTTCACCTTTAATTGTCTTTTTGCACTTGATTGAATATCTCAATGCTTCTGTATAATCTTCGTCTTCGAAACACTTTTCAGCTTTTATAAAATACCTTTCGGCCTCTTCATCTGGTTCTTCTTGTAACAGATCTCTAGCAACCTCTATCTCAAATTTAGATTCGAGATAGTTATCAGGTAAGCTTTCCAACATCTCTTTTTGTTTCTCCATCTCTTTCCTCCTTTCACTGGCGCTCTCCTCACTTTTCTTATCTAAACTCTCAAGTTCATCAACGGTGTATGCTTTTTTAAACTCTTTGTCAGATGAATCCTCGTCTTCCTGGATAGTTGGGGCTTTTGAAAGTTCTTCCTTCACTTCATTTGTTATTTTTTTAGCTTGAGAACTATCTCCTTTCTGCAGGGCTTGCTCTGCTTTCGTGATTTTATCTTTCGCTTGTTTAACTTTTTTACCTCTACGTTGCATGAGCTCTGTAGCTCGCTTTGCAGTCTTGAGCCTATTATATGCCTCGTCTTTTGATGACAATTTCTTCTCTCTTTTTACTGCTCTTAACCTTTTTTCTTTCGTCTTTTCTAGATAGTAATATGCAGCCAAGGAGATTACAAAGAAGATGGCGATGCTTAGGAGCAAGAGTAGTAGAGTGTTCATTCTTTAAATATCAAGACATAAGAAAAACAATATAACACTTTCGGAAATTATACAAAGATAATTGAAATCAAAGATTAGAAATGAGCCTAAAAAAATTTATATGTATTATATCATGGCATAAGTGACAGGTGATTTGTATACCTACAATTGAAGATTTAAAAGAAAACAAAAACATTTCTGCTCTTAACAAAGCTGTTACCCATTCAAATAAAAAGGTAAGGGAAAGAGCTATTGAAGCTTTAAGTGAATTGGCAGATAGAGAGGTCTACAAAGAATCTTCTCTTGAGCCCCTGAACGAAGCTCTTCAAGATGAGGATAAAAAAATCAGATGGATCGCAGCTGAAGTGTTGTATAAATTGGCGGAGAACGGTGTTTACGATAGGTCTTCATTGACTCCTCTTAACTCTTTATTAGAGACTGAAACTGAGTATGCCCGATGGAATGCCGCTAGAGCACTAAGAGCTCTTGCAGAAAAAGGGGTTTATGACCCAGAATCTGTTGAAAAGTTGAACAAGATATTAGAGGATAAAGATGAGTATGTTAGATGGAACAGTATAAGAGCTTTGGAAGCACTTGCTGAACAGGGCGTTTGCAAAAAGTCTACTTTAAATAAACTCCACTATGTTTTGAATGATCCTGACAAGGATGTTAGGAACGCTGCTCTTTACACTCTAAGGAGTATGATATCTCAGGGACTCATTGATGAGGAATCAGTGGAATATGTAAAACCATTGTTGGATGATCCTGATTTAGAGGTCAAAAAGAACGCTGCAAAAACTATCGAATTGATGGCAAAAGAGGAGATCGATATAACATGTGTATTGAAAAAGTTGAATAATCTTCTGAGAGATATAGATAGAGAAACTAGAGAAACTGCAGCTTCGGCTCTGAAAGGGGCTTTAAATAACGGAATCTATATGAGGAAAACTATTAAAACTTTAAATCAGATGCTCCTGACTGAGAAAAAAAGGTTGCAAATTTTTGCCATTGATAACTTGATCTCTTTTGCCAAAAATGGTCTCGTCGACCCAAGCTCCTTTCAGAAGTTGAAAAAATTGGTAAATTCTCATGATTTGGACCTTAGAAAAAAAGGTATCGAGGGCATCTCATTTCTCGCTAAAGAGGGTATAAAAGTAAAAGAAACTATCAGTATTCTTACAGACAAACTTAACGATCCAAATGACGAAGTTAGGATGAAGGCTATATTGTCCTTAAAAACTCTATCTGGGAAAGGCTTCTGCACAGAAAAATCAGTAGAAGTTTTATGTAAAATGTTAGAAGATGATGAAGCAGAGAAGATAAGAGAAAGGGCAATAGAGACCATCCAATTTATCGTAATAGAAGAGGATTGTGATAAAAAAATACTTGAATCTATTGAAGGAGCATTAAAAGATAAGAACGTATATGTCAAAATTTCAGCTGTGTCTACATTAAAACACTTGGCTGAAAAAGGAATATTTGAAGAAAGTATGATCAAACCTTTGAATGAATGTTTGCTTAGAGAAAATGACACTTTAAAAGAGAGAACTTTGATGACATTTTCTGTTTTAGTTGAGAGGGGGATCTACAATGATAGATCTGTAGATCTTTTTCACAACTTACTGAACTATCCTGAGATAAGCATCCAAAAAAGAGCATCAGAGATATTAGAAATGATAGAAAAGAAATAAAAAGTGGTTTGGGCTAGTTTTATAGTGCTCTGATATTAGTTTACGTTCCTTACTGTAATTTCTATCGACGAAACGTTAGTTGTTCCTCCGCCTTCATCGTTCTCCAGTTGTTCAGTTTCAGTGATTATATCAGTTATTTCGGCGTTGTCCAAGAAACGATTCTTGGCGATTTCCGCAATATCGACTGCTTTACTTATGGCTCTACCTCTAGCTTTTATTACTGCTTCTTCACTACCGCTGTTGAACTGCGTCATCAGAGCCATCACATAGCTCATAGTTTCTTTACTTCCGACAAATATCGTGTTTTCTTCGTCCATGGTTGTAACCTCTTTTTGTTTTGATTGCAACTTATGCTAGTAACTAGGGTGTATTAACTATTTGGGTCAGCAAGGAGGAAAAAATTTCTTCTTAGAACAAAATTTTTTTATATTTTTGAGACCTCCCTGTACCGAATTGGAGAGAAATATTATGAAACTGCCGGATTACGTGGGACCAGCCGCTATGGGATTAAAGATGGGAGTGATCACTCCAGAAACTGATATTGTACAAGAAGTCTATGAGTCTGTGAAATACGTCCATGACGACGATCTACTTGATGATGGAGATATAATATGTGTGACTGAATCTGTCGTGGCGAGGGCTCAAAACAATTATATCAAAGTGGATGAGGTCGCCAAGATTTTAAAAGAAGCTCTTTCTCTAGAAAAGAAAAGCAGGATAGGTGTTGTTTACCCCATAACTAGTCGGAACCGATTTTCAATGATTTTAGAAGCTATAGCGAGAGCCGTAAATCATGGAGAAGTGATCGTTCAGTTTCCTTTCCCAGATGATGAGGTTGGTAATCAGGTTATTCCGCCTGAGCTAGCTGAAAAAATCGGGAAAGATCTGATCACGATGGAAGATATCGGGGGTGAGGAATGCAAACATCCTATAACCGAAGTGGACTACCTCAGATATTATCAGGAAATAATCGAAAATGTGGGAGCAGAAGCTAAAATAATACTATCTAACAAAGAAAAGGACATCCTAAAATATGATCCAGACGGTGTCATAGCAGCAGACATACACTCAAAAGAAAAAACTAAATGTTCAATAAAGGAAAAATTTGAAAATTGTGTAACTCTAGATGACGTTTGTACCGAAGGTGAGGTCTATTCAAAATGGGGACTTTTGGGAAGCAATATGTCCAGTGAAGGTCATTTAAAATTAGCTCCGAGAGATGGTGAAAAGGTTGTACAAGAGATACAGAATAAAGTGAAAGATGGATTAGGTATAGATATAGAAGTGATCATATATGGTGACGGCGCTTATAAAGATCCCACATCAGGAATCTATGAACTAGCTGATCCAAGGCCAGTCGTAGCAGCGACCAATGGACTAGATCACTTTCGTAGAGGCGTGAAATACAAATATCTAGCTGATAAATACTATAGAGAAGAGGATAAAAAACCGGAAGAAATCGAAAAAATCCTTGAAAGAAAAAAAAGTGAGACAAAATCAGAAAATTCCATGGAAAAGGAAGGAACGACACCAAGGAAGATGGAGGACATTTTAGGAAGTCTAGCAGATTTAGTTAGTGGCTCATCTGACGCTGGTACTCCAGTTGTGCTAATAAAAAATTTCTTGAACTGAAATCAAATTATAATATTTTATCTTTCTTTTTTAACTAGCGTTAGCATCTACTAGATCAAAGAATATTGACAAAGAGTCTACTACAAGGAGAGAGATGTAAACCTCAAACTCTTTTAAATCCACTTGACCATTCGATTGTACAAGCTGTGTAGCTCATCAGCCTCTTGTACCCAATGTGCTTTACCGTCAACAGTGGTTTCTTTCTTCCAGAACGGGACGTAAGTCTCATAAGTTTCCAAACAACTAAGTAATGCTTCTAAGGCATCATCTTTTTCCGGAGCACTAACTATAATCCCCATCTCATTCTCACCCGCCTCAACTATCCCTATCCTCTGAACTATGATCACTTTGTTAATATCAAAGTTTTTGATAGTTTCATCTTTTACTCTTTTCATCTCATTTCGAGACATCCCTTCATATATCCTGACTTCAAGATGAGAAACATTTACACCTTCCCTCTCTTTTTTAACTACTTCACTGTAAGTTACTACCGCACTAGTATCATCTTCTACTACCTTCTCCTTCAAGTCCTCTAGATTGAAATCCTCTTCACCTAATATGATCTTACTTTTCATCGCTTTCAAGTGATTAACGAAAGATGGTTATATAAGAGTTGTCATAAGTGACTAAATACATTTATTTTTTAATTATAGAAAATAAATCCCAGTTGATCTGTTTACTTGTGTTTAGAGGAACTATCAGTTTTATGATTCTAAATGACATATATTAAACTTACCTTTCTACTTGCGTCTCCTATCGTAGCCAATTATTTGAATCACAGGAGACATACATCAATATCTTAGCCTGGAATTTCTATCATACTAACTGAAACATCTCATGTAATCCCCATAGAGTGAAACTTACATGCTGACAAAAGACAAGCTGGATAGAGATGGAGAAATCAAGAAGATCCCTGTATGTTTGTTTCTTCTTCATATTTAAACTCTACTTTGAAAACTAGTAAGCTTTAGTAACCAATTTGCTATTTCTCAGGTCCGAGTCGATATCTATCTCGGCCATACACATCCTATTTTGTGATATTAAAAACATCAGTCCCTATCGGATATCCCTAAAATTCGAAACCGTGTTAAAAAGGAAAGGTACCTTTAAGATATGAAAGAAAATATGCTGAAGCAGAAATGGAGGATATGTTGAGTTCTAGTTGATCTGGTCCTCCTTCTTTGTGCCTGAACTGCATTGTTGTGCAGTGGTAAAGGAAGTTACTGCGGTGGGCAGCTAAATATAAGAGAGGTTTCGCTATTTCAGTTATGTAGAAAACCCTCGTTTGGAAAGTTTTACTTTCATTTGAGACATGTATCTACAAAATAATCTTCTACTTTTTACTAAATTTTGTTCACTTTTTCATTTGATTCGCTAGTGTGGAGGATCTTCCACTTAACTCAACGATAACAAACGGATTAACATTCTTCCATTCTCATATTCAATTTTGCGATCAAGGGGAATTTATTCCTCAAAGTTGCGTCTTCCACTTTATATCATCAACACAGCGGTTGTAACAGAACAAAATAGATAAATCTAGTAAGTGTCAACACGAGAAGCAGACTTGTAGAGTAAGAGTGGAAAATCTCTTCCTGCGGGTTCATCTACTTCCCTAAACGGAGAGGGGCTTCTGTCTATCCGTCTCTAAATTCAATTTAGTAGATTCAAAATGATTCGCCGAATCTGTCTGGTGAGTCATCTGTTTCATCGCGAAGGGTAACTGCTCCTCTACCCATATTGATGAATAACAAGATGATCAATACCGTAGGAGCCAATAGAAGACAAAACGCATCCATCTCATCACCAGGAATCCTACCCATTAAAAATAGCACCCATAATATCGCGATAACAACAGCTACAATTTTGGCTACAATAAATCGGTTTAGAGTAACGGGTTGTTCATCTCTTACTCCTCCAACTATAAGCCCAAACAATAATCCAATAAATATTCCTATATATGCAGCCACAACATCTCCACCCATATGCCAAAAGAGCCCCGACAACCAAAGTGGAACGATCGAGAAAACAGGTCCCAAAATTATCATCCAAAGAAATCCTGAATCAAACTCCTTATCTCTAGAAAGAGTATATAAATAAGTTACCAAAGCAACCATGGCAACTCCACTCAAACCTCCAACGAGGAAAGCGGATTCTGTTAAGGGGATCACAAATAAACCAGTTACCGCTGCCGCAAGAATAGCGATATGGAATACTGGAAACTCCCCCATTCTAATACCATAGTAGTACCCTAAGATTCCACCACCGACAATTCCAATCATGAAGCCTATAAGATGTTGATAAACAATATTATACATCTAAATCATCTCTCTTTACCATTTGAACCCTATACTGGTATAAATTTATTTTATCTCTAATCAGGGCTAAGACCTCTTCCTTTAGGGAGAGGATACAGCCCGAT
>CAZRSB010000023.1:0-27991 GCA_964602715.1 uncultured Thermoplasmata archaeon | reverse complement strand
ATCTGAGCAACTTACAAAAGTTTATTTATCAGAAGAGTGTAAGCTAAACTATGTTAAATGAGGGGTCTAGAGCTCTAATATTGATGTATTTGGAAGGGTTCGAAGAGTTCAAAGATGAAGAGGAAGTTCCTTATGGAGTGACACCAAAAGGAATTACCAAAGCTGTTGGTATAGATGAAAGTGAGCCGTATACATATCTTAAGAAGATGAGAGACGAGGGTTTGATAAAAAAAGATACCAGGATAATAACATCTGAGAAAAGAGAGCGGAACGTCTATTTTATCACTGAGAAAGGTAAGAAAAGAGAAAAGGAATTATGGGAGGATTTAAAAGACAACCAAGTAACATTGAAGATCGATGGGGAGGAAAAAGTGTTGAAGGTTGAAAATCTTGGTAATCATATTGAAGGTAGGAATCCCATCGTAAAGGCATTTCGAGCGATGAATGAAAACGAAGTTATCGATCTCACCGGTCTAGATAAGGAACTTGAAGTTTTCGTAGGAAGGAAAAAGGAACTGAACACTCTGAGGAAAAATTTGAAAGATGTAAAAAAGAACGGTGTGAAAACATTATTTGTTGAGGGCGAAGCCGGTGGAGGAAAAACTTCACTTGTATCGAAATTAAAACCTTTTGCTCATGAATTAGGATTTAAGTTTGTGACTGGGACCTGTCAGAGCGAGACTTCAGATCCTTATCTTCCTTTTAAGGAAGCCTTTAGCGATTACATCGAAAGAGATACTGAGGAACAGGAGAAAACTAGTATGGCTTTTATAGGCCAGACGAGCGATGAAACGGTTCAAGACAAAAATCTTTTTGATGCAAAAAAGGAAGAGACCTTTTATGAAACAACTAATTATATAAAACAACTCGCGAAAGATGATCCCATAGTTGTTTTCCTAGATGATCTACAGTGGGTGGATAAGGCAACTTTGGATATACTGGCTTACATGGACGGAAAATTAGGGGCTGTCCCTGTATTTTTCATAGGTGCCTACCGCCCAGAAGATGTTTCTGAGAATCATCATCTAGTGGAGATGATGCACAGATTGAGGAGGGAAAACAGGTTGGAAAAGATAGAACTAGAACCTCTCAGCTATGAGGATACCAAAGAAACGATCAAAGGCGTTCTCGGAAAAGAAGAGGTACCTCAATACTTTGTGAAAAGACTTCATGAAAAGACTGAAGGGAATCCTCTTTTCATCAAAGAAAGCCTAAGACATATGGTTGAAGAGGGAAAAATAGATTTAGAGAATGACCGATTTCCAGATAGAAGCGATGAAGTCTCGTTCTCAGAATTGGTATATAATGTTATAGAGAGAAGGGTCAACCGATTAGATGATGACACGATCAAGATCACTGAGATGGGAAGCGTGATAGGTAAAGAGATCCCCTTCGATCTTTTAAGGGAGACTTCAAACATAGATGAAATTGACATGTTAGATCACATCGATATGTTGATAGGAAATCAACTATGGGATGAAGATCCTACTGAGGAAAAATTTTATTTTTCCCACGAATTGATCCAAGAGACCGTTTATGAGTCCATAAAAAAATTAAAGAGAAAGTTACTCCACAAAAGAGTGGCTAACAATATAGAAGAACTTTATCAGAACGATATTGAAAGATGGTATTCTGATCTAGCTAAACATCATAGAGGTGCAGAAAATTACTCTCAGGCTTTAGAGTATAATCTTAAAGCTGGTAAAAAAGCAGAAGAAGTCTACGCCCACGAAGACGCTATCGAGATGTACCAGAAGAGCTTGACTTTGATCGGTAAGGTAGAAGATCCTGAAAATACAAAAGTAGAGATATGGGAAAAGATGTCAGATGCATACAAACTGCTTGGGGAATATGAAAAATGTAGAGATTATCTGGACAAGATTTGTGATGAAGAAGGAAGCTCAGTTGATGCTTTGAGAGCTTATAGGAAAAAATCGAGAGCTTGGTTAGAACAGGGTCATTGGAAAAAAGCATCTGACAGCGTTGAAACAGCTTTGGAGTTAGAAGTCGAAGAGGAGAGCGCTAAAAAGGAGATAATCCATCTGATGAGTACCAAAGGATGGGTAAAACTGAGAGCGGCTGAGCATGAGGAGTCCTTAAAAATTTTCCAAGAAGAAAAAGAATTATGCGAAGAATTAGATGATGATAAGTTATTAGCTAAGTCACTGCATGATCTGGGAACTATACATTATGAAATAGAAAAGTTTGACAAATCGAGATCTTTTTTTGAAGAAGCTATCGAGATCAGAGAAGAATTGGATGATATTCAGGAACTGATATCCTCTATCAATAATTTAGGTTTGGTCTACATGTACAGAGGGAAGTGGGATGAAGCTAAAGATCAATTTGAAAGAGGGTTGGAGAAATGTGAGGAGATCGGGGACACACAGGGGATCTGTATAGCATTGAACAATCTCGGGGACGTTTATAGAGAAAAAGGAAAATTTCAGAAAGCTCTTGATCATTTTAACAGAGGGATGGAAAAAGCAGAAAGAATATCAAATGAGCTTGGTTTAGCGGGATTTTTGACAAATATTGGTATAACTTACCAAAAGATGGGTCGACTCAACGAAGCAATGAACCGATATGAAGATGCTTTAGAAAAGTACAAAGAGCTCGAATCCAAACACCGCATAGCTTGGACTTTGGGTTTCATCGGTGATATCTACGCAAAAAGAGAAAAATTGGAAGAGGCATTAGAAACATATGAAAAGTCTAAAGACTTGTTCGAGGAAATAGGGCAAGAAGAAGAGGTGTTGGCTATTTTGATGGACATCTTAGATATCTATATCGAGCAAGGTAAAATGGATAAGGCCGAGGATATAGCTCTAAACACTCTTGAACAGGTGGAGAATTGGAGTTCTCCTATAATGGAGGCCAACTGTAAGCATGTCCTAGGAAAATTCTATCGAGAAAAAGATGAGCTAGATAAGGCGGAAGAAAATCTAAAGCAATCTAAAGAGATATTCAAAGATCGTTCTCCTACGGATCTTCCTCCCGTTCTATACGATCTTGGTTTGGTTCACCTGAAAAAAGGTGGTGATGATGAGAAGGCAGAAAAAATACTCAAAAAGGCATCAGATTTGTCTAACGAGATGGGGATGGAGCTTTGGAAGAACCGGATTCAAGAAAAACTTGAGGAGGTGATAGATTGAAAAGCGATTTAGTTCATGAGCTAGATGAAAAAGATCTGATCCTTCTTTGTCTAGGAGATCATTTGAGATCCGATGTATCTGTTCAAAGTAATATCGATTTTTTAGAGGATAAAATAGGTTTAAAAAAGAAGACGATCGAAAGATCTCTTAAAGAATTAAAAAAGGAGGAAAAGATCACTCCTGATGATACAGAGCAAAAGGAAAAAAGCATAGATGATTACAAACTCACAGAAAAAGGAAAAAAAGCAAGAGAAGAAATTTGGGAGGAATTAAAGGAACAAAAGATAATCCTCATCGATGACGAAGATGCGATCCAGTTGAGACTTAAAAACATCATAGAGCTGTTAGATGATCTCTCTTTGATCCAGATCATCAAAGAGGTTGATGAAAGAGGTGTTCTTGATATCAGAGAAAATAAGAAAACGAAAGAAAAACTGGTGGGCAGAGAAAAGTATATGAGAAAATTGACAGACCTCATAGCTTCAGTAGGGGACAAACAAGTAAAAACATTATTCCTAGCCGGAGACACCGGCTTAGGCAAAACAAGATTGGCCGAAGAATTGAAGGAAAAGGTATTAGAAGAAGATTTTGATTTTTTAGAGGGAAAATGTTTTCTTGAAGATCAGACTCCTTATGCACCTTTCAAAGATGCGCTTGACAAATTTCTAAAAATAGATAGCGACTTAGATAAAGTAGAGGGTGTGATCAGCGCCTCTCGATCTTCAAGAGGAAAAGCTCAAAGTCAGAAGATGTTCGATGCGCAGAGGAAGTCAATTTTTTATGAGACAACTCAATTTTTGAAGGATTTGTCTAAATCCCGACCACTTATTATCTTTCTCGATGATCTCCATTGGGCTGATTCAGGCACATTAAATCTTTTGGATTATATGGCCGACAGACTAAAAGATGATCCTGTGATACTGATCGGTGCTTACCGGCCTGGTGACGTGAGTGACTCTGACCAATTAAAAAAGACGATGCGTCGGATGTCGAGGAAAAAAACATTGGAGAAAATAGAGATCGAGCCTCTTGAGGAAGATTCCGTAGAAGAGTTGATAAAAATACTCACCGATTTAGATGATATACCTGAAGATTTTATATGTAATTTGAAGGACAAAACCAATGGCAACCCACTTTTTGTTAAAGAAAGTGTACATCAGATGATGAAAGAAGGGGTAATCGATGAGATGGAAGGTAAATTCCCTTCTGAAGGTGAAATATTCCGGATCCCTAACGTTGTTCAAAATGTTATAGAGAAAAGAGTTTTAGATTTGAGTGATAATACGAGAGAGATACTGCAGCTAGGAAGTGTGATAGGCAAAGAGATACCTTTTGAATTATTGGTTAAAGCTTCAAATAAAGATGAACTTGAGTTGCTGGAGGATATAGACGATCTTTTAGGGACAAAAATATGGAAAGAGAATCCTAGGGAAGACTCTTTTTTATTTTCTCATGATCTTTTTGTTGATACCGTTTATGAGGGTCTTGGTAAATGGTTGGAGCGAAAAAGACATCATCTAAAAATAGCAGATGCGATGGAAGAAGTTTTTGACGAAGATGTAGATGATAAATATTTTACTCTAGCCCACCACTTTAAAAAGGGTGAAGCTTATAAAAAAGCCTTCGATTATTTTTTGAAAGCCGCTGAAAAAGCAGAAAAAGTATATGCTCATGAAGAGGCTATCAAGAGATACGAGGAAGCGCTTCTCATCGCGAAAAAAACAGGACAGATAGAAGAAGAGAAAGAGATATCTCTTCTGGAAGAACTAGGGGATATCAGCAATATAATAGGGGATTTTGAGGGCTCTAAAAAATATCTTGAACAGGCACTCACAAAGGTAGGAGATGTTGAAAGTAAGAGAAGGATGTATAGAAAGATCGCAAGGAACTGGTCGGACCAGGGAGAATTCGACAAAGTTATCGAGATCACTGATGAGGCTTTGAGTTTGGTAGAAATGGATAGATTCGTTCCGGAAGAGACTGAATATGATGATCTGACTTCGGAAGAAAAAGGAAACACGGAAGAAGTCTGTAATCTATTGAGTAAAAAGGGTTGGGCACTTCGGAGAAAAGGGGAATATGAGAAGGCGAAAGAGATCTTTTTTGAAGAACTCGATAAAGCTAAAAAACTTGATGACAGAGCTATCCTAGCCCAGGCATATCATGACCTAGGTTCATTCATGCGAGGAAATATAGATAACGACGATTGTATAGATTATCTTCAGAGATCTATTCAAATCAGAAAAGAGCTTCTTGGTGATGAGAATTCTTTCGAACACAAATATGCTTTAGTTCGATCTTATAACAATCTGGGAGCGACACACGGAGAAATGCGAGAGATCGATGACGCTCTGAGTTATTTTCAAAAGTCTTTAAAATTAAACAAGGAAATAAATAACAAATTAGGACAAATTATCATCCTTAACAATCTCTCAATTCTTAAAAAAGAAAAGGGTGAACTGGAAAGAAGCGAAGAGTTACTGGACAACGGTTTTGAGATATTAGCACGTATAGATAATGATCATCCTCATCATCTCCTGAAAAATTCTCAGGGAATGGTTGATGTAGAAAAGGGATGCCTCGAAACGGCTTTACAAAGTTTTCAAGAGGCCAAAGAGATAGCAGAGGATATTGGATTTTTATATGGTGTAGCTGAAGTGATCCAAAGCATCTCCGAGGTTCATACCATGAAAGGAAACTTAGAGGAAGCTATAGAATGGGTAGATAAAGGATTAGAATTGGCGGAAAAAATAGAAAGTTCTAGGTTGATAGGAGCGGGATTTATTCAAAAAGGAAAAATAAAAAGATTTGAAGGAGATATCGAAGAGGCTATAAAGAATCACGAAAAGGCTCTCGAGATGGACGATAAATTAAATCTTTTCAATGCTCGTTGTGAATTGGTCGAGGATCATTTAAGTAAAGGAGATATCGATAAGGCGGAAAAATATCTAGATAAAGCAAAGAACGTAGACATCGAAACTAAGAATGTCGAGTCAAAGCTAGCGATGCTGCAGGGAATAGTTTTAGTTGAAAAGGGAGATATAAATAAAGCTGAAGAACATTTAAAAAGATCGTTAGAATTGACTAAAGAACTGTCTAAGAAATATAGGATCGGAAGAGTGTACTATGAACTTGGTATGCTTCAGCTGAAAATGAAGGATACTGAGAGTGCAAAAAAATTTCTAAACAAATCTAAGGAGATATTCAGTGAAATGGGAATAGAATATAGATTGAAAGAAGTTGAAAAGGGTCTTGGAAGAGTCGATATGTCTTAGACTTTTACAGCATATCTTTGAAATCCTCTACTAGCTCAGGATACTTTCTCTCTATTGCAAGCAAAATCGCTTCCGTGCTCATCTCACCGATATCTTCACCGGATAGAGCATCGATTACTTTATCGAACTGTTCGTCATCTAACGTAACAGCCTTTTCTTTTGCCATGTAATTTCTCCAGAGTTTATCCTCTATCCTGTCACGCCATTTTTTCTCGTACTTGATAAGATAATCTTCTGAAGTATCTCCTTCTTCAACTGCTTCAGCGGCCACTTCACCGGCGATCTTAGCCTGCTTCATACCGTTCGCTATACCTCCACCAGTTATGGGGTCGACCACTCTAGCTGCGTCTCCAACTAACATCATACCGTCCTTGATGACTTTTTCAGGAGGAGCACTGACAGAAACACCACCGGAGACCATATCTACAACCTGCCCTTCATTGAGCCACTCTTTTTCCTCTACAAATTCATCTAGATAGTCCTTAGCTGTCTTTTTGCCGTTGAGCTTTGGCAGTTGTATACCCAAACCTACATTAGCTGTTTTCTCGTCTTTTGGGAATATCCAGAGATAACCTCCGGGAGCCATGCTACCAAGGAAGAAATGTGTGTAATCGGAGTCGAAATCTATGTTTGTCATCCGGTACTGAAAACAGCTCATTATGTCCTTAGGATCTAAAGAATCATAGATACCAGCCCATCTTCCTATCTGAGATTCAAAACCATCAGCGCCTATAACAAGATCAGCATGGATCTCAAATTCATTTCCCATTCTTCTAGCTATTACTCCTTTAACTTTACCGTCCTCTTCGATGAGATCAACTGCGGAAGTCTTCAACAGAAAATCAACTCCTTCTTGTCCTGCTAAGACTCCCATCTCTTTATCGAAGATATCTCTTTCAACCACTACTCCTACCTCATCACCTGCGATCTCTTGACCTAGAGTTACCTCGTGCCCTTTAGGCGAGTAAATCTTAGCACCTTTAACATCCTTACTAATGAAATGATCAGTTTTTTTCAATTCTAACTCATCGAACCATGAAACGGATATACCTTCTGCACATCTTACTGGAGAACCTATCTCCTGTCTTTTTTCTATCACAAGTACTTTACCTGAAAAGTTCTTCGCGGCGAAGCGAGCGGTTGTACTTCCTATCGGACCTCCACCCACAACCAAGATATCATATTCGAGCACATCTCCTTCTTCAGGATCCATCTCATTCACCTCCAATATCAAGGGCTTGGACCGGACAGACCTTAACGCAAAGTCCACATTCTATACATGAGTCATAAACTTCCAAACAGAACTCTTTAAGGAACAAGCTATCTTCAGGACAGGTCCCTACACAAGCTCCACATCTCATGCATTTTTCGTGCTCTACTTCAACGCTCATTTTTCGTTCCTCCACTCTTCAAGTGGAACGGAAAACTTCTTCTCCACTTCCTCTCGATAGGTAGGTCCACCGTTGTAAGCGCAAAAGGGAATGATTCTCCCGTCAGGTGTGGCATAGTGGATCACGCATCTCTTAACTCTTTCTATATCATAGTTGTAATCGTCTTGGAAATGCATACCTCCTACAAACATGGTACGCCAGGCGAACTCGCCAACTGATGATTTATCACCTTCAGTGATTATATCTTCCATGATCTCCGAAATTGTTAGTCCACCTGGAAGTTTTTCTTCTACGAGATAATCACCAAAATGCTTCCTGAAATTTTTTACCACGCTTTTTCGCTTACCTTTTTCTGTTTTCAGTTTACTTCCAACCTTTATAGCGGCCTTTTTCATGAAGCTGTCCCATTCCTCTGCCTTTTCATGGATCGCTTCCATCAGACCTTCGACATCTATGAAATCTGTTATGGGTCTTATCTCACCTTGATCTCCTACGACCAGGTAAGAGGCTAAACCACAGTGGGGATGTGATGTAAAGGCAACCTGAGGTTCGTTTTTGATTACTGATACGATATTAGAGACTGGGGTCACGAAAGGCACTGGATAAAAATCTTCTTTACTTAGATAACCCGTTTGTTCCATTATATCATGGGCTAGGTCAGGTAAAGTATAACGCTGCTTTTCCCTTTCTTCTTTTGATATCCTACCAGTGAAAGCTACTGGCTGATAATTTACACCTCTGATAACATCTTTATTTTCTATTGCAAAATCAAGGATATCCCCTACCTGTTCATCATTTATAGTATTAACAATAGTTGGGACGAGAACTGTAGCTAGTGGTTTTGGTTCAGTATTTCTACAGTTTTCTATAGCTTTTTTCTTGGTGTCTAGTAATTTTCTCCCCCTAGCTTGGATATAATTTTCTTCTTTTAGACCATCGAATTGTAGATAAACTGTATGGAGTCCTGAATCAACACACTTCTGAGCGAAATCGTCAACATTTGCCAGTTTGATCCCATTGGTTGCTATTTGTATCTGAGAGAAACCCATGTCAGAAGCCTTTTGTATTATATCGAAAAAGTCGGGGTGAACCGTGGGTTCGCCACCAGAGAACTGAACCGCTGTCGTAGGGACCGGTTTTTCGTTCCTTAGAGTTTTCAACATATCAACAACTTGATCAAAAGTAGGCTGATAAACATAGCCCTGGTCGTTGGCATTTGCAAAACAGATAGGGCAGTTCATATTGCATCTATTGGTAAGATCGACGTTAGCCAAGCAAGTGTGACTTTTGTGTAAATTACAGAGGCCACAGTTATCAGGACAGCTATTCGCGTCCTCTATAGTGGGATTCTCGACGCCTACACCGTCTACGGCCCATCTTTCTGCTTCTCTATACATCTCAACATCAGACCAGTACGTACTTTTAAAACCGCCATGATCTTCACACTCTTTTTCCATGACGACTTTCCCGTCCTCTTCCTTGATCTTTGCGGGGATAACTTCTCTACATTCAGGACACAAGGAAGCGGTCTTCTTGGGAAGCCCTTCCTTCAATGCCGATTCTTGAATCACCATCTTATCAAGCTAGAAAAATCATGAGGATATATTAAATATTTTGTAGCGCAAATCGCTAAAAAACTCCATTTTTAGGGATATCTTTTAAATAAGTTGATATTAATTCACGGTTATGGACGAAAATGCAATAGATATCGATGAGCTTCAAGATGAATATGAACACATTAGTGAAACTCTACAAAACTTTGGACTTACAAATTATCAGGCTAGAACTTACACTGTCTTAGTAGCTCATGGAGTGGCGGAAGCCGAGACTATAGCTTCTACAGCCAATCTGCCACGAACTTCGGTTTATAAAGCTTTAGATAGCCTTCATGATATGGGATATGTGGTGGTTAGCGAAGGTCGTCCAAAGATTTTCAAACCTGCAGAACCACTTGAAGTTAAAAGTAGGATATCAAGAGAACTAGATGATGTGTTTGGTAGGTTGAATACTATATATGAGGTACTTTCAGAAAAAGGTGAACCTCAACTTGTTTACACTATCAACGGAAAAGAAAAAGTACTCGATAAGATCGCTGAGATGATCAATCGAACAGAAGATAAAATAATAATATCTACTCCTAATTTTTCAACTGTCCAGGAAAGAACTGAAAAGGAGCTCGAAACAGCGATAAATCGAGGAGTTGAAATAACTGTGGTAACATCTCCAAGAGAAGGAATATCTTTAGATGTGGAGATAAAGAGGAAAGATGGTCTCATCGCTACTGATCTGATAAGTGATAGTGAGAGAGCTTTGTTAGCTACCCCCACTTTTGAAACATGTGGTTATACTACAAATCCTTCACTCGCTCAACACCTAGTCGATTTCTTAGATATCTTGATGGATAGATGATCTTGAGAGATAGATAAAATTTATTACATCGTCATTGACTAAAAAGGAATATGATAAAGTTCGAGAGATCAATCGAGAAGGCTGAATTTTACAATCCAAGTGAAGAAGAAGTCGAAATTTCAGATGTGGAGATACGAAAAGATCCACTCACTGGAAAAAGTTCTAGAGTGCTTGCAAAGCCGATCCCCACTCACTCTGACCCTGACATGAGCGATGTAGAAAAGGATGGTTTCTGTCCTTTCTGTCCTGAAAGTGTTGATGAAGTGGGAGCTAGAGATACCAGGATACTTGATAAAGAGAAGAAGGAAAGAGGGGAAGCAGTTTTACTAGCGAATATAACTCCCTACTCTAAGTACTCTCTAGTTGTTAGATTGTGTGAAGACCATTACTTACCGTTGGATAAATTCGAAGAGAAGCAATTTTCTGATGGACTGATATTGGTTAGAGATTATCTACAAAAGGTATTTGAAAAGGAGGAAAATATATTTCCTTCACTCATTATGAATTATTTAAAGCCTGCAGGAAGCACTATAGTACATCCTCATATGCAGTTATTGGCTACTGAAACTCCGATGGATTATCAGGATCGTATGATAAATGCGGCTAAAAGATTCTATGAAAAAAATGAACAAAACTACTGGGATCAGTTGATCAAAGAAGAAAAAGATGGGGAGAGATATGTGGGAAAGACAAACAACTTTGATTGGATAGCTGCTTATGCCCCTAAAGGATACGAACACATAAAGGGGATCTGTAAAAAGAATTTCATCGATTTCGGAGAGGAAAGTATAGGAGGTCTAGCAGAAGGGATAACCCAAGTCCTAAGTGCCTATTCAGATATGGATTATAATTCCTTCAACTTTCATGTCTTTGTTCCTCCATGTGAAAAAAGTGGAGAATTTTCTACAGTTATAGATATAATTAGAAGAACCAACCTGGATAGGTTTTACAGGGCAGATGATTTTGCCATGACGAAACTCATAGATGAACCCTATGTGAATAAAAGCCCCGAGAAACTTGCCAAAGAAGTTCGAAAATTCTTCGACTGAAGATGGTAGCATGAACGTGAAAGTATATATTTATTTCACGTCAGTAGGATGAAGTCCTATGATTTTGAGTGGTCATAGTTCGACCACACCAAACATGATTCATACTCAGATCAGACTAACAGTAGGGACAGAACCATAGACGCTACTTGCAAGATGAGTATTAACAGGAATTGGCGTGTCCGTATCAGTCTCTGTATTGAGTTTGCTTAAAGATGTCTCCGACTTTCTGAGGAAGGTATAGTTTCCTCGTCATCTTAGGAAATGAAATTCCCCGTAATTTGGTTATGCAGTAAACCCGCTTTGATAGAATATTAGATGTCGGGGATGGGGAATTAAAGCCAATTTGACCGTGATTATGGTGGAACTCGTAACTATTGAACTAAGCTACGAGCTCTACATCGTCAGGATTTTATCCTTAGATCTTCGTGACACTGTCGCTCCCGAGAACTTGCTTTGAGGGGGAAGAGGATATAAGTCCTCTAGAACTAGTAAAAGAAACAGAAAAGTACAAAATGTCGTGTCTTTTACTATGAACTTTAATATTTTATTTATATCCAATTATCAAAACCCCTCCAAGATTTGATCTTTCAAAGACCAAATTTTTTAGACCCACACCGAATCTTTTAAATATATACAAAATCATCTTTAAAATATATGAATGAGAGTAAAACAGATGAACTGAATAAAGAAAAGATAATAAATATGATCGAAAAAAATAAAGAAAAAATACGCTCTTTTGGAGTTGAGAAACTAACACTTTTTGGTTCCTATGCTGAGAAAAAAGGATCAGAAGAGAGCGATCTAGATTTTTTAGTGGAATTCGAAGAAGGAAGAGGGGGTTTTAAAGACTACATACACCTTTTACAATTTTTAGAAGATTTATTTGAAAGAGATGTAGACTTGGTAAAACGACACTTGATAAAAGATGAATTGAAACCTCATATTTTGGGGGGAGAAAAGATTGAGGCGAAAGTATGAAGTCAATCTCAAAGACATTTTGAGACGTATTGAGATCATCAAAGAAAATACAAGAGGTATGACCTACGATGAGTTCAAGAACAGTGAATGGGATGTTAGTGCTGTTGTTAGGAACCTAGAAGTGATCGGAGAAGCTGTAGCTAATTTATCCAGTGATTTCAAGGGAGAACATCCCGAAGTTGAATGGAGAGATATTAAAGGCTTTAGGAATATAGCTATACATCAATATTGGAATATAGATAAAGAAATTGTATAGGAGATAATACAAGATGAATTAGATCATTTACAGCAGAAAATAGAAAAGATCCTTGAAAGTTAAATGCTAAGATCGAAGAAATTAAAACAATTTTTATTTCTAGCCAAAAATTATGTCGGGGACGGGGTTTTAGTCGGAAATCAAAAGAGATTTCCAACAACTCACAAATCAAAGATTTGTTCGTGAACCCGCTTTGATAGAATATTAGATGTCGGGGACGGGGTTTGAACCCGCGACCTCTAGATTTCCCAGGAACTTTGTTCCTGACATCGCAGGAAACCGGATAGGTTTCCTGAGCGATTTTTCAGGTCTGCTCTTGGGGGAGCATCAGCTTCCCTATGAGTCTAGCGCTCCACCAGGCTGAGCTACCCCGACAAAAATGTTATAGTTTTTACTCGTGGATTGCTTTGTAGATGGTTTCGGAGACAGCCTCGCCTATCCCTTTAACATCGGTGAGTTCATCTCTAGAGGCCTCTTTCAATTGATGGAAACTTCGGAAGCCTCCTTCATATAATTTTTCAGCAGTAGTAGGACCAACGCCTTCGATCTCCTGGAACTGTTCTACGACCTCTGCTTTGCTGGGCATCTTTGGTTCTTCTTCCTCTTCAGTTTCTTCATCTGTTTCATCTTCTTCGTCCTCTTCCTCCTCTTCAAGCTCTTCTTCGGTGATTATTTTGACATCTAGTTCTTCCTGTTCAGGTACCGATACGATTTCTGATTTCCATATCTCCACCTGTTTCAATGGATATACAGTTTTACACTCGTTAGCGATTATCTTTGGAAGTTCTCCGAAAAGCATCTTTTCGGCGAATTCACCCAGTCTAGAGTCGTTAGCCATCTCTTTGATCACTTCATGCTGTTTTTTCCTGACTGATCTTTTTATGGAGGAATTGATTCTTTTGTTGGTTATGGACAGTGGCTTTACTTTTATCTTATATCCTTCTTTAGTTCTCACAGTGAAATTTGCTTCGATCTTTGATCTTCTTCGCCTAGTCAATCTTCTAACATAATCAGTAGTCATCTCATGGCCTATGAAACGGGTCTTACATTCCCCTCCTCTTATACCATTTATCTTTAGTTTAACCTTTATATGAGTCCTTGAAAAATCTCCTGTCAGATCTTGCAGACTGATCTCTGATATCCTACCTAAAAGTGACTCTGGGTCGGAGGCAACAGTCTCTCCTACTACAGCCCCGTCAAAGAAATCTGGAGCTACTATCCTGTACCATTTTTTGCTTTTCCATTTATCTTTTACACGTCTTCCGGCACGCCTGGATTTTTTAGCCATCGTACTCACTTGAACCTTTGAGATTTATAGATGTTATAACTACTTTTTGGTTCTAGGGCCGGTTTTGAGTTAAGATCCTCTCCGTAAGAACTCAGTGAGTCCGAACATATAATATGATCTAGTTTTCGAGCGAATTTCTTCAACTCATCGGGATCATCACCTTGCTAGATATCCTCAACAAGATCTCTTGAAGTTTTCGAATGAATCTTTTCGTAGAGATATTGAGCTAATTCATCGTTTCCAAACGTAAAATTTATAAATAATCTTTTACTTACATCGGTAGGATAGGAGGAATCAAGAACAGCTTAAAACATGATCGACAAATACAATTGTAGTTCTATAGAATTCCTCAAGTGTTCGAATACAACCGCAACATATAAATAGACCCTTGCATAATAGTACAAACGTACAAAGGTTAAAGATATCACCCCTCACGATAGTCACCCTCCCTCCCTATTTTTTTTCTAATGGGGAGAAGAGGGCTCAAAACTTTCATACATCATAATAACCTCCCCCCTTCCCTCCCTCTATATTTTTACTTCATATTTAGCTTACATTTCCATGAACTATTATCATAACAGCGTAATAACTCGAGGGTAAGGTTTATAACCAAATTGTTTATTATGACGGTTGGTGAAAGAGAATGAAGCCAGGCCAAATGGGCTATGATCGAGGAATAACGGTCTTCTCGCCGGACGGTCGCCTCTTCCAGGTAGAATATGCCAGAGAGGCGGTCAGCAGAGGTACTACCACAGTCGGTGTGAAGGTAAATGACGGGGTAGCATTGGTAGTGAATAAAGATATTCCAACAAAGTTAGTTGAACCTACCTCGATAGAAAAAATTTATAAGATCGATAAAAAAATAGGAATTGCAACGTCAGGTTTAGTGGCTGATTCACGGGTTTTGGTTGATCATGCTAGGGTGACCGCTCAAATAAATAGAGTATCATATAATGAGAGAATTGATGTGAAGAGTTTGGTTAAGCAGGTATCTGATTATAAACAAACTTATACACAATATGGAGGTGTCCGTCCATTCGGAACAGCTCTACTTGTTGCCGGGATCGATCAACATGGAACTCATCTTTACGAAACTGATCCAAGCGGTGCTAATATGGCTTACAAAGCTGTTAGCATAGGTAGCAACAGGGAAGACGTACAAGAAGTCTTTAATATGGAATATGAAAAAGACATGGATTTAGATGAAGCCATTGAACTCTCGTTGAAAAGTTTAAAGAGAGCTTCAGAAGATGAATTGGAGAGCAGATCTCTTGATATAGGTGTAATAACCCGCGAAGAAGATTTCAGAAAATTAGAAATTGAGGAGATAGATGAATATCTATCTTAGTTATGATTAGGAGGAAGATCCATTGGGAAAAAAAGATTTTCAAAAAGAGCACACTAAAACTCTACTGGATGATTACGTTATAGGTAGATACTCTTCTCATGGTGAAAAATTTGAGATCTTGATAGAACCTGACGCAGTAGAAAGGTTTAGAGAGGGCAAAGAAATAGACATATTGGAGGATCTGCCTGCTGATAAGATATTTGCAGATGCTATCAAAGGCAAAGAAGCTCCAAACCATATGCTAAAACGCGTGTTTGAGACTGTGGATACCGAGGAGATCATAGAAGAGATCTTAAGAGAAGGAGAAGTTCAGTTGACGACTGAACAGAGACAGCAAAGGCAGGAACAGAAGAGGAAAGAAATTGTTGATAGGATAGCCAGGAACAGCTATAATCCGCAGACTGATACACCGCATCCTCCAAAACGTATCGAAAATGCCATGAAAGAGGCTAATGTACATATCGATCCTTTCAAACCAGTAAGTCAACAGATGGACGAGGTCGTAGATGAGATAAGAGAGTTATTGCCATTGAGTTTTGAAAAGAAAAGGATGGCAGTGACTGTTAGAGGTGACCTCCAGGGAAAAATATACGGTCTTTTAAAAAATCTCGGATCGATAGAAGAGGATGAATGGTTAGATGATGGGAGATGGCAAGGCATAATCAAAATACCTGCAGGCGTGAAAGAAGATTTTTATGAGAAAATAAACGATATAACGAAAGGTAAAGTTGAAATAGAGGAATTAGATAGGTAAAATTTATGAATAATCAATTTTATGGTGTTTATATATGAATGATGAAGAAATAGAAAGGGAAATACTTCTTCCCGGTGATAAGGTAGAAAAAGATGATCTTAAGCCAGGAAGAGGTATATTCAAGCGAGATGGTGAATTATACGCTGCTAGATTAGGTGTTAAAAGAGTAAGATCTGGTTACATCAATGTGGCTGCTCAGAGTGGAAGATACGAACCTCAAGAAGGAGAGAAGGTTATCGGAACAGTCACTGATATAAACTCGTCTTTTTGGATGGTTGATGTCAATGCTCCTAATCCAGCTGTTCTTCATGTCAATGATGTACCTTGGATGGTAGATTATGGGGATACCGCTAGCTATATCGATGTAGGTGATGCGCTCCTGGTCAAGATAACCAGCGTAGATGAGCAGAACAGTATGCAGATAACGATGGATGAAGAAGGTTTGAGAAAGATCAACGAAGGTCAGATAATTGAGATCCCTCCCGCACAAGTTCCAAGAGTGATCGGAAGAGGAGGATCGATGATTTCGATGCTGAAAAAGTACACAGATTGTAAAATATATGTTGGGCAGAACGGTAGGATATGGATCGATGGTGATCTTGAAGGCCAGTATTTAGCGGTAACTGCGATAAAGATGATAGAACAGAATGCACAGGTAGTTGGACTTACTGATGTGATAGAAGAGTTCTTGAAAGAGGAAAGTAGATTAGATAGATGATTAAATGATTATATTTAAGAAATATGAAATGATTTTTGGAGGTTACAAGAATGGGAAGTAAGAAAGATATCGAATTGCTTAAAGATGGAGAAAGACTAGATGGAAGAAGTTTTGATGAGTTAAGAGATATAAGTATTGAAGCTGGTGTTTTGAAAAGAGCAGACGGTTCCGCTTACATAGAGTGGGGCAAAAACAAACTGATGGCCGCTGTTTATGGTCCGAGAGAGATGCATCCTAGGCATGCTCAGGAGACCACTAAAGCGGTTGTAAGAGCCAGATACAACATGGCTGCCTTTTCAGTTCCTGATAGAAAAAGACCAGGACCTGATAGGAGATCGATAGAGATAAGTAAGCTCGTTTCTGAGGCTTTGGAAAAAGTAGTTTTTACTGAAAAATATCCTCGATCAGTCATAGATGTATTCATAGAGGTTTTAGATGCTAGTGCTGGCACCAGGTGTGCAGGTTTGTCAGTAGCTTCTGTGGCGTTAGCTGACGCAGGAATACCTATGTCAGACATGGTCGTTGGATGTGCTTCAGGTAAGATCGAAGGACAAGTTGTTCTAGATCTTGGGAAAAACGAAGATAATTATGGTGAGGCAGACGTGCCCATAGGTTATATACCAAGGACTGAGGAACTATGTCTTCTTCAGATGGATGGTAATTTGACTATCGAAGAATATGAACAGGCGATGGATTTATCGATAGATGCTTGTGAAGAGATATATGAGATTCAAAGAGAGGCACTGAAGAAAAGGTACTCCACAGAATTGGGAAATGGAGATCTAGAAGAACTGAAGAAGGGGGTGGAATAGATGAAAGAGATACTGTCTAACATAACAAAAGATTATCTATATCGTTTGTTGAAAGAAGGAAAAAGAATTGATGGACGAGAACTGATGGAATACAGAGACCTAGAAATAGAACCAGGTTGTGCCAACTCGGCTGAGGGTTCAGCTCGTGTAAGTTTGGGCGATACTGAAGTTATAGTGGGGATAAAGATGGAAGTAGGAGAACCCTTCCCGGATACCCCAAATCAAGGTGTTATGACAACATCCGCCGAATTGATCCCGATGGCTTCTCCTGAATATGAATCAGGTCCCCCTGGCGAAGATGCTACAGAATTAGCTCGAGTTGTTGATAGAGGTATAAGAGAAGGTGATGCTATTGATACCCAAAAATTGTGTATCGAAGAAGGAGAAAAAGTCTGGGTTGTGTTCATCGATATCCACGTTTTGGATTTTGATGGTAACCTTTTCGATGCTGCAGGAATCGGAGCTATGACGGCTCTTCTGGACGCAGATGTACCCGCTTCAAGATTTGATGAAGCTGAAAAAGACGAAGACTATCCTTTACCAGTAGATTATGTGGTCGTACCGACAACATTTACAAAGATCAAGGATCAGATAATTTTAGATGCCCAGCTCGAAGAGGAAAAGATCGCTGACGCAAGACTGACTGTTTCTTTCAACAATGAGGACGAGATCGTCGCAATGCAGAAGGGTCTCAATGGAGTCTTCAAGTACGAAGCTACAAAGGATTGTGTAGACAAGGCGAAAGAGATAGGGGAAGAGATGAGAGAGAAGGTTTTAGATGAGGTTGAATGGGAAAATCTTTAAATAAAATACGAGATAACCTTTAAGGCAAAAAGGGGTAAGTTAACATGGCAAAGAAAAAGAAGAACGTCGGCAGCACAGGAAGATTTGGTCCCCGATACGGGGTCAAGGTTAGAGATTCCCTCAAGGATATAGAAAAAGCAAAACGCTCAAAATATGAATGTCCTAGATGTCATCACGAACAGGTGGAGAGAGATAGTACTGGTATTTGGACCTGTAATCACTGTGATCTGACCTTTGCGGCCGGAGCTTATAAGCCTCGTCTCGGTAGAAAAATCCAAAGGATGGTTGAAGAAGAGGAATAAATCATGTTCAAGTGTTATATCTGCAATGAAAAAGTCACAACTGACGTTGATACAGTGGGTATACAATGTGACAATTGTGGAGGCAGGGTCTTTTACAAGGAAAGACCTAATGTGAAAAAAGAATTGAAGGCCAGGTAGATATGAAAAGATGTACACTGGCCTTATCTGAGGAATATTCGAAGAAGACTCTCAAGCCTCTAGTACCTGAAGCTGAAGAAGGTATGAATAGAGTGGATATAAATATAGATTTAAACTCCGCTCAGATCGAGATAGAAGCGGAAGATACCGGGGCGTTGAGAGCGGCCTTGAATTCTTACCTTAGATGGTTGGATATATCTGAAAAGATCACAAAAAAGTATAATTAATAAATAATTTGGAGGAAAAATTATGTCTATGTCGCAGGAAGATGTACAGAACGAAGTAGCAAAGGCGCAGCAGCTGCAGCAGCAATTACAGATGGTCATGCAGCAGAAACAGCAGTTAGAAGAAAAAGCAGAGGAACTCAAGATAGCCTTAGATGAACTTGAAAGGATAGAAGAGGATACGGATCTTTATCAAGAAGTAGGAGAGATCCTTGTTGAAGTTGATGATAAAGATGGATTGCAAGAGGAACTCGAAGAGGAGAAAGAGACTGCTGAAGTTCGTTTAAAATCGCTGAAGAGTAAAGAGGAAAAACTTCAGAATCAATTCCAAGAAATACAGCAAAAGCTTAGTGCACAGATGGGCGGTATGCAACAATAAGCAAGCAGGCGAAAACTTGATGAATATAGATAAGGATCAAAATATACTGATTCTTATTCATGAACATGCGGATCCGGATGCTGTAGGTAGTGCTTACTTTTTCCAGCGTTTCTACGGTGGAGATGTAGTGTGCCCAACAGTTCCAAGCAGCACCGGTAAAAATCTTTTAAACTTTCTTGATTTTAAACTGAAATCGGCGGAGGAGGTAGACTGTAATAGTTACGATATATTTGTAGTCCTTGATACACCAGATCTAGCACAGTTGGCTCCTCTAAAATTTCCAAGTGAAAAAACAATAGTTATCGATCATCATTCTAGTAATTCTTGGGAAGACGTTGAATTATATCTTGAAGAGAGAACTTCGTGTGTGGAATTGATATACGAGATGATCGAAAAAGAGGATTTGACAAAAAAAGAAGGTGTAGCATTGACAGCAGGTATCCTTACTGATAGTTCTTCTCTTCAAAGAGGAGATCACAGGACCTTTTCTATTTTGGGGGAGATACTGGAAAGGGCAAATATAGATCTTAATTTAGTCAGGAAGATCATCTTTGACTCTAGGTCCTACTCTGAGAAGATTGCTCGTTTAAAAGGAGCTAAAAGAGCTGAGCTTAGAGAGGTAAACGGTTTTATCATTGCGATAACTAATGTAGGTGCTTATGAGGGTTCAGTAGCATCTTATCTGCTGAGCGGAGGAGCTGATGTAGCCATAGTTACAAACAATTTGAATGATAGGGGTGAATTCCGCATCACTAGTAGGGCTTCAGATGAATTGGTCGATAAAGGTCTTGACTTGGGCAGTATCTTTTCAGGGTTGGCAGAGGCTGAAGAATCAGTTACAGGTGGAGGACATCCAGGTGCCTCGGTTATGACAGGAGATAAATCTCTTGAAAGTACATGGAAAAAATTGTTAGATGAGATATCTGATCAATTAAGAGAAAAAAACTAGGTAGAAAAAAGAGTGGGTAAAGCTATTTCAGTTCTATTTTTATTTTTCCCGCTTCTTTTGCTTTTTTTAGTTTTTCTGCATCTTTTAGTTTGCCCACTACATTAACTTTGCTAGCGGCTTTTGGCTTTTCATCTGTCGAGGCTGGGGTAGGACCAAAAAAGATGGCAAGGGCTTCACCAGTGGGCCAGTAGCCAATCGTCCCCACTTCGACTTTTTCTCTAGCAGTATTGTCCAATTCTAGTTGTAAACCTATAGAAAAATAAAACTCGTCTCCCCATGTGTTGAATTCTGATCTGATCGGTAGTGTCTCTTTGATCTTATTAGCAGATCTGGTGTCTTTGAGTTCACCCGATAATTCTATATCTCCGACAGATACGATTATTTCATCCGGCATGATATCGATATTGAGTATTGAGTCGATTGTTATCAGTTTTTTGTTCGATTGATCTTTCAAATAAGAGAGATCATAGCAGATATCGATCGCAAATATTTTAGTTAAAAAGAAAATAATAAAAAAAGGATTTTAGTTTTTTCCTAACGCTTTTCATCGGTCTCTACAACTTCGTAGACTTTTAACTCTTCGTTTGTTTGGTCTATCAAGTATGTCATATCCTCACTTACGTAAAACCAGATATCTTCTTCATCGGCGTTGAGTTCAATAGCTTCTTCCATCTCTATACTATCAGTTTCAAATATGCCAAAAGGTATAAATCCGGAATGTTCAACCTCTATCACATAATTTACCGTCTCTTGCCATGGACGGAAATCTCTACCAAAGGTTATTTCCACACTCCAAGTACCTGGCGTGAAACTATTATATGGATTCCATTCCCAATCATCCTCTGGGGCAGTTAACGTGTTTGAAGAAGTAGAACCATCACCCCAATCGACGGTGATTTGTACGTCCTGACAGTTTTTGAGATTTTCTGGAACAGTATCTACTTCTATAGATTCATGAACCGTATATGTGCCTTGGTTATTAGAAAGACTGTAACTTATGGTATCTCCATCTTCATACCGAGTATCCCAATCCGGAAATTCATTATTGCTCAGGATCTCTACATCTACGGTTACGATTTCTGTTACTTCCCATCCACCGTATTCTTCCTCTGCTGTCAGTGTCATCTTCAAGACCAGTTGGTCATGGGCAGGGTACCAATCATCATCTTCAGACTCGATCACTACATCATCCAGGTGATGATGACCGGTAGTAAATTCATAATGATCTACAATCTCATAATTGCTACTCATCATTTCATCATCACTACTAGTTGTACTGCCAGTTATTTGAAGCCAGTATGCCAATTCTGCATCATATTCAATTTCATCATAGTCACCTATGTTGTCGAATTCAAAGTTGATATCTGGAAGCAGGGCATTACCGGGAGACTTTAACGGTCCATTCTCCACTTCAAATTCTTGTATTTCCGGTTTAGCAGTGCTACTCATCTCCGCACTTGTTGTATCTGTTACTTCCCAACCACCATACTCTTCGCTAGCTGTCAGAGTAATCTTCATATCTATTTCTTTGGGAGGATATTCGCCAGTGTCTAGATCGATATCTATATCATTTATTGAATGGTCATTTATAGTAAATGTATAGGTATCGAGGAGTACGTAATTGTCATCCATATAATCGAAACTGTATTTTAGCTCGGTGTCATACTCTACATCAGTACAGTATCCTTGGTTGCTGAATTCAAAATTTATCTGTGGGATTATGGTACTTCCATCATATTCTATTGGTTCTTCTATTCCGAATTCTTGTATTTCCGGTTTAGTTTTATCGTAACAGATAACTATATCTGTATTTTCTTCTTCTATTTTTTCCCAACCTCCATACTCATCTTCAGCTGTAAGTGTCATCTTCAGGTCCAACTCATCAGGTGGTTCTTTAAGGCGCCAATCTATCTCTACATCGTCTAGATCGTTTTCATCGATGGTAACATCATAAGTATCTATAGTTTCATAAGAGCGCATATTATCTAAACGGTATTCTAACTTTGCTTCATACTGTGCTTCAGTACAACCTGCTTTGTTGTTAAAACCAAAGTTGATCTCAGGAGATATAGGATCGCCAACAGAGAGACTTATCGGTTCATCCTCGACCTCAAATTCATCGACTTCCGGTTCCGCGTTCCTGATCGGGATCTCTACCGAGGCTTCGGCGCCATCTTCAAAACTTACATCTGGCGGGACTCCTGGGGGGTTTTGTTCTTGACGATTTTTAATTGTTGCCTCTATTTCTAGTTCCTCGTGTAGATTATCTTCCTCGCCATCAATTTCCCATAAGACTTCTGTACCAAAGGTGAAAGCGATCCCATCATCATAAAAATCTTCATCTATTTCTTCAATATTCCAGACCTGTCCTACTTCTGCATCATATCCGGAATCACCACAATCAACCTGCTCCGCTGCATTGTTTTTACCTTCTCCTTCATTATCTATGACTTCATACGTTGTCTGGGCGAAGTTGGTCATATCAATGTAATCCCCGATGTATGGGACAAAACCGGCAGCTTCCAAAGCTAGATCGCCTTGAGTAGGCTCATAATCATCTCCTTCTTCTTCTTCACCACACGTATTAATACCTATATTTTTTTCAGTCCGTACACCTAAATAAGCATCTACATTTTCCTGTTTATGTTGAATAGACAATTCTACCTGATATGGGTCCCAACTATAACTTATCCCGCTACCAGATTCATAGTAGAAGTCAGTTTCGCCATATCCTGTGCCTGTGATAGCTATATAGATATATGAAGTCCCGTCGTCTTCTGCGTCTACATATCTAGGATGTGCTGTTAATGACAGATCATTCTCAACATACTTATCCTCAGGATGAGTATCTTCAAAGGCTTTGTCTTCTACTTCACCTGATGCCGCTCCAAAGTCTTCAATCTCTGGATTATAAGAATGATCTGGTGCAGGATAGTAGACCATCCCACTACCGAGGTCAATAGAAGTCTCAGGATCATCAGCTCTTACAGGAGATAGGGGTCCAAATGAAAATCCCAATATTATTACCGTTGTGATGATGGTTATTACAATTCTGCGTTTTATGATATTCATCATCTACACCTCCTCCTGTGTAAATGATACTCTAGTTGTAGCTGTCACTTCTTCTGAAAGTCCATAGAGAGTAGCTCGAAATTCGAGAGTTATCGGTTCTTGAGTTAAATCAGCAGTAGGATGTTCCATAAGCATCTCTGTATCTGCAGAAAAGTTATCGTCATCCTCCACGTAACTGCCTGTCAAGGTCTCCTGCTCTCCTACAACCCCATCTCTTCTTTCCGTGCTGGGCCAGAGTTCCAAACCATCTGCTTCCCATTGAGAACTCATATGACCCATATGGAATTTATCAATCTCTGGTGCTTCAGTTCCCTGCGTTTGTATCACCATTTCTTCTGGTTCTAGTTCCGAAGAGAGATTCCCTCTCACATCGATCTCTATAAAACACATATAGGCCTCATGAGGTCCATGCCAATATCGCGGCGAGACTTCCAATTCTAGATAACCATGATCCTCTTTGATCAGAGTAGTTGCTGTGGATTCGTTCTCGAAATATCTGTTTTCCTGATGCTCTCCATCTTCAGGGGGAGGAGGAACGGTAACACTTATCTCGTCGTATCCTTCT
Organism: uncultured Thermoplasmata archaeon; assembly: GCA_964602715.1. Lineage (GTDB taxonomy): Archaea > Thermoplasmatota > Thermoplasmata > Halarchaeoplasmatales > Halarchaeoplasmataceae > Natronoplasma. The sequence continues at coordinate 4,125 of CAZRSB010000023.1, read as the reverse complement.
TCTACATCTATCTCCTGCTCCTCTTCATGCTGCCACCCGGCGACGACCATCGTCACCGCAAGCATCGCTACGATCGGTACCACCATAAACCTCGCTTTTCCTTCATCTGACATCTGCATTTTTCAACCTCTTGTGCAGGTTACTCAATTTCTATTATTTTTTTTTTTTCGGTACTCACTTTTATTATTTTTTTTTTATTTTAGTTAAGTTTTCATATATTAAAAAAAGAAAAAGGGTTTCTATTTTTCCTTTCATCCTACTAAGAGTGGATATAGAACATCACTCCTTCTCCTCTCTCATCCACCAAATACAGTACACCGTCCTCTTCTAGCAACCATACCTCTTCATCTTCCAGTATGGATTCCACTTGATCTGTATCTATCAACTCTAAACTAGTAGTATCCCAATCGTATCCCCATAGATCGTCAACCTGGTAACTCTGCTTACTATAGTCCAATATATCATCCGAGGATTCACTTACAGGATGAGGTCCTCCAGGCGGTGGACGAGGAGGACCACCAGGAGGGGGATCTCCATCGTTATTTGTCACAGTGAAAGAGTCCCGTTTATATTCAGTATCTAATTCCCAACCCCCGTATTGGTCATAGGTTTTAATTGTATAACGTATATCAACGGTGTCTCCATTGGCATCATCTGGTGTCGGTATACTGACCTCCTTTTCCATCCATTCCCCGTGAGAAATCCAATCATATGTTAATGTCTCCCATCCATAATCCCATCCAGGTCTCCAATCTATTTTCACTTCATAAGGTACTTCTTCACAGGTTGTAGGATTAGTAACCATTAAATCATGAAAAACAGGATATATCTTATTATAGCCTGGGTAATCCTCGGTTTCATAATTTTTTTTGTCCATCTCCATGTCACTCTGAACCTCTGGTTTCGCGTTCTTGATCGGGATCTCTACCGTGGCTTCGGCGCCAACCTGAAAATCACATAGACCATTGGAATGGATATCAAGGATGTTTCTAGCAGAGAATTCAACCGTGAAACTATCTGGAAGAGGACGACTAGAAGTCAACTGGTATACAGCAGCAGCAGAATAACCTCGACTATTATCTGCGTCCCAATTTCCGCCTAAATATGATTCGTAATCTAAAGGCCAAGTTTTCTGAAAAGTTTCATAAGGCTGCCAGTCTTGGTCTTCTTCCTCAGGATGGGGTTCGGGATCAAAGATATGATGATGTAAATGTTCATCAAACGCATTAAGAGTACCTAGCACTGTACTTGGGCCAGTGATTGGTGCTACATCAAGAACAGCATGAGCTCTAGCTTTAGCTTGAAACGCAAGTATGTCCATAAGCAAATCATGATCATCTTCATCTGCATCTTCATCCTCATCCAGTGCTATGTTGTTCCCTGTCTCCGTATTAGAATGGGTGTCAAATTCGTCTATATCGTGTTGACTTCCTCCTTCCATATCAGTGATCTCCCCTTCGATAGGAACATGGGTAGTGCCAGCATAATCAACATTTTCCTCGCTTGGTATGCCATGGGAATCAGAATTAGTTTCGTATGCTCCTTGGGCCGTGACATAAAAATATATTGAATTTCTATTGTCACTACTCGTTACTTCCTCGACATTTACCGTGAGTTGTATCTGATCGTCGAATACAAAGCTAGGGCCGTACCAATTACTATCTTCTCCGTCACCTACTGTGGTTGGTGTGAGTAAATATCTGAGGAATAATTGTAATCGTAGTTCTCCACTTCTTCATTCGCCATGAAATATATATTCTCATCATTGTCAAGCTCAGGCTCATCTCCTTCCTCGGCAGATACATTTATAGTAGATAGCGAGAAGGCTACCGAAATCAAAATTAGGACTGTAAAGCAAGTGAGTACTTTTCGTACTTTTCGCTTCATCCCTCATCACCACCTTCGACATGCACATCAATACTAACGCTAACTTCTTCAGCAAGACCTCCTACTATGGCTTCCAGCTCTAGCGTATGCGGTTCTTCCCAATTCTCTCGAACGATACTGTGAGTATAATCTATCTCAGCCGTGAATTCATTCGAATCGACATCAAAACCAAACGATCTAGGCTCTTGGTGCTGTTTGGAGTATTCCCAATCAGAACCCTCACTTATATTGGCGGTATTCGAGAGGTAATCATATGAATTCAATTCCGGACCACCTTCAGTCTCAACTGCTAAAAACCCAAAATCTTCGATCTCAAGGTCTTCATCAAACTCACCTTTTGCTCGGAAATTAAAAAATATGCTCCTCCTCCATTCACATGACATCACAGACTCCGGTTCAACTTCAAATTCAAGATAGCTCTCATTGTTCACATATGTGGTTGCTACCGATTGGTTTTGTGGGTGATTTTCTACTTCGTTTTCAGCTGGTATCTTTTCCTCCGGTATCACTATCTCATCATACCCTTCATCTACATCAACTTCGATTGGGTCCTCTTCTTCATACTGCCACCCCGCTACAACCAGGGTCACCGCAAGCATCGCTACGATCGGTATGACCATAAACCTTGCTTTTCCTTCATCTGAAATCTGCATTTTTCAACCGCTCACCTAATGATAAAACAAACCATAATATATATTTCACCGTTAGCCTTTTATACCCTTATTCAACCATGCAGAAGTTTCCTATTTACCCCAAATCTCTACTTCAGCATCTTCGTTTATCAATCAACATATTTCGTCCGATAAGATCAGAGAGGTCCAAAGCTTGTAGTCCGTTGTAGTTAGGAGCAGATATCAACAAAATATTCAATTCCTAAAAATACAACTTCTTTGTGTATAATACTAATATGATCCTGTGATGTTTTTAGCACAGACGAAAAAATAAATGAAAAAAATTAAAATAGACATATGTATAAAATAAAAAAAAAAACAGGTTTTTATTGATCCTCTACTGACTTTACTAAAGTCTCATTTTTGTAGATCTCACCAAAATTCGAATCTCTTTCCTTTCTGACCTGTCTTATTTCTGTGCACTCTGATTCTCCCTCTAAATTGCATACATCAATATTCTCAAAATTTAGTTCTTCACTACGATCAAAAACACCTTCAGATCGGCTGTCTGACTCGTATAGATCGTATCTCCCTCTTGAGAATATCAGATATGACCTTTCTGCATCTCTACAACTCTTTTCAGGGATATCAAAAGTTAGATGTATTTCATCACCAGGTATCTGTCTCAATTTTCTACTATTCGGATTAGAGATCATATCAGTGACATCAAACCATCGATTGAAAACTGCCCTCTCAAGTTCGGCTTCTTGCATTTGTATTTTGTCATCCTCTTCCCTTACCAATGATATACAGGCTAGATAAAAGTCCTCATCACTCTCAAGTAGCAGGTCTACATCTTCATCACGGTTGAATGAAGATAATATCTCATCTTCGATTTTATTTATAGGCAAGAGAAGATCAGATCTGTGATTTCTTGGATATATCTCGGCTTCATCGAATATGCTGATCTCTTCCTCTCGATCAGTTGATCGAGCGGTCAATCCTAAATTCGATTTGGGATGGATCGGTGGGTTATGTTGCAACTCATCTCTATTGTCCTCAACTTCATCTCTAGATCGATAGTTACTAGATCTTATCCTAAGATATTTTTCTTCGTTATTGAAGGGCCTGTTTTCTAATATTTCTTCCAGTTCTAATTTTATCTCCGATTCAGCTCCCTTCAATCGTGTATTATCATCATATAACTCTCTAGTTACCTGATATGACACGACTTCTCCTTCCGAAGTAGTTCCTATCTTATAGTTCTCAGGATGATCGATGGTGTATAGGGCTAACTGATCGAAGTAGTTTTCAGTATTTTTGAATTCTTCAACCTTCAGCTGATAGGTCTCATCCTTCGGTTCTAGACTCTCTTCCAGCACATAATGATCGTCAACAATACCATCTTTGTATTCAGAGCCGATCAACAGGTTGTTATCTCTCCTGTACTCTTCTCCGTCCCATGGTGATACATAAGGGCATCCTCCGCCTCCTGAACTCTCTCTGCGCTCGATATTTACTTCATAACTCATCGAGTCACTCCATCCTCCGTACTCATCATGAACCTCTGCAGTCAACTACCCCTCCCTAAAGGAAAGGGCTTGTATACAGCAAGACCAGACTGCAT
>CAZRSB010000022.1:184-28118 GCA_964602715.1 uncultured Thermoplasmata archaeon | reverse complement strand
CCCTCGTTCCAACCCACATAAAACTTATAACCTTGCAAGCATTCTACACCCTAACCCTTATTTTCCAACCACCATATTCGCCGGATCTTAACCCTATCGAATTCATTTGGAAAAGTATCAAACGGGAACTATCTCCTCTTCTAATAGACTCATTAAAAGAGTTTCAGAAAACAATCCAGAAACTCTTCAATCGGTTTAGCAAAAAGAACACCTTCGCTAAAGGATGGATTAAAAAGTTCTACTCAAAAATAACAAATTAGTTATGTCTAAGACTATAGTTGAAGCAGAAAAACATCATGATAGAGAAGAAGAAGTCATTTTTCCTAGACTAGTCAAAAAAGGAATCACCGGCCCTGTAAATATTATGGAAATGGATCACGATGAGATGTGGCCTAAGAAAAAAGAGTTGAAGAAATTTTCTCAAGAACCAGCAGAAAATAAGAATGAAATCATCGAGTTGATAGACTATCTAGTTTTGAACCTGAGAGATCATATATTCAAAGAAAACAACATTCTCTATCCCTCCGCCTTGGAAGAATTAAAGGATTGGCAAGAGATTAAAGATGAAGGCGACGAAATAGGTTACTGCTGCTTTACCTCGGAAATATGTAAGACTCTTAAAAGAGGAAGTTAAAATGAAATCAGAAAAAATCGTAAAAATTATCAAAAAATTTGATGAAGGAGATATGAGTGAAAAAGATGCAATAAAAAATCTAGAGAATGCTGAACCGTTTGATTTTTATGCAGCTACTGTAGAACTTTACCTAGAGGATAAATATATGTTCAATGAAGACGATTTTCCATTGATTAGCAATTTATTTAAAGGATTATATAAGAATGATTTTTCTAAAATAATTAACAAATTAGAAGAAAATCATCCCATTAAAAGGCTGATGATAGAACATACAAAATTTGAAACATTATTAGAAGGATTAGAACTGATTTTGAAAGAGAAACGTAAAGAAAAAATAAATAATACAGAAAAAACCGTCAAACTCGATATCATAGCTGAAGGTTTAAAACATTTAGACGAACATATACAAAAAGAAGAAAGACTCATCTATCCTGTTTGGAATCAAATAGAAGGATTAGATAGTCAAGTTTCTTTCCTATTGGAAGAAGAACATCGAGATATATTGAAAAGTCATTTGAAACTTCTAGATAAATTAAGCGAGAAAAAACTAGAGTGGAAGAAAGAAGATTGGGAAGAATTATTACATTTGAGCAATGATCTTATAGAAGAAGTAAGGTTCCACACTTTCCACGAAGGGGAGATATTCTATCCCGTATTAGTCGATGAATGTTCTGATAAAAAATTCGACTATATAAAGAAAAAAATAGATGGATGGGAGAGTAAAAAAACACCTTTAGATGACTACATAAAACATTTATCTCTTCCCATACTTAATAAAGAGGATTAAATCTGTAAGAAAATTGGATAAAATGCAGTGTGTGAAAATAGATCAAGATACCTGTGTGGGATGTGGAGCCTATAATGAAAGTGAAAAAAGGATAAAGGATATGGGTTCAAGTGCAGAAAACATGGTGTTGGGTTTCTTGAACGTGTATGAGGACATATACGGAGAAGAAAAATTGAATGAATTGTTAGAAGTGATAAAGGTTGAATTTGACATCTAGATTTTTTAAGCAGTTTTTTATTTTTTTAATATAAACTAATTTTTACTCACACGTCCAACAGTTTTAAATATTATAAACACTTTGTTGTGATTAAAGTGATACAAGTGAGATTAAAAAACAAAGTTGCGGTTGTGACAGGCGCGGCATCAGGAATAGGTAAGAGTATAGCCGAAGTGTATGGAAAAGAAGGAGCAAAGGTTGTAGTGGCCGATATCCAAGAGGAACCAAGAGAGGGAGGAAAACACCTACTCATGAAAAGATAAATGAGGATGGTGGGGAAGCAATATTCGTTAAAACCGATATTTCTTCTGAAGATGAAGTGGATAGACTTGTTGAAAAAACGATAGAGAAATTCGGACAGATAGATATTCTCGTCAACAATGCTGGAATATTCTATCAGGGAAAGATCCATGAGTCCGAAACTGAAGATTGGAAGAACCTTATAGATGTTAACTTGCACGGAACTTGCCTATGCACAAAGATGGTTATCAATCACATGTTTGATAACGGTATTGAAGGAAACATCATAAATATATCTTCTATAGCGGGAACCGTGGGTTATGCAGAGGCTCCAGCTTACTGCGCCTCTAAAGGAGCTATGACCAATTTGACTAGGGAACTAGCTGTAGATTATGCAGGTGAGGGTATAAACATCAACTCTATCTCACTAGGAGTCATCAAAACGGAGATGACCGATGGATTCTTGAGCGATCTAGAGATGAAAGCTTTCATGGAACAGAACACTCCCTACAAACGTCTAGGAAAGCCAGAAGATATAGCTTATGCCGCTGTCTTTCTAGCGTCTGAAGAATCTAACTTTATCAACGGTGAAGACATCTTGATAGACGGAGGTTGGACCGCTAAAAAAACTGATCTAAAAACTTTCTTCTTTTTCTATATTTTGCCTCCGCGAATACTATTATCTCTAAACTTTACTTCTCCACTTTTTACATATAGATAATCTTTGAACTACGGACCCAATGTTTTAATATCGGCTCTCGATATCGGGAATCGATATCATGTATGAACGCAAAGTTCTCTTGGGCTTCATGCGTGTTCATATCCTTTATCATGCACATGAAGAAGGAATTTATGGAGCAGAAATGATTGAAGAATTAGAGAGTCACGGCTATTCTATAAGTCCCGGAACAATTTACCCAATATTTCACGAGATGGAAGAGAAAGGGCTTTTGAAATCTAAAGAAAAAGAGTTAGATGGAAAAGTAATCAAATTTTATACCTCTACTGAGGAGGGTGAAAAAACTTTAGATCACTTGCGTGACTTTATTCAAGAACTTCACCAGGAGGTGATGCCTTGAATCATATAATGGAGATGAAACGGCTCAGGAAATCGTTGGAAGATACTCTCGTGTTGAAAGATATAGATCTGAAAGTCAGATTGGGAGAGGTCATGGGTCTGTTGGGTCCTTCTGGCAGTGGAAAGAGCACCCTGCTCCGCTGCCTGAACAGGATAATAGAGATAGATTCTGGTGAGATAATCTATAAAGGAAAAGATTTGAAAGATTTCGTACCGGAAGAATTGAGGAAAGAGGTCGTACTGGTTCCGCAGGAGAGCGTGATGTTCTCCGGAACGGTTTTCGATAACGTGGCTTACGGGCCCTCTCTTCAAGGTGAGGTAGATAAAAAACACATATTGAACTGTATAAATGATGCCGGTCTTGATTTGAAGTTCAAAGACAGGGATGCAAGAAAATTGTCCGGAGGGGAGAAAAGGAGAGTGGCTCTCGCCCGAGCCCTTGCTCTCAAACCGGAGGTGTTGCTGCTGGATGAACCTACATCTGGAGTCGATCCTAAAAGAAAAGAAAAGGTAGAGAAAAGCATACTTAGATTCTCGAAAAAGCGCGATCTCACCGTTTTGTTGGTAACCCACGACGTCGATCAGGCGAAAAGAGTTTCTGATCGGATAGCCAATCTAAGAGATGGAAGTATAAGAGGTGTTTATGAAAGTGAAGAATTTGAAGGAGGTGCTGCGTTTTGAATTGGATACCTATCTTGACCGGCGTCCCGTATGATTTCTTCGAAGGACTTCTGATTCTAGCGTCTGTACTGAGCATCCTGGTCATAGTGATAATCCTGATGGTCATCAAGAAACTCGACATCACCAAGGAACTGGTTTATTCGATCGCCAAAGGTTCGGTACAACTCTTCATAATCGCAGGCTTACTGGTAATACTTTTCGATATGGATCTGTGGTATCTAGGGATATGGGGTTTTCTAGGTATGATGGTGGTGATCAGTGGACATATATCTGCAAAGAGAGCTACAAAGATGCCGGACGCTTACAAAGTGACCACTCCATCGATCCTTACCGGTGCAGGCACCGTTCTTGCTGTTTTAGCCGTGACAGGGGCTATGCCTATAGCCAGACCTGAATTCATCATCCCTCTTTCTGGCATGGCGTTTGGAAACTCGATGCGGATTTGTTCCCTTTGTATGGAACGTCTCATAAGCGAAGTCAGGCAAAACAGAGTTGAGATCGAAACCTCACTTTCACTAGGAGCGGATTCTAAAGAGGCCATCAGAAAGCACGCCGACACCTCTATAAAGGCTTCTTTGATCCCGACGTTGGATAATCTGAAAACATTGGGGATCATATTCATACCTGGAGCGATGTCCGGTCTCTTGATGGGAGGCACAGCTCCTGAAATGGCTGCGATCTATCAGATAATAGTATACCTCATGATCGTCGGAGGAGGAGCGATCTCCACCATAATGGCGACGTATCTGGCTGAACGGAAGGTGTTCAACAAGAAGGAACAACTGAGGGAATGGGTGTATTCATGATCAAAGAAGATCAAAATCCCTTTTCATCTGTGAGATCAAAGCATACCGTGACACCGCAAGATTAATATATTCGAATATTCTTAATTACTTAAACAGAATCAGGTGGTCAGATGAGCTCGATTATCGATCGAATAAGACTTGGCATGCAGATCTTCATGATCATCTTGGCTGCGATACTGTTCTTTGTAGGTGTCGTTCAGTTCAATATTTTGTTCGTAATAGCGGCACTAGTTTTGGCGTTGATCTTTGGGAGGCTGTTCTGTGGATGGCTCTGTCCTCTCGGATTTTACACGGAGAGGATCCTTGGGAAGTTAAAGAGAGATAAGGAACTCCCAGAAGTTTTTAAATCTAAAGCCTTTAGATTCGGTTTCGCAATGATCTTCATCACTGCTTTGATCTTACTTTGGCTGTTCTCCCCTCTTGACAGATTTTGGATACCATTCATCATTATGGGAGCGATGTTCATCTTCGCAACTACATTCGCACTATTCAGTTTCGACAAAGCTTGGTGCGCTTATACCTGTCCTTGGGGTGTATTATCTGGAATCCTAGGTAAAAAAGCTCCTTACAATTTGGGCATAAAGGAAGATTGTGTTGGCTGTGAATTGTGCGTTGAGGCCTGTCCTATCGATGGTGTTCCGAAGGACGCGGTAAAAAATTTTCAAAAAGAAAAAGAAGGATATGAAGAATTTGAAACTAGGTGTATCAGGTGTTTGAAGTGTTATGAAGAATGTCCTCAAGACGCTATCGGGATTATAGGGAGAGGTGAAGAGTGAAAGTAGAATGGACAAATCAACATCGATAAATAAAACGCTTGATTTAACATATAAATGGAGACCGTAAATATGGGAGATGAAAAAATCTATCCGAAGCATGCCGAAGCCTGTAAAGCGTTCACCAACGAGACGCGCCTGAAGATAATCGATCTTTTGAGAGATGGAGAGAAATCCGTTGGTGAACTGGCGGAATCTACTGGATTGAATCAACCTAATATTTCTCAACACTTGAATAAACTGAAAAACAAAGATTTCGTGGAGAAGAGGAGAGAAGGCAACCGGATATATTATTCTATTAAAAATGAGAAGATATTCGAAGCCTTTGATCTTATACGAGAGATAATCACTGAAGAATAAGAAGGGAGAAGAGGTCTGAAATGTTTAGCAATCATATAGGATAAGCAATCATATCGGATAAAAAATCAGGATGAATTTTGATATCTCAAGTATCAGTTCTTGCTCAGTACCTTTTCGATGATCTTCTTCCACTTCTCTTCATCAACACTTTTACCCGCATCGCCAATATCTTTTATATTTTGATATATCTCATGCACTTCCTCCTCCTCTAGTTCTATCCCTTCTCTCTTCAGTTTGTCTTTTACTGCGTGTTTACCTGAATGTTTTCCTACCATGAATCTTCTCTTCCTACCTATCTTTTTGGGACTTATAGGCTCATAAGTAGATGAGTCTTTTATCATGCCGTCGATGTGAATGCCCGCCTCGTGAGCGAATGAGTTCTCACCGACCAAAGCTTTAGAGGGAGGTATAGATTGGCCTGAATATCGTTCTACCATCTTTGAGATATCATATAATTTGGTGAAATCCATATCTATCTTGTAGTCATACAGCTCCGAGAGCACTACTACCACTTCTTCCAGAGCTGCGTTCCCTCCTCTTTCGCCTATACCATTGACAGTCAGGTGTGCCTCTTCTGCACCAGCCCTTAAGCCGAATAGGGTGTTAGCTGTGGCAAGACCGAAATCGTCGTGGCAGTGGACCGCCAAAGGCGCCTTTACCTCTAGTGATAATTCAGAGATAAGTTCATACATCTTTTCAGGCGTGGACACGCCAACAGTGTCGCATACACAGGTCGAATCCACACCTTCCTCGCTCGCTAGGGAAAAAACTTCTGAAACGAACTCGGGATCGGCTCTAGTGGAATCCTCTCCTGAAAACTTCACCTTCAATCCGTGTTCTACTGCGTACCTGGTCAGATCTTGGCTCATCTCCATTATCTCTTCTCTTGACTTTCCCAATTTCTTTTCCATATGTAGATCAGATAAAGGGATCACGAGATGTATGCCGTCGACACCGCATTCTATGGCACTATCAATATCGAATTTCATTCCTCTGCAGAAGCTGAGGATTTGGGCATCTAACGCCTCTTCAACTATACTGGATATCGCTTCCCTCTCACCCTGAGAAACCGGAGCGGAACCGGCTTCGATGATTTCTACACCTAGCTCATCCAATTCTCTAGCGATCTCGAGTTTCTCCTGTGGAGAGAACGCCACTCCAGGAGTCTGCTCACCGTCTCTAAGGGTGGTATCTACCGCTTTGAAGTTTTCTTCTGGCATAGATAATACAACCAGTGATTACAAACTATTCTCTGATTATAAGAAGTTATGCATTAAAATATAAGATTCTCATTTCATTTGACCATCGTCAGGAACATCTTGAATTTAGATATTGCTTCGACAGCGTGAGGCTTCTCAGCGGGCATGATGATCGTTTCACCTTCTACTAACTCGTACTCTTCTCCCTCGATTATCACTCTGACTTCGCCGTCTATGACCTGCAACAGAGCGTCATGCGGAGCGGTATGCTCGCTTAATGTCTGATTCTTATCGAAAGCGAATATGGTCAAGGTCGTATGTTCTTTATCTACAAGAGTTCTACTTACCACCGCACCTTCTTGATAATCTATCAACTCTTCAAGCTTGAATATCTCGCTCGCGATTTTGTCAAGCTGGTTTTCATCTTTTCCCATTCTTATCACCAGAGACAATGTAGGAGGCCCCGTCCTTCAGGGCGGGGAAGAATACACCCAGAACATTTAATTACTGTAAAAACAATGATATATCTGCAACCCGAGAAGGCATAAGAAACGAATGCGTTTGCTCGCTACTGACCATGCACGGGTTCTTTCTCGGCTTGGGTCGTGGTCAACAGACCCTTAAATCAGGTACGTTGAAGCGAACGTGAAGCTACATGCCTCTCCGTTCCTGCTCTGCAGGATAGAGTGGAGTACACTGATAATTAAATTGTCGATGCAGTCTGGTCTTGCTGTATACAAGCCCTTTCCTTTAGGGAGGGGTAGTTGACCTATATAATAAGGAAAAGGGTTTTTGTATTTAAAGACCGAGTCCTTCTCTTTTCTTTTCGATGTGTTCCTCGATACCGTCCGCTATAGCTTCTGGTTCGTCACCTACAGCTAACTTTCCACCAGTCAATTCCTCAACATCTTCAGTCAAAAGTTTGACGGCATTTTCACTTCCAGTGACCGGCGGCGTAGGAGATACATGGGTGTAAAGACCGTATCCGATCGCCGCGACAGCCGCTATCGTAGCTTTCTGCTCCATATATTCGGGTGCGGTCACAGCTACGGGCAGCTTTGAGGGATCTACGTCAAGGGTTTCACCTACTGTGGTAACTAGATTTATCAGCCTTACAGTGTCGGTACAGGTCCCGAAACTGAGCACTGGCGGTATCTCGAGAGCTTCGCAGACAGCGGTTAGACCTTCACCTGTCTTCTCGATCGCGTCTAAACTCGTCAAGCCACCGACCTGTAGGCCCGCGTTGCCGCATCCAGCACTGAGCACCAGTATGTCTCTACTTATCAGCTCTTCCGCCACTTCGATCGTCTTATTATCCTGTGGACCGTTATCAAGGGTGGTACAGCTTACAAGTGCTACGATACCTTTGATATTGCCGTTCTGTATGTGTTCAAGTAACGGATCTAGTGAACCTCCGAGGGCTTCCACCACTGCTTTGGGAGAGAATCCAGTTATGATCTCCTGTTTGTTTTCCGGCACATGTGTTTCTTCGCCCTGCCTTTCTTTGAAGTTCTCTATCGCTCTGTCGATTATCTCTAAAGCCTGCTCTTCGGCCTTCTCTGGCTTGTAATTTATGTCGTGTTCTACTCCAGGTATGTTGACCAACTTCGTGACAGGAATTATCGTAGAATTGTACTTTTCTGCGTATTCTCCAGCGGTGGGAACAGTACAGTTCATGTCCGCAACGAAAGCATCTACAACGCCTGTTGCTAAAACGTACTCTTCATTCAACCAATTACCTGTAATCCCCTTGAAAACATCATCGGTTTCAAAACGCTGCATGAGTTCCTGTCCTGTTTCTATAGAACCGATGATTCTGATGCCTTCAGCCCCGGCTTCTCTAGCCTTCTCTTGAACTTCTTCCCTTCTTGCAACTTGGATCAGGGCCGCTCCCATGAAGGGTTCGTGACCGTTGGGTAAGATGTTTACATAATCGGGATCGAGAATACCCATATCTACCTCTGCCTCGTGAGGTTCTGCGGTGCCGAACAGTATATCCTGAACCTCTTCAAGAAGCGTCAGTGAGCCATAAGAAGTCGCCAACCCCATCCTCAGCGTTTTTAGAGCCATGCTCTGATAATCGCTATCAACGTTGGTCATCACGCTGGTCTTCACGTCCATCAGTTCGTGCAGAGTCCCTCCCGGAGTTATATCCAGTTCATCCCAGACCTTTTGTCTGGATTCTGGCGCGAAATTTTTTAACACCTTTGAAGTCTCTTCACTGTCACGATTGATCTCTTCTAACATGAAATCTGCTAGTTCCTCAGCAAGTTCGTATTTTTCTTTTGATATTTCGAGTCCGATTTTTTCCGCTAAACTTTTCAGTTTATTTTCATCCTGAATATCGAATATCGTCTTTCCCTTAGCAGTCGCCTTTAAAGTTTTAGCAGTTGTGTTTGCATGGTAAGTATAGGCAGAAGTTCCCATGCTATTAACTCTCAACAGATTTCTCATGACCATACCATCTTTATCTATCCCGCATACTCCTCTATCTGTAACGCCATCAACGATCCGGCATGGACCCTGGGAACAGATATTGCACCTTGTACCCTTTGCACAAAAGTCGCACCTTACGTTCTCCATCGCATCGTACCGGTCATGAACGTTGCTCATACCGTCCTCTTTCACTCTTTCATACATCTCTTCTACAGACTCGTGTGCACTCCTCTTATCCATATTATTAACACCGTTATAAGGAACATATAGGTATTTTAAAAACATTTCGCTTATGTACGAACGTTCGTATCAATAGGAAAGATTTATAGACTACTTTTTCTTTCAAAAGAAATGATGAGATATGAGTAGCAGATCTAGGATCTTTTCCACCGATAAAGGAGCGGTTATACTTCAGAGTGAAACAAAAAATCGCATCATTGATATCCTAGAAGAAGAAGAGATGTCGGCTTCGGAGATCAGAGAAGAGTTGGGTAAAGCTAAATCGACCGTATCGGTGCATCTTTCTGATCTTCAAGATATGGGTATAATCGACGATAAAAAAGATCCAATGGATGAAAGGAAGAAGATTTATTATGTTTCTTCACGACTCATTGGAAAACCGAACATCCCGGAAGATGAACAGTATGAAGAGATGCTTGAGAACTTGAGAGATTCTAAAGGAGACATAATCGGATTTCTTAAAGGAATGTTCCATCTCATGCGCTATGGACTCGATTCTTTTGGTCTTGACATACATCCTGCTTTGAAGAATATCGGTAGGGATGCTGGTAGAAGTATAGGAAAGGACTTTTCTGTAGAAACTAAGGAAGAAATTTTTCAGGAGATATCAGAATTTTGGGAAGATACTGGACTTGGAACTATTGATCATAACGGTATCGATCAGTTGATCGTAGAAGGATGCTTTGATTGTTCTAACATGCCAGCCACTGGTCACTCTTTATGTTCTTTAGATGAAGGATTGATAGAAGGGATCATAGAAGAAACACTCGATAAATCCGTTAGGGTAAAGGAAAATGAATGTCATGGAACTGGAGCCGACCACTGTAAATTTGAGATCAGTTGGGATTAGCTGTATTGGTCAGTTTTGTAGTGTTTGCTCCGTTTTTCTATATTTGGCTATTTATTTAATATCGTCCTAAATACGTAAATTATATATCTTCACGTCCCGTATATACGATATAAAGATTAATTAGGGGGTTAAATGAAGGTACTCGTTGTAGATGATGATATCCACTTTTTGGATCAAGCTAAAAAATATTTGAAGAAAGAAAAGGATGATCTAGAAGTAGAAACGGTTAGCTCCGCTGAAAAAGCCTTAGATATCTTTGAAGAGAACATTCATGATGCTATAGTTTCAGATTACATGATGCCAGATATGGATGGTATCGAATTTCTAAAAAAGATAAGACAAGAAAAAGAGAGCTCTGTTCCAATCATAATTTTTACTGGGAAGGGAAGAGAAGAGGTCGCTATGAAAGCTTTGAACTTGGGAGCAGACCGTTACTTTACCAAAGTTGGTGATCCCAAATCTATTTTTGGCTTGATAGCCGATGCAATAGTTCAGGAAGTAGATCATAGGGAAACTGCTGAGTTGCTGGTAGAACTAAATTCTTTACTTACTTCGATTAGAGGGATAGATCGATTGATTGCACAAGAAGATGATTTATCAGACCTTTTTGAAAAATCATGCAATCTTTTACTAGATACAGGAGGATATTTAAATGTAGAATTAGCTCTAGTTGATAAAGATACTAAGAAACTCAAACCCTTTGTTAGTTCTGGAAAACACGATCATTGGAGTTGGGAGATAACAGTAGATGGGAAAGGAGATGCGCCCGAGTGTGTAAAAAAGGTTATTGATAATAACTCGACAGTTCAAGTGCATGGGGTAAAAGAGTACTGCAAAGATTGTGATTATCCTGAAGACAACATCGATCACCATACAGTGTTAATCCCAATGAAATCTGAAGAAGAAATATTTGGGTTGCTCATCATTTGTCATAAAAGAGACAGGTTCATATCCAATAGAGAATTGGAACTTTTAAAGGAGGTAGTTGACGATCTTTCGCTGGCAAGAAGGAGGATCATAGCTGAAAAAACTCTCAGAGAAGAGCGTGATCTATTCGTAGAGGGACCGACTATTCTTTTTAAATGGAAGGCAGATGAAGGTTGGCCTGTAGAGTACGTAACACCAAATGTAGAATCATTACTGGGCTATGATATGGAAGAATTTACAACAGGGGAAATAGAATTTGCAGATTTACTCCCTAAAGAAGATAAAAAAAGAATAAAACAGGAAATCCAATTGCATAAAAAATTGGGCGCGAAGAGGATCGAACACAGACCTTACAGATTGATAAAAAAGAATGGAGGTCTAATATGGGTAAAAGATTATACCAATATGATTTTTTCAGATGACGGCGAGCTAGAACATTTTATGGGGTATATTGTAGATATAACTGATCAAAAAAATATAGAAGATGCATTACAAAAAAGTGAGGAGAGATATAGAAGATTATTTGAGACTGCGCAAAATGGGATATTGATTTTAAATGCAAATTCAGGAGATATAATCGACGTGAATCCATATATGAGAGACCTTTTGAAGTATTCATTAGAAGATATGTATGAAAGAAAGATGTGGCATATAGATCCTCTAAAGCAAATTGCTAATGATAAAAACGAGTTCGTGGCTTTGAGAGAAGAAAGTCACAGTCAACCTCATGTAGTAGATATCAGAAACAAGCAAGGGGAAAAAATAACCATAGAAGTGTATAAAAAAGTGTATCAATCTGGAGGAGAAAGAGTGATGCAATTAAATATGAAAGAGATATCAAAGAATAAGTATGAGACAAACCCAGATATGCTTCAAAGTAATTCCTAAGAGTGCTAAGATTTGAATATAAGTGTGAGAGGTATTTTGGTAAGAGGGTATATTACCTCTCATTTGACATCTAAAAACTAACATTTACTATTTAAAATAGATGGCAGGAAATCTTACTTATTTATTGAAACGAAGGACATATAATGTCCAATATGTTGAGAAAACTTTTATATCCCTACCCCCATTACCTTACGTAATTAAGGGGCCTTAAAAATATAAAAAGGGATATTCATGTCTTCAAAGGATGAATCTAAAGGAGAAGCAGGTGATTGGTTCGATGAATTGGATGCTGAGTTAGAGGAAAAAACCTCAGAAGTCTTTCGAAACTTAGGAGAAAGAGATTCGAAGATGGCTGAATTGAATAGACAATTCATCAAGGATTTTTGGAGGATCTGGATAAGGTTCGAAAAACTGAACGTCCATTTCAGTATGCGGCCTGATTACAGTTCCTTTGCCCATTTCAAGGAGTTTCCAGAAAAATGGGAATTCAGGAATGATTTCGACTTCTCAGAAGTTAGGAAAATGAAACTCATGGATAAAACGCAGGAAGATGATAGAACAGGTGATAGTCTCATACTCGAATATTTCACTGATGAGGATAAATTGAAGGTAGGTCTTTTCTTTGAATTCAGTGAGGGAGAAACGTATTACAAATACAGCGGATGGAAAAGGATATTTGCTAGGTACTCTCTATTTGAATCAGAATTTCCAATCGAAGACGATCAGATGGATGAATTCCATGGGATCTTGAAGGAAGTGGTCAAGAACTGGTACACATCTCATCTAAAAAGAGACAGGAATGTGATCATTGAGCATATAAAATCCGAATACGAGAAAGTCGAAGAATATCCAGAATAAATATCCAGAATAAAACTCTTTCTTTTTTCCATTTAGTGTATTACTTTATTTTTAATTTATATCTGTGCTCACATATATTGCTAAGTAGAGTACATCTCACTTTCATTTACCCCCTCTGCAAATAATTAAATAGGAGGCGACCTTGCATGATATTGGTCTAATTCGGACCAGGACGTGATCGAAATGTCAGAAGATAAAAAATTCGCGCCCCATATTGAAGATATAAACCGGGCGTTAAACGAAAAGTTGAGCGAAGACCAGATCGAAGAGGAACTCCGTACCTACACAGAAAGATACGGAGTACCCTTGGGAAGTGCGAAAAGATCGATAGTCAAAAAATACGAAGGTGATCCTCAAGAACTTTACGTTGGTACTGAAAAGAAGATTGAGGACATCACGGGTGAAGAACAAAGTCTTGATCTCAAATGTAGAATAGTCTCTAAAGATGATAAAGAGATTGAAGTCGATGATGAACCTAAAAGGATATGGTATGGAATACTTGGTGATGATACCGGGACCATACCTTATACGCTATGGGAAGCACCTTCCGTTGATTTAAACGAAAGAGATACTATAAAGATAGAGAACGCATATGCAAACGAGTGGAACGATAAACCTCAGATAAATATAGGTTCAAGGGCTTCTATAAAAAAGATCGATGAAGATGAAGTTCCTCAATTCGAAAGGGAGGCACAAAAGCTTGATCTTAGGGATATTAGAGAAGACATGCGTAACCTGGAAGTTACTGTTAGGGTTCTTTCTGTTGAAGAGAAGACTGTTGACACACAAAATGGTGAAAAAACTCTTTTTTCGGGTATCATGGCCGATGAAACAGGAAAGGCCCAATTCAGTGCGTGGCATGATTTTGGTATTAGCGAAAACGATGTATTATCCATAAAAGGAGGTTATGTGAGAAGCTGGAGAGGAATTCCTCAATTTAGCTTTGATGAAAATGCAGAAGTTCAATTTTTAGATGATGATCTTCCACCTTCTGAGGAGTTGGAAGAAACCTCTATATACACCATCTCAGACATGGCTAAACGTGGTGGTGCAGTAGATGCGGTGATAGATGCGGTGATGATAGATATAAAAAGTGGTAGTGGTTTAATATTTAGATGTCCAGAATGTAATAGAGTGATACAAAAAGGAGCATGCAGAGTACATGGAAAAGTCGATGGTAAAGCTGATCTCAGAGTTAAAGGGATACTAGATGATGGTACCGGAGCCTTAACCGTTATACTCAATAGAGACTTAACAGAAGATGTTTTGGGATATGATATAGATAAGGCCATGGACATAGCAAAAGATGAGATGAATCAGGAAGTCATCAGAGACGAACTTGAAGAAAAACTGATTGCCCAGCCACTAAAGGTTAGAGGTGACGTAACCAGCGATGAGTATGGACTCATGCTCATCGCTAATAATGTTGAGGAGAAAAGTATAGACGTAGAGAAAGAAGCTAGGGAGATGCTTGATGAGGTGAGAGTATGAGATCTCTGATCTCATCTTTAATTTTTTCTATCAAAAAAAGATCTTTAAAACCAAAGGAGGTTTTAAGATGAGTATGATGAATAGAGAAGTGGCTTGGAGGATTTTTGCAAGAGAATTTAACGACTCGGATTTAGAAATCGAAGGAGGGGAAGAAAGAGCTCCTAGTTATTTAGTTTCACCGCTAGGAGCTAAAGTAAATCGAATTTATTCTGTAGGTGTTCTAACGGAAAAAGAAAATATTGGAGATCCGAAGGAACCTATGTGGAGAGCTAGGGTTACAGATCCGACAGGAACCTTTTTTGTTTCTGCTGGTCAATATCAACCAGAAGTCACAACTACCCTGACAAATATGGAGCCCCCATTGTTTGTTGCAGTGGTTGGAAAAGCCAACACCTACCAACCTGATGAAGAAACCTTTTTGACATCGATCAGGGCAGAACTTATAAAGGAAGTATCGGAAGAACAGAGGGACAATTGGATCATCGAAGCTGCCCGTTCTTTGAAAAAGAGAATAGAGATTGGTATCGAAGCTTCTAAGATGGATGTAATCTCCGTAGAGGAGTTAGTTGAACTTGGTTTTGACGAGAAATTGGCAGAAGGTTTTAAGATGGCGTCTCAACATTATGACTCAATACCATTTGATAGATATGAAAGGATGCTAGAGGATTCACTTCGTTATGTACTGCCTGAATATGAAAGTCAGCCATTAAAAGATATGAGCCAGGAAGAGGACGAAAGGGACGAGGATCTCGAGGAGTTCATCCTTGAATTGGTCGCAGATATTGAAGATGAAGAGAACTTAGACAATGGTATAGAATACGACAGGATAAAAGAAAAGGTCATAGAAGAAAAGCAAATAACACCAGAAGATTTTGAAGAAGCCATAAATAACCTGAGAACAGATGGAAAATTATATGAGCCTGTTCTAGGGAATCTAAAATTGATCGCCTGATCCACTAGTACTATCATTCACTTTCTTTTTCTTTTTGCTTATTTATAGCTTCCTTCATATTCATATCTCCCTCGACGACTTTTTTAGCGAGAGATTTAGATATGGTTATGTCGCCGCTCTTGATCCTGCTTCTCCTCTGTATCTCTCTCATCTCACCATCTGTTGCTTTGATAGTATATTTTCCTTTAGCTAATTTACCTGAACTCATAGCAATTTTTTTAGCAGCTTCTATGTCTGGAGATTCAGTTAATTTTGTAGTATCTTCCTCATTTACTATTTCTATCCTAACTGCTAATTCTCTTAGAGATTTGATAGTCCGGTTTCTATTTGTTTCATCACCGTGTCCTATTCTAACTATCATCGTTTGAAAATCATAATCCTCTATGAATTCTTTCATTATGGTTTTTACCTCTTCTGGTGATTCAGCATGGCTTGTTTCTAGGACCTTTCCATCTCCCACTAAAACAACACCAGGTTTTGTTCCAGGATCAATTCCAACCAGCATCCTTTGATAGGAGAGTTTACCCTCTATTATGGATAGAGCCTTACGAACACCTTTTCTTACGTCTTTTTCTACACCAACTACTTTAGGGGAATCGAATGCTTGAGCTTCTTGTTTAGTAGTCAATATTACGTCTACATTTGGTGGTACTGGATCCGATGGAGATAAACTTACAAAAGTAATGTCTCTTTGCTTCAGTTCCTTAACTACCTCATAGTAAAATTCGAAATTATCCGTAGCTATGGCTATGATCTTCACATAAATGAAAAAGAAATTGATAAATATAGGTTTTTTGAAAGAAAAAGAAAGTTAAGGTTTGTTTTTAACTCAGATCGACTTCAGGAGCTTTTTCAATATCTCCCGACTTCATAGCATTCTCTGTTCTTTTTCTGCTAGACTTGATGATTTTTTCCGCCGTCTCTCTAAGCTCTTCTTCAGAGAGTTCTTTTCTTGCTAATCCTTGTTCAATAGCTTTTAATCCAACTCTAACAGCCTGTCTTATGTAAACTTCAGTATTTTCCATAGTAGGTACCAAGCACTCTTCATCTAGTCCATCTTCTTCTGCAACTTCCGCGATAGCGTAAGCAGCTTCTATGTGCATCTCGTCGCTTATCGTGGTGGCTCTAACATCCAAAGTACCTCTAAATATTCCTGGGAATCCTATAGAATTGTTTACCTGATTCGGGAAATCTGATCTTCCAGTTCCAACTATTCTCACTCCTGCATCTTTAGCCTCCCATGGCCAGATTTCTGGTATAGGATTAGCCTCAGCGAAAAGGATACCATCATCGTTCATTTCTTTTAACCACTCTTTCTTTATCGTATCTGGTCCTGGTTTTGAAGCAGCGACAACAACGTCTTTATCCTCTATCAGTTCGGGAATACCTCCTTCTTTCTGGCCTTTATTTGTTTTCTGGGCAAATTTCCATTTTTCAGGAGTAGTTTCTTCATCAAGATCCTCTCTGCCGGGATGAAGTAAACCGGTAGAATCGCACAGCATCAAGTTTTTTTCCGGTACACCAGCTTTCAAGAGAGTTCTAGCTAAGCATAGATTTGCCGCACCAGCACCAACTAGACCGATCTCTACTTCATCTAATTCTTTTCCGACAACTTTTAACCCGTTGATTATTCCTGCTAAGGTAATAGCTGCAGTACCTTGTTGGTCGTCATGCCAAACCGGTATATCCAACTCCTCTCTTAATCTATCTAGGACGTAGAAACATTTAGGTTTTGAGATGTCTTCAAGATTTATGCCTCCGAATGAAGGCGCGATCCATTTGACTGCCTGGACAATGTCATCTGGGTCGTGAGCATCTAAACATATAGGAAACGCATCTACACCTCCGAGATGTTTGAACAGTAGACCTTTTCCTTCCATTACTGGCATACTTGCTTCTGGTCCGATATCACCTAACCCCAAAACTCTACTGCCGTCACTTACGACTGCAACATTGTTCCATTTGTTAGTATGCTCATAGACCATTTCGGGATTCTCACTTATATCTTCACAGGGCTTTGCTACACCGGGTGTATACCATTTGCTGAAATCGTCTAAACTCTCGATTTGAACTTTTGATGCGACTTCTATCTTACCTTTATAAAAGGGATGCCACACCATAGCTTTTTTTGCTGGTTCTTTCGCCTTCTTTAAAAGTTCTTCTTTTGTCAATTCTTCCTCGCCCATATTATCATGCATTGATAGAACTGTTTCAATATATATATAGATAATGGAAAGCGATGCCACTAATTGTTCATTGTAAAAAGTATTCAGCGCCAGGTCACATCTACTTCATCAGTCCTAAATTTTTGTTTTATTTGGCTTTCCTCTATCGAAATAGTAGTTCCAGACTTAAACATAAGGTAGCCGGTCCAAGCTATCATCGCGGCATTATCTATACAAAATTCAGGTTCTGGAACGTAATATTGGGCTCCTCTTTCTTCTGTCATGGTATCTATCATCGCCTGTAATCTCTTGTTTTGTACAACTCCACCGCCTAACAGGACTTCATCCTTCCTAATATGAGCAAGAGCTCTTTCTGTAACTTCCGTCAACATCGCAAAAGTGGTCTCCTGAATCGAGTAACATAGGTCTTCGACTGCTTCATTTTCATTAAGTGCTGAAGTCATTATCCCTGAAAATTCCACATCCATTCCTTTGACACTGTATGGTAGGTCAACTAGCTTATCTCCACTTTCAGCTTTTTTTTCTATTAATGGTCCAGCAGGAAAAGTCATACCTTTTTCTCTCCCGAATTTGTCCAGCATGTTCCCAAGACCGATATCTAAGGTTTCTCCAAAAACTCTGTACCTACCTTTGCTGAAGGCTATCACTTGTGTGTTACCACCTGAAACATATAGAAGTACTGGATTTTCTGCTTCAGTTCTTAATCTTCCAATTTCAAGATGAGCGATGCAATGATTTACACCTACAAGAGGTACTTCAAGAGATAGAGAGAGACTTCTAGCGGCGGTAGCGACGGTTCTTAAACAGGGACCCAAACCTGGTCCCTGGGAAAATGCAACAAGATCAACGTCTTTTTTGTCTATTTGTGCTTCATCTAGGGCCTTTTGGAGTAGGTCTAAAATGTTTTCAGAGTGGTGGTTAGCAGCCTCTCTAGGATGAATACCCTCTTTTTCTTGATACGTTTCAAATAAATTAGAAAGTACTTCACCTTTATCAGTTAAAATGCTCACACCGATGGTGTGGGCCGTACCTTCCATGCCGAGTATATACATAAAAAAGAGAGGGAGGGGGGAGGTTTATTCTGGTTTACCTATTCGATATACGCCTGTTCCACAATCAGGGCAATCGCCCTTCATAGCCGGTTTTCCATTTTTCATTTCTGTTTCTTCTGGATTTTTTATCTCCACTTTTTCTCTACATTTGACACAATAAGCTTTGACCATTTTTTTCACTCAGATTCAAAATACAGTAAAAGTATTAAAGCTTTGCTTTCAAAAATGACCAGGTGACCGATGTAAGCCCCTTTCTGTTTTAGGTTCAGCCAACATTCACCTGCGCGTCCTACCTGCCGGTCCCGGAGAAGTCATCCCGGCGAGTTTGGACTTGCTCCAGTGAGGTAAGTGGCCGTTTCATCGATCCCTCTGAATCGAAGCTCTGCAGGTTAACTCACCTATCTTGCGATAGGCTTCACAAGCATCATAGCTCATCAGAGGACGTGTCGTTTCTGCGCCCTGAACCGCGACTCTCGCCGCACCAGTTTGCACTGATCCACCTTTCCTGTGGAGAGGGGACTTTCCTCAGTGTCGAACACCGTCGGTTGGCCACGGTCTCCTGGTCAATAGTGAATTGGTGTTATGACATATTTAATATAATCGGTTTTTTAGCCTAAGATATAACCGTTTTTATTGACTAAATTTAACTATCTATTTTTAATTCATTTTTGCTTCTTAAAATCCAAGTACCTATTTCACTTTTATAATAGAATTCTCCTTCCACGCCAATGGGTTCCCCAATGATCTCCTCTAAATCTTCATCAGATACACTTTCAATGTTTAAGGTCAATCGATATTCATCATTGTTTAGATCATTTAGAATAACAAATTGTGAACTGTCTTCTTCATGAGCTACTATTTTATGAGAGACTACTCCTCTGACTTTTATTTCATCATCTTCGAACCACTCTGGGGTTTCAAGAAGGTCAGATAGTGGTGTAAATTTACTAAAGACATTTTCTCCTACATTTAGAGCATCAATAGTGTCGATTCTCAATTGCAACTCCCCATCGTATTCCTGCACTTCTCCTCTAACTTCAATTTTAGATCCACGATATAATTCTTTATTTTCATTATCTAATCTTTCGATTATCTCTCTTTCAGTTACAATAGTTAAACTTCTCTCATCTTCTCTTTTGCTTATCTCTATCAACACGATTTGCTCATACCAAATCATATCTGTAATAAAACCCTTAGTTCTTATCTCAGACCCGAGTAAATCTTCATCTATATCCTTTAAATCTATTTCTGGAGTTCCGCTTTGTGCAGAAAATACATAAAGAAAAGAAATACCAACTATAGATATGATAACTGCTAAAGTAAGGATTTTTTCTTCGTCTATCATTGTTTTCACTTCAGTTTAACATTTGTTCCAATTTTTTTTCTAACTTTTCTGCAGTAATATCAGAAATCGATACATTAGTGGTCTTTCCAGAACTTTCCATCGATGTTTTCGTTCTTATCAGCCCTTCATCCGAAAGAGAGTTCAGATAATTCCAAAATTGAGTATGACCTAGTTTTTCAACGTCATATTCTTCGCACAATATTTTATATAGTTCTTTGATCTCCCCGGTTACTGTATAAGTCTGATTTTTGAGTTTCCTCGCTATAGATAAAAGTATAATTTTTTCTTGTTTTTTCAAATTTTTTAATTTTGACTCAGTAAAATATGGGTCGATTTCTCCCTTAGCACTTCGTATATCTTCGCTTGTAATCTCGTTCCTCCCGTCCATCTCAGCTAGCAATGCCGATTTTTCCAAAATCTCTATCCCCAATCTTGCGTCACCGTTTCCTGCCCCCTCTTTGCCGGCAATTTCAGATATCAATTGTGTCTTCTTATCATCTATAGCTCCGGGATGAATTGCCATATCGACTCTGTCCTTTAAAATAGGAAATAATTCTTCAGAAGTATATCTAGGAAACCTTATGCGGTTACTTCTCTTGAACGAACTTCTAGCACTTTTGTCGAGTAGTTCGAATACATTTTTTTGCGAAACCAATATAAGAGAAACATTTCCTTCTGGCTTTAATTCTTCTTCGTTAAATCGGGAAAGCAGATAAATAAGTTCAGATCCAGCATTTTTTATCAGTGAATCAACTTCATCTAGTACTACGATCAAGTGTAAGTTTCTATCTTTGATCTTCTTCTTAACTACTTTCATCATCTCTTCTACGGAAAATCCTCTATCTGGGAAGTTTTTATCAAAATGATTTGTGATCTTCCACATGGCAGAGCTGTTGTTCTTTCTTTTTTTACAGTTCACGAAAACGGAATCTATTGGTTTATCTCTATCTTTTGCCCAAGCTTCAAAATCAATACAAAAGCGTTTTGCAGTTACTGTTTTGCCAGTTCCGACGGCTCCAAAAAGCAAAACGTTTTGAGAGACGTTTGAATTGACGACACCTCTATAAAGTCCAAATAGTTGCCGAATCTGTTCATCCCTGTTAGGAAGTTTCTCTGGAATGTAATCAAAGGATAGCCTTTCCTGATTTTTTATGATTCTTCCTACTGTCTTTTCGAAATCCATTTTCACTCACACGCATCCAATTTATAGGCCACTCATATAAAACTATGACGATAACTCGGCATCACATACTTCACATATTTCAGAGTTTGCTGCATTAAGATGCTGACAAAGAGGACATTCGATCTTTTTACCCTGTTTATCTGTAGAATTTCTTTCTTCGTCTTGAACATCGGGATCTAATTTGATGACTTCATGTTCTCCCTGAAGATGCTTTATTTTTCTTGCTTCATCATCGTCATCTTTTGCCGTTTCTATCCCTTCATTTTGATGAGAGTTTTTGTCCTTCTTTAGATTTTCAATCACTTCGTCTATATCGTTTGTTTTATCAGGCGTATTTTTGATCTCTTCAACGGCTTCTTCAACCTCTTTTTTGAGTTCTCTTTTTGTTCTAGGCAGAACAGATTCTTTGATGATAGTTTTCTCTCCCATTTTTAATGAACCCACATATTCCACACTTCCCTGCACTGTAATCTCTTTTCCTAGTATAACATCGCCTCCTGACGAAATATCATTAACTTCTGATTTATCGCCGATAGATAATTTACCATCACATTCTATATTATTAGCCTGATTTCCATCCTCGAGCTTGATCGCCTCACCTTTTATCAATCCTTTTATCTCGCAATTTGATCCAAAATCGACTTTTCCGGATGATGAAATTACATCACCTTCAACTATAATGTCATCGCCAAAGATGATATCATTTTCTCCTTCAACAGATCCTTTTATGTGAACCTCACTTCCTCCTTCTATGTGATCTTGACTTTTAATTCCTCCTTCAATGGCTGAGTTTGAAGATATGGTGATTTTTCCTTCACTTCGTAAAACAAAATCACCGACCGATTCTTCTAATTGGTCTAATTTTTTCATCAATTTTTCATTTTCTTTATCTATTTCTTCGATTTCTTTTTCTAATTCGATATTTGTTTTTTCTAATTCCTTTATTATCTTCTTTTTTTCCTCGTTTATTTCTTCTGAGCTAAATTCATCAATACTTTCGTTCATCGATTCCAATTTTTTTTCTTTTTCTTTCAATATCTCTTTTTGATCTTTTAAGAGCTCTCTATTTTTTTTCTCCAGTTCACCTATTTTGTCTTCAAGAGCTTTTTTTTCCTTTCTCAACAATTTTATGTTTTCCCTATATTTTTTGAATTTTTTTCTAATATAACCTTTTTGTTCCTTCATGCGTTTTTATCTCCTATAATATTTTATTTAATGATATTTTAGTACTTAATTTTTGTCTATTTTTTTAGAAAATTTCTAACGCCTTCTATCCTTTCTTCTTCTATTAAACAAACCATATCTCCCCGTTTTGAGAGTCTAGCTATGTTTTTTGCCATAATTTTTTCTCTGTGTTTTTCCAACTCCTGAAAACCTTTTAGTTTATTTATGATATTATCCCATTTTCTAACAAACTCTACTGGATTGTCTGCTTCTATTTTCTTTCGTCCGAGACCTTTTTCTCTTAGATTTTGTTGGATCCATTGTGGGCCTGTTACGCATTCACAGTAGGCCATAGTGTAGTGTTCTTCGTCCATATCCAAAGCATGTATCTCTATATTATTTTTGAGACAATAGTTTAAAAAAAAAGTATAACACGGAGGAGGTAGACTGACCTCATCAAATTTACTTAGTTTTTTTGCATAAATCCTTTCTGGATTAGATGGCTGGATATCCATATCTAAGTCATCTTCAGTGATGAATTTTTTTAGACCTTCCATTTCTTCTTTTGAGATCGGGAGACCACCTATTCCGAAGTCGATCCCATTCAAAATTTTTTTTAGCCTATCTCCTTCTGAAACCAGCCCTTTAACCACGCCGAAGAGATATACTTTTGATTCTACGTTTTGGAATGTAAAGCAACTAAATTCACTCATGATTTATCACTCCGCTCTGTTATCAGTTCAGAGACCTGTTTTTTATCGTCTACTTTTGAAAGTTCATTCTTCTTTATTACTGGAATCCCTTCGATATTCATTTTTTTAGAAGTCGTGTGTAAAAAAATGACAGATTCTTTTTCTATTATATCAGAAAGATTTGATACTATTTTAGCCTTCTTTTTCATTTTATCGTCATCGACTTCTCCGATCCCACTCAGCAGCACCTCGTTTTCATCTTCAGTAAGTGCCTCAAACGGACAATTGCTAGTAGGTTTTACATTGTACCCTATGGATATCAAGGATTCAAATATAACTCTTTCAAAATCAGAATATCTTTTTATAGATATTTCATACTCTTCTTTGTATTCCTCTTGCTGGAAAGGATTAATAGGTAATATCAGATCTTCCCCAAGGAACTCTTGGAGTTTTAACGCTACATCGAGATCTGCCCCCATACCTTCTTCATATTTTTGGATGGCTTTTCGAGATACTCCTGCGATCTCCGCTAGCTTACTGAGTGACAGTTGTCTTTTTTTCCTAGCAGTTTGAAGAAGATCTGAGTCCATCTTTACGTAAAAACCACCTGGAGCAGAAAAAACATATGGGGGTACACCTTCAAGCATCATATCATGAAAGGTTTCAGGTGACATCAGTGGAATCCCTTTTCTGGAATATACTACTCCTCTTTTTAATTTTCTTTGACCACCTTTTATAGCTATATACAAAGGAGAGGTATCAAGAGCATCGTTAAGAATCTTCATCTCTTCTGCATTTTTCATTCTAGAACTATCTGCATTCATAGAAACGCAGATTATCAGGAGCCAATCGTCTTTTCTAGCAATCATGTCGAAGGGCATAATCTTCTGGTATTCTTTTTTAGACAGATAAAAACCTGATTTAGAGAGGATTTCTCTCACTTCATTAACCAGTTTTGCCCTCATCATCAAAGTTGCAATTACTCTGAGGTTCTATATAAAAGTAACGAGTAAATGATGATCAGTGGTCAAAAAGATATCCCATTAAAAATAGAGTTCCCAATAAACAGTCGAATTGATCCATCTGTACTTTTTTGATATATGTTCGTCGATTTGATTTATATTTTCACCAAGATTTAACGGTAAACATTGGTATATACCGTAAGGGACAACGAATCTCTGATGACTTTTTACTTCCTTAACGTTAGGTATATTAGAAAATTTTTCTTCTAAAAAAGAATTGGAGTATAGCCTACTCCCCTGAGGTAAGGCCCATTGATAAAGAATACGTAAACTTAATGGATGGAGCGTTTCGAAAATGAATTTGTTTTTTGTCACCCTTTCTACTTCCATGATGAAATCCTCTATATCCTCTTCTTTCAAAAGATGAAAAAATCTCATGCTGATAGTAACGTCAAAACTTTTGTTTTTGAATGGTAATTTTAATGCATCTCCTTTGATAGATTTAATATCGTTCTGAATCAGCATTTCTTTGCTAGCGTCAAGTCCTACTATATCTCCTCCCGCTTTTGATAGCTCTTCTGCAAATCGACCGGTTCCTGTAGCGATATCAAGAATTTTTTTCCCTTCTGGGTCGACAAGAGATAAAACAATATCCTTTTCTTTTAGATCCAGGATTTTCCCTCCACCAGTAAATCTGCTTTCTTCGTATTTTTTTGCTACTTCTTCTTCTGTGTACCATTTTTGACCTTTTTTAAACATAAAACCACCAGTTTCTTTTTTTAGGACTATAGTCAAAGACACATGGTTTGTTTAATTTATAGCGGAACTCGTAACTTTTTGAACTATAGTCAAAGATGTAACTTTTTCTGATTTTTCTACGTCTTTGACTAGTTGAGGAGGACTTTGTTCTTTAATCCTCGAAGCGAGTTCCACCAACATAACGAATTTAATATGAGTTATGTCTTCCTCTATAAGTTACGAGCTCTACTGCTTCTTTTAGGAAAGTTCACTTTCCTAAGATCTCAGGAATGAGTCCCTGAGATGAGTCAATAACCCTAAAAGGGACAAAATTCATTTTGTGACTGAGAGGAATTTATTTAATCCCTCGTGAGTCCAAAAAGTCGGGTCATTGACTATAATGGTGTCTTCCTTTGTAATTGGGTTAATGATATTGAGTAAGCCATATTTAGAACTTATCAAATATTTTGTCAAATCGACGAAAATTATATTACCATAGATTTTTATAGTTGATCCCCCAAGTGATAACCATGGATGGCAAAAGTAAATCGAGAGATAACGTTAGAAGAGGAGATCTAGAACGTAAGATAGACGAAAGTACATTTGAAAACACGTTTTTCAACAAAGAGGATAATAATACTTACGGTCACTTCAGCAGCGTGATTAAAGAGATAAAGGATGGTGAAGGAGGAACTAGTCATCTTGTAAAAATAAGGCCTCCGCTTTTTCATCTCAACGGCATACTGAGCAACATCTCTCGATTGATATCAGGAACTAGTTCTAGGAAAATACTTGATCATAAACGATGGAGTTTACGTGAGAAAGAGTATTTAGAAACTATAAATCCTGGTTTTGAAATAGACGATACTATTTATGAAAATGCTATAGTCATGGAAAAAATCGATGGCGAGGTGGTCTTTGATATATTGAGATCAGAGAAAATCAAAAAGCAAGATAAACTTAGAACTATCAAGAGGATCGCTAAAGGATTAGGAGATATCCATAAAAAAGATCTATATCACGGCGAACCTAATACACAAAATTGTCTTATCGATAAGGACGAAGAGGTTTATTGGATAGATTTTGAAATAGAATATCATGATGATCTGTCGCTGGTAGAAAAAAAAGCAAAGGACTTGGAACAGTTGACTTTATCGATTTTAGGTGCTTTCGAACATGAAGGAGAGATAGGATTGAACGATGAGGAGTTGATCGAGTTCATTTTCGAGGCTTATGATGTTGATTCCATCATCACTCATTTTTTAAATAATGCTCATGTTCCACATTTCAACCCTTATCGGGTTTTACAATTGTCTTTCACTTCTGCTTTTCGTTTTTATCAAGTACAGATTAACTTCGTTAAATACTTAACTTGTTGGGAGCCTTAATTTTGAAATACGAAAATGCAGTTTTTTCTTCTACGGAAGGAGATACATATTATAGATTCATCATTTCTATTTTGCCCGCACTCGTAGTAGCGAGTTTTATCTATTTATTGGGTCCAGAGGTGTATAGACCTGCTTTTGCAATTTTTTTGACTTTTTATTTTGGAGTGGCAGTAGGTTGGATAGCAGCACCAGCAATTGGGATCGCTGGAGGTTTGCACCCGCTAAGCGTCATTTTATTACTGGTGTTTATCTCTTCTCAAAGTTCTTTGATAGTAAGTGCAAATTATCCTCTTTTAGAAAAGATACCCTATTTTGGAAGATATGTTAAGAAGATACGGACCAAAGCTGGAGAATTGATAGAGAGAAAAGACTACGGTAAGAACATAGGATTGGTCACTATTTTCTGGTTGAGATTTTTGCCGATTTATGGTACGGGTCCCAATGTCATGACTCTTGTAGGGATGATCCTTGACCTTGAATGGAAGAGAGTATGGTTAACTATTACTCTTTCAGCCCTAACTAGATTTTCATTGGTGACTGCTTTTGTTTATTATGGGTATTTGAACATTTGAATTCAAATAGTTTTAGTCATCGGATTTTAGGCGCACCAAAAAGCAAAAAATTTATATATGATAGCGTAACAGAATATAAACAGATGATAAATAAGGGTGGGGCAAAATGACGGAGATCATCGACGAAATAG
Source organism: uncultured Thermoplasmata archaeon (assembly GCA_964602715.1). Classification (GTDB taxonomy): domain Archaea; phylum Thermoplasmatota; class Thermoplasmata; order Halarchaeoplasmatales; family Halarchaeoplasmataceae; genus Natronoplasma. The sequence continues at coordinate 1,288 of CAZRSB010000022.1, read as the reverse complement.
GTTCTTCGGTTTTGCACTCGCTTCGCCCGTTGAATAAATTAAAATTAAAAGGTGTTTAAAATGGCTACGGATGTTAATACTACTTCGAAGGATAGACCTGTTATCGAAAGAGTAACAGAGTGCCCGGAATGTGAAAGTACTCAACTCGCTCAGGATTATGACAGGGGGGAATTAATCTGTGAAGAATGTGGATTGGTGATCGACGATCAGTATATTGATCAAGGACCTGAATGGCGGGCTTTTGATATGCAGCAGGAGAACAATAAAGCAAGAGCCGGCCCTGCGATGACGCAAATGATGCATGATAAAGGATTATCTACTAAAATTGACAATAGTAATAGAGACTCTCAGGGACGGAGTTTATCGAACAGTAAAAAGGCACAGATGTACAGGTTAAGAAAATGGCAAAGAAGAAGCCGAATATCGGGAGCTAGAGAGAGCACCCTAGTATCCGCACTCAGTGAAATAAAACGATTGGCTTCAACAATGGGTTTGCCAAACCATGTCAAAGAGAGATCTGCATCTATTTACCGAGAGGCTGTTGAAAAGAATCTCATAAGAGGTAGAAGTCTTAAGATCGTCGCTACTGCTGTTCTTTATACAGCTTGTAGAGAATTGGAGATACCGAGGACACTAGATGAGTTCGCCGAGATAACGGATTTCGATAGAAAAGAAATAGGTAGGACCTATCGTTTTTTGAAATGGGAACTCAATATGAAACTTAAACCAACAAAACCACAGAATTATCTTCAGAAGTTCTGCAATGAGTTGAATTTAGGCGGGGATGTTAAAAAAATTGCGGAGGATATTTTGACTAGAGCTGAAGAAAAGGAATTACTGTCTGGAAAGGGTCCTACTGGTTTGGCTGCTGCATCTATATACATAGCTGGGATAAAAGGTGGAGATAGAAGAACTCAGATAGAAATTGCGGAAGTAGCTGACGTAACAGAGGTTACAGTGCGAAATAGATATAAAGAACTAGCTGAAAAATTGGATATCACCGTAGATATATAAGGAAGTATAGCGGAAGTCGAAACTTTTTGAACCAAAGTTTCGCCATCCACTGCTAGTCAAAGTCCCTCCATAGGAACAAAATTCATTTTG
>CAZRSB010000022.1:0-84 GCA_964602715.1 uncultured Thermoplasmata archaeon | reverse complement strand
TGACTAAGAGGAATTTATCTAATTCCTTGTAGGAACAAAATTCATTTTGTGACTAAGAGGAATTTATCTAATTCCTTGTAGGAA
>CAZRSB010000021.1:0-29436 GCA_964602715.1 uncultured Thermoplasmata archaeon | reverse complement strand
ATCCGCAGAACTTGCTTCGAGGACCAAAGGATGTAATCCTGCTGATCCGCAGAACTTGCTTCGAGGACCAAAGGATGTAATCCTGCTGATCCGCAGGTGGTAAAGACACTAAAAAAAATCTTGTCCTATACTATAATCAGGAATAACCATAATCTTTTTACATGGTCTACTATATCTCCAAAATATGAATAAAAAATTAGAGGATACGTTGCCCGGAGATGATGAAGATAACCAAAGCCCATTTGTTGATCCCGCTGCTAAGATGATAGGAGACGTCAAGTTAGGGAAGAACTCCTTTTTGTTTCCTGGCTCAGTGATAGAGGGGCATGAGTCCAAAGTTGAAGTAGGAAAAGATAATATCATCATGAACAACGTATCAGTTAAAAGCACAGATGATCACGAGGTAAGGTTTGACGATGGAGTTTTTATATCTTCTGGATCCAAGATCGAAGGATGTGAGATAGGGAGAAATACATTGATAGGCCTAGATGCCGTAGTTCTAGAAGGTGTTAGCGTCGGAAAAAATTCGATCATCGGTACTAACGCCATAGTTCCTGAAGGGATGAATATCCCAGATAAAAAACTGGTTCTTGGGCAGCCAGCTGAGATAGTAAGGGATGTAACTGATGAAGAACTTGAAAAAATAGAATCACTTCGATCAAATCTTATGGATAAAAGAGACGAATTCAAGATGATCGAAAAAAGAGCCGAAAGGTTCAACATAAACTCTACTCCGCAAAGGCCAAAAGATCTCTGGGAGAGTAACAAAAATCAACTCAAAAAAAATGATAAAGAAAAAGTACCAGACCTAGATGAATTGAGAGAAAAGCTGGAAAAAGAATTCGATGAATCAAGTCTATTTTAGATTATGAAAAAGATGGTGGGGCCGCCGAAATTTGAATTCGGGTATCAGGCTCCCAAAGCCCGAAGGATCGACCAAGCTACCCCACGGCCCCGTAAGGAGTAGTTAGGCAAAATAGTATTACCAATAAATACTTTCTCCCTGATAGGGGAAACTCACGGAAAATATTTTTAGAACTAACTATTATGCTAAACTCGGAGATAAACTTGCAACGTGAAGAAATAAAGGCCGGCGTTCTCAGGATAGAAGGTACTAATTGTGAAGATGAATCTAACCTGGCATTCAAGAGACTTGGAATTCAATCAGAAAAAGTACATCTAAAACAATTGATAGGAGAAGATGTTGATCCAGATGAAGAAAGAGATCTTCATGAGTATGATATACTGATGTTCCCAGGAGGTTTCTCTGCAGGTGACTATGTTCGTGCAGGAGCTATTTTCGGAGCAAGGATGAAAAGTAGACTTGCAGCCGAATTAGAAAAGTATATCGATACAGGCAAGCCAGTCCTTGGAGTTTGTAATGGTTTTCAGGTCTTGGTTGAGATGGGAGCACTTCCGGCCATGGATGAGTTGATGAGTAGTGTACCTAAAGCGGCTTTAGAAACCAATGAAAGCAATAGATTCGAATGTAGGCCTTCTCTTCTCCAAGTTGAAGAAAATAGCAACTGCATTTTTACAAGAAAATACAAACAAGACGACACTGTTCTGTATCCATCTGCCCATAAAGAAGGGAAATTCGTTCTGAATAATGACATAACGATCGAACATTTAGAAGATAATGATCAGATTGTGTTCAGATATACCACTCCTGATGGAAGCGAACCAACTTATCCTTGGAATCCAAACGGTTCCAAGGATCACATCGCTGGAATATGTAATCCCCAAGGCAACGTTTTGGGCCTTATGCCTCATCCTGAAAGAGTATTTAGTCGATATACTAAACCTGATTGGACTAGATCGAAGGTTGACATGGAACAAGGAGACGGCAGACTCTTATTTGAATCAGCTATAGAATACATAGAAAATAATTTTTGAGATATCAGGCTTTGACTTCCAAGACTATTTTGTCACCATCGTTCAAATCTAATTCATCCCTGAGTTTATCCTTTGAGATTATCTCTGCCTGTGAACTATATCTAGATTTTTGCGGTATTATCAGGTATGAATCTACACCATCTATATTAGCCGGATAGCATTCGACTGAACCAAAATTTTGGCCCTTTTCAACAAATCCTTCTATGAAAATACCTTCTTTTTCTTTGATCTTTTCATATTTCTCTAAATCTTCACCTTCGAGTTTTACATTTAAGGTCCCTTCAAAAGGCTCAAATCCTAACTTTTCTCTAAATCTTTTCTTGTAGCCAATCAAGGCAAGAAAATATCTAGCTTCTTCAACTCCTGAGACAACTTTTCCTTCGAGCTCTATCCTCTTTTTCTGTTGATCATCATCTTCAATTCTGGTTAGAAAATAGTCCTCTCCCTCAAGTTCGAGATGTGATTTTGAGCGTAAGTAGGCCACAGGAATATTCTGTTCCAAAGCCCTGTTTTTTAACTCTTTATCGTTAGTAACTATCATTGCATTAAGCTCATCGGCAGCTTCTAAAACTCCATCATCTCCTGAACTGTTCACTTCTATTTTTTCATATTTTTTACTCAATTGTAGAGGTGCCTTTTCATTCAAACCCTTCAATTCGTTCATAACAGAAGACGGAACGTATATATTGGGACTTCCAACCAGTCTTTTTATCTCCTCATCAAGATTAAGAGAAAACTGGAAAGGCATCAACAATGCATTTGTATCAAGGATTACATTAGGCATAGTACGTATTTCGATAGAAAGAGGTAAACTAATACTTTTTGGCTTGTGTCATAACTTGAAAACTATCTATCAAGACCAAGAAATTATATACCTTTTAACCACTACCCATCTGCAAAAAAAATGAAATTTGGGTGAATAAAATGTCGGACGAAATAAAAGAAATATTAGAGGCGATGGAAGAATTAGGTGTACCCAGCGAAGATCCAAAGGATCTGCCCAAGTCAGAGAAGACCTTTCCTGATGGGGCCCATTACCGTATGGAGGTTTCTGGAGTAGAACGACCTTCTACTTTGAGAGCGCTGATCGAAGAGAGAGAAAAAAGAGATATCCCTATCCATAGGTTGATATGTACGGTTATGGGAAGTACATATCTTACCGACGACGAGCTCGAAGATTTTGCACAGCTAGCCTACGATAACGATATGGAAGTGATAATCACTCCTGGTCCAAGATCTGGCTGGAACATCGGAAGGCAGATAGCGACACCTGAAGGTGCACTATCCGGCTTAAGGGTTAGAGGTTCAGATAACCTCGTTCGAGCCTTTAAAGACATAAAAAGATGCATCGACTTCGGATTTAGAGGATTTTTGGTCACCGACGAAGGAATGCTCTGGCTGGCAAATGAACTTAAAGAAAAAGGTTTGATACCAGAAGATATCACATTCAAAGTTTCGATTTATGCGGGACATGGTAACGCCGCCGGAGGAAAGGTTTTAGAGGACCTTGGTGCCGGAACATTCAACCCGCTAGGCGATCTGAGTATACCTATGTTCGCATCGATCAGAAAAGCTATAGACATCCCGATAGATATACACATAGAACTAGCTGAATCCATGGGCGGTTTCAACCGATTCTACGAAGGTCCTGAGATGGCTCGTGTGGCTTCCCCCTGTTATTTCAAGATAGAACCGGGCGAAGGTCTAGCAGCGACCGGCGGCATGTATAAACCGTGGACCGATCCGGAATTCCATCAATTCCTGACCAAAGAGAAGGTCAAACATGCTGAGATAATACACGATATAATACAGGACGAGTATCCTGATCTAAAACTTTCAGAACACGGAGTCGAAGATCTTTACATACCAAAACCCTGAGAAAGGTGGAATTCATGAATCACGGATTAGCCGGCGATTTCTCCATGTTGAGAGGAGAACCACCGATCAAATTTTTAACTAAAGCCAACAAGATGGAACGTGAAGGTAGAGATGTTGTAAGATTCGAGATAGGTCAACCCGATTTTGATAGTCCTGAAAATGTGAAAAAATCCACTAAGGACGCTTTAGATGATGGATTTACAAACTATGTCCCTACTACTGGTATACCAGAATTGAAAGAAGCGATACAGGACGACATAGAAAAGACCAGAGGATTTCGACCATCAGAAGAACAAATCATAGTCTTACCTGGAGCAAAGCCAGGGCTGTTTTTTGGACTACTGTCTACTGTCAAAAGTGGAGATGAAGTCATCTATCAGAATCCATTTTACTTCACATATGATTCGATGATCGGTTATATGGGAGCTAAAAAAGTACAGATACCACTTCACGAGGAAGATGAATTTAGGATGACTCCTGAACAGATCAAAGAAAGGATAACTGATAACACGGAAGTGATCTTGCTGAACAGTCCACAAAACCCTACAGGTTCTGTTTTGACAAAAAACGATATCGAGGAGATTGCTAAGATGGCAGTAGAAAATGACATCTACGTCCTTTCAGACGAGATATACAGCAAAATGTTGTATGACGGTTTAAAACATCACTCACCTGCATTTTTGGACGAATGTAAAGAAAGGACCATTTTGATAGATGGATTTTCCAAAGCATATTCCATGACTGGTTGGAGGTTGGGATATGCAGTAGCACCCAAAGAGATCATCCATAAAATGGACCTGCTTTTAGCCGATGCAGTTTCCTGTACCACTTCATTTGTACAAAAAGGAGGTGTAGAAGCACTCAGAAATTCACAGGATTTCGTCGATAATATAATGGAACATTTTGCAGAGCGGAGAGATGCGATAGTTACTGGTCTGAACGAAGTACCAGGATTTAGCTGCATAGAGCCAAAAGGGGCATTCTATGCATTTCCTAACATAAAAGAAACAGGTAAGAAGAGTGAAAAATTAGCTGAAATCCTCCTAGAGGAAGCCGGGGTTTGTCTACTACCAGGAACGGCCTTTGGAAGTCAAGGAGAGGGTTATCTACGACTCTCTTATGCCACTTCTCTAGACGAAATAGAAAAGGGCATTGAAAAACTAAAGGAGGCCATGGGTAAAATATTATAAGTGCCCAAAACCTCTTTCATTATTTTATCTAAATAGCATCACTTTACTACTGATATACCTTTTTCCACGTCTTTATATGAGGGATCTATATTTTCTGCTTTTTCAAAACAATCTTTTGCCTTAATAGGTTCTCCTCTTTTCTTATAAATAGATCCCTTATAATACCAGGCTTTCGCGTTCTCTGGCTCTATAGATGTTGCTTTTTTAAGGCACTTTAACGCTTTGTTGGATTCTCCTATTTTTGTATATGTTAGTCCTTTTTGTATCCACGCATCAATATCATCAGAATCTATAGATGTTACTTTTCTAAAACATTTAATTGCCTTTTTGTGCTTCCCTTCTTTGGCGTAAACCAAACCTTTATTGTACCATGCTAGCGCTTTATTTTCCCATGCTTCTTGGTCATCAGGATCTATCGATACAACCTTTTTAAAACTTTTAATGGCTTTATAATAATTACCCATTTCAAAATAAGACATGGCCCGATTGTACCAAGCATCTTTTTCATCTGGATTCATTTCGATCACTCTATCGTAACATTGGATCGCTTTCTCTTCGTCACCTAATTCCGAATGAGCCAGACCTTTGTTGTATAGAGCGTCTTTATCCTCTGGATCAAATTCCACTACTTTTTCAAAGCATTCTATAGCCTCTCGATATTCGGCTTTTTCAAAGTATGCTAGACCCTTATTGAACCATCCTTCAGTATCATCAGGTTCTAAAGAGAGAGCTTCATCGAATGATTCGATAGCTTCATCATATCGACCCATATCTACCAATACTGATCCCTTGTTGAACCAGGCTTCTTTATTTTCAGGATTGATCGATAATACTTGAGCATGACATTTAAGGGCTTCTTCATACTCTTCCATTTCAGAATACACCAATCCCTTTATAGCCCAAGACTGAGGATCTTCAGGATTTATAGAGATCGCCTTGTCTAAGCACTCTATTGCTTGGTTATACGCTTCTTTTAAATAGTTAACCAAACCTTTATTACACCATGCTTTAGCTACATCTGGGTTTATAGAAGTCGCCTTATCGAAACATGTAAGTGCAAGACCTTCCTGTCCTTGTTCCCCATATATGACTCCTTTAACATGCCATGCTTCACCATATTTTGGTTCAATAGAAGTAGCTTTATTCAATTTTTTAATAGCTTCTTCATCATCATTATTTTCTAAAGCTTTAATTCCTTCTTCAAAATTTTTTTCGGCTTCAGAAGCTATATCTTGTGAATTAAAATCCTTTACAACATCAGCTCTACTGTACTGAAGTGCATTACTGTATCCTGTATCAAATCGATCAGTTTTTAATTCTTCACCACAATTCATACAAAAATTTGCTTCTTTATCATTTTCTTTCCCGCAATTCTCACATTCGATCATCAATATCTCACCTGGATTAAAGCTTTTTATATCGGGCACGAATCTTATCATTTTTCTGATATAAAGATATTCTTGTTTGAAACTGACTTTCGAAATCGATTTTCAAGTGATACATGATTAAAGCTTTATATTCTGTTTTCCATAAACCTATCATGCGAAGAATAAGATTTAAAGACTCTGCGGGATCGATTCTGATCGGCGAACTAAAAGGAAAAAAGATAAAACACGAAGATAATCTTTACAATTCTGAAGAAGTTGAAATACTTCCGCCAGTTAAACCTAGTAAACTGGTATGTATAGGCTTAAATTATGAAGATCATGCAGAGGAAACTGGAAGGAAAATACCCGACAGACCAAAATTGTTTTTGAAGACTCCTAATACTGTAGCCTCTCATCAAGAGACGATAGAGCTCTTAGAAGGGAAAAAAAGGATCGACTATGAAGCCGAACTTGGGGTTGTCATAGGAAAAAAATGTAGAAACGTAGCTAGAAAAGATGCTATGGAATTTATCATGGGATATACATGTCTCAATGATATTTCTAATAGAGATGATCAGAGACAGGAACAAAATTGGGTGAGAGGTAAGGCTTTCGATAAAGCAGCACCGGTAGGACCTGTTGTAGCTGACAAAAAGCATGTCCCTGAGGATGCAGAGATCAAGGCAATTGTAAATGATGAAGTCAAACAAAAATCAACTATCGATCAACTCGCTTTTTCGATTCCAGAACTTATAGAGGAGATCACAACCTACATGACTTTAGAGAGAGGAGATATCATCTCTACTGGCACTCCTTCAGGTGTAGGACCGATCCAGAACAACGATGAAGTAGAGATAAAGATAGAAGGAATTGGAACTTTGAGGAATCACTTTTTGACATCCTCTCCACACTGAAGTACGGTGTATCTCTACCGCAATTAGGAGGAGATGCTATTGTTCAAAATTTAACTTACCAGCAGTGGTCATCTACTAGCAAGATTTAAGGGTTAACGTAATATCGTTCTACAAGTACCTAAACGTTTTGTCTAGTGAACATCCACTTTATCACGATGGCTTACGAATTGTTCTAACTCGCATGATTATCGGGGTCGATTTCATCAACCTGTTTGACGCGTTCCTGCCGGTTCTGATGGATGCAACAAGGCCTATCTTCGTCCGTCAAGTGGTCCCAAGATATTAGGAATATCATCCCACATTATGTAAAACCATAAATATAACCTTGTTATGGGTTTATTATAGAAAAGTTGATCCGGACGGTGGTCAATTGAAGATAAATACGCTGTGGTTAATTATAATCGTAATTTCTATAGCGGGTGTAGGAGTTCCATATTTATTTCTAGGCGATATACCCAGTTTCGCGGCTAGCTATATTTTCTGGACTCTTTTGACCATCTTGACTATCATAATAGGGGTCATTCACCTGAGGGAGTGGGGAGATAATTAATGGATCTTATATACATATTTTTAGCATTGATCATATGGTTTATCATAGGAGTTTTTATTGCTAATCTAGCTAGAAAACATCTAGGGAAGGGGATGCCCGAGTTCTTCCTAGCTAATAGAAAGTTGAGTGGTTTTATATCGGCTATGACTTATAGTGCTACTACATTCAGTGCCTTCATGATGGTTGGTCTAGTCGGGCTCACATATGAAACGGGTGTGGGAGCTGTAGGGTTTGAGATGATATATATCATCTTCACTATACTGCTCCTTTTGATATTTGCTCCCAGGTTTTGGGTAGCGAGCCAAAAGTACGGGATAATCACACCTCCTGAGCTTTTGAGTAAAAGATATCGGAGTAAATGGGTAGGTATCATCTCGTCAGTCATAAGTTTGGGCATGTTGATTCCATATGCGTCAGCACAGATGATGGGCATCGGCTATCTAATGGAAGGCATGACTTCTGTTTCTCTTCCTACAATCAATCTTCTAGGTCTTTCAATTCCGGGTCTTTATCTAGCCGGGATCTTACTGGTTGCAGGATATAGTGCAGTGAGTGCTCTTTGGGCCGGTATGAGATCAGTTTCCTGGACCGATGCATTTCAGGCGTTGGTGATGATAATAGCAAGTATTGTTCTGCTACTTTTTGTCTTTTATCACTTTTTCGAAGGTACTTCAGGTTTCGTAACCGAGATAGAAATGAATCACTCTCACCTCTTAGAGATCGATTGGGATCTGAGTATGTTCATAGGCATGACTCTGCCATGGGCGTTTTTTGCATTGACAAATCCACAAGTATCTCAGAGAATGTTTGTTCCTGATTCAGTAAAAGGCTTGAAAAAGATGATATTGTATTTTTCCATTTTTGCTCTTATTTATACAATAATAACTACATTATTGGGGTTTTCCATCGCAGGAATTGAAGGTATGGGATATTTTAGCATCGATGATGCAGATAATGCCATGCCTATGCTTCTCGGATTAAAAGAAGTTCCTGTTATACTCGCACTAACTGTTTTTGTGAGTATTTTTGCTGCTGCAACTTCAACCCTCAGTTCTGTTGTGCTCACGTTGAGTTCTTTAGGATCTAGAGATATAGTGAAAAGTTTAAAACCCGAGATATCCGAAAGATTTGAAGTTTATTCCGGAAAGTTGATCATCACACTGATAATATTTGTATGTATAATATTCGCAAATCTCAGAATCGAGATGATAGCCGTTCTTTCCAGCATAGCTTCCGGAGGTCTCCTAGTCATGGCCCCCACCATCATCGGTTCTTTCTTTTGGAAAGGTTCTACTGTTGAAGGAGCTCTATCAAGCATGATCGTAGGTGGAGTGATAACTTCGTTCCTCTACATAACCGAGTATTACCCTCTAGGATGGTGGCCTTCATTCTGGGGGCTTTTGTTGACTCTGACGATATTCGTGTCAGTAAGCTTGTTCACCGAAAGACCGCGTGGCACCGAAAAATTCCTAGATGAAGTGGAAAAAGGAGTGAAGGAAAAGGGCATGATCTGAGTTTTTCTAAGACCTAACAAGTGACATGAAGTATTAACAGCGTAGAATCCTGATCGATATTTTTTCCAACCAGATCTTCAGTTTTCTTCTCATCAAAATCTATATCTTTTTCTTGAAGATAAGACTTCGTTTCAGGCAGCAGTCCCAATTTACCATACTGCCCTGTTCCTACGATCACTTTTTTTATCGATCGATCGGTTTGATCGAGATACTTTTCCATCTCGTTTTTGGTAAACATATGACTTGTACCATGCTTCTCTTTTGTTATCCATTTCTTTCTGCGGATTATCTTGTTAGGAAATATGACTATATCATGATCGTATGTTTTTCCTTCTATAGTCACTTCTCCAAAACTCGTATCATCTATCACCTTTCCACCTCAACAAGTTAGGTGAAATGCTCCTGCTAATTTCATTTCTTTTTTTATCAATTCGTTATACCTTTTACAAGCTTTATTCGTTGGGTAGGATTCTATCTTAAATTTAAGCTCTCCGTAAAGAGAAGTAGGGACGTCCATTCTTCCGGAGCTTCCTGTACCGATTATAAGTAATTCTGGTTCAAAATCTATCACAGGTGCTAGGTCATTTTTTGAAACAGTATGGGCCCTATTTCTCCACCACCCAGATCTGATCTCCTTATCGATCAATATTATATCATCCGTATAACGTTCACCATCTATCACTATTTTACCAAACGAGAAATCTTCGATGAAATTCGAAGACATGTATAGATATAAAGTGAATCTCAATTAAAAGTTTTTTTAGATAGTTAACTACATTAGGAATCGAAGAAGCGATAATCTTTTATTAAGCTTCATTATAGGGCTAAATGAGGTGTAATGAATGGGAAAAGTAACGTTTAGCATCATAAAAGCAGATGTAGGTGGTTATCCAGGCCACGCTAGAGTACATGACGAACTGATCGATGTGGCAGAGAGTGAATTATCTGATTCTGATGTACTAGAAGATTATTATGTGACTCACTGTGGAGATGATTTAGAGCTGTTGATGACACATAGAGAGGGTGAGGATTCAGAAAAGATTCATTCACTAGCTTGGGATACCTTCCAAAAGGCTACAGAAAAAGCTGAGGAGTTAGGTCTTTATGGAGCAGGCCAAGATATCCTTTCTGATGCTTTTTCAGGTAACATAAAGGGTCTAGGACCAGGCATCGCTGAAATGGAATTTACGGAAAGAAAGGCAGAACCTATAGTAACTTTTCTCATGGATAAAACTGAACCCGGTGCTTTCAATTATCCAATATTTAAGATGTTCGCTGATCCTTTCAATACCGCAGGATTGGTTATAGATCCTTCACTACATGTTGGTTTTAGATTTGAAATATGGGACATCAAAAAAGACAGAAAGATAATGATGGAGACTCCCGAAGAGATCTACGACATACTCGCGCTTTTAGGAGCTAAGGGAAGGTTCGTTATAAAGAAAGTGTATCCAAAAGAAGAGAGCAAATTACCCACTGACGAACCGGTAGCTGCCGTGAGTACCGAAAAATTATATCAGGTCGCTGGCGAATATGTTGGTAAGGACGATCCAGTGGCTATAGTTAGAGCTCAATCAGGCCTTCCAGCTCTTGGCGAAGTATTAGAGCCATTCGCCCATCCATATCTGGTATCAGGATGGATGAGAGGCAGCCATAACGGTCCCATTATGCCTGTATCAGAAAAAGATTCACAGTGCACCAGATTTGATGGTCCACCCAGGGTGATGTCTTTAGGAACACAGCTTAAAAATGCAAAATTCGGTGAACCTCTAGATTTATTTGATGATCCAGCCTTTGATCCTGTACGAGAGAAGTCTGCTAATGTTGCCGATTACATGAGAAGACATGGTCCTTTCGAGCCTCATAGATTACCATTAGAAGAGATGGAATATACTACTCTACCAGATGTGATGAACGAATTAGAAGAAAGATTCAAAAAGGTAGAAGACTGAAAAACCTAAAACCTTTTCTTTTTATATATTCATAAGATAGAGGTAGCCATCTTTTCAAATATGAGATCTTCTGGACGCTCAACTGGAGCAACATCATCATATTCTATGCCAAATTCTTTTAGTTTTTTTTCACTCGTCATCAATATATCATCATTTCTGTTGAAATCTAAATGATCTAAAAGATCATTTATGTCAGCGTCGGTTATCATAGCTATTTTTTTTATTTTTCCCTGAATACCCATCTTTTTGAGAGCATTTTTTATCTGCCACTCAGCAGAAGCCCAGAGTAATGTTTCAATTCCTATATCAGAGGCTCTATTATTTTCATTTTCAAAAGTTTTCTTCGCTTTATTATAAGCCCATATCAAGTGCTCTTTGCCAACAACTAAGGAAGGGTTAAAGACCTGTATGAACACATTGTTTTTATCTTTATAATCGTTTATCAGATCAAGAATCTCACTCGAATCAACCGGTTCTTCAGATTCTGCACCTATTACTTCCATCTTTATCGATCCTCTTTAATCTTTATTTCGATATTTTTATTTTCTTTCTCATCTACACCTTTCAACGAATTTACCATGCCTCTTACTGTTTTTTCCATAAATTTTGATGGAAATCTACTCAGTTCCACCTCATCTCCATTGATCTTCAATCTTACTTTTCCTCTTTTAAATCCACAATCGTCCAAGCTGCTCTTTTCTCTGTAAATACTTTTTGCTAATCCTTCACACGAGTCATATCCGCACTTTTTACAATCCGTTTCAGGTAGCTGATCTAAGATATGTTCGATATTTATGATTTCCTCAATATGATCGATTATCTCTTCAAAATTATCTTCATATCTGATTGATACATCTTCACCTTGATAACCTTCCGTCGCTATCTTAGGAAATTCTTCTCCCTTCATACCCTCGATCAGTATAACATCAAAGTTTCCTAATCTTTCCATCTTAGAAACAAGACTTTCGACTTCTAATCTTTCTTTAAAAATAAAATCAGTTTCATTTTTAGCAGAAAATCCAACCAATTTAGAACCCGCTTCTGCATGATGCCATGTATCTTTACCTTCGGAATCTATCGAAAAGTCTCCTCTAGTGTGCTTTATACTTCCGACCTCATATCCCCTCTCATCCAATCCTTCAATGAGATCACAGACAAGACTAGTTTTACCCGTGTTCGATTCTCCTACGATACAAAATATAGGGGTTTCTGAGATCATCTTATCCATATCATTCCTTACTTAGATGAAGCTTTTTCTGAACTTCATTTAGGGGAACAGAGGTATCTATACATCCCTCTCTTGAAAGAGGTACGGCTTGAACAGGAATACTGTAAATGTGTGTGAGTTCAAATCCTTCAACTAACTCGGGATTACAGGCTACCGCGATTATAGCTTCTGGACTTTTTTTCTTTATAATATTTTTTGCCATGCTAGACCCAGGAAGAACGAATAAACCATCATATCCTAGTTCATCGGATAATTCTTTTATTTCAGCGATATCACACCTACCACACAACTTGCATTCATAACCATCTTCATCCAATTCTGCTTCACAATTTGCAGAATCCCTCAAACATTGGGGTAATAAGACTATTCTCTTTTCATAATCAGTTCTAGCAACAGCATCTTCTAAAGAATTATTTTTTATCGCTACATAAACTCTATCATAGGTTTCTTCATCAATATCCATCTTGTATAGAAAGGATTTCAAAACGCCTTTTTGTGAGAAATCCAACCCAGAACTCATCGCTTTTGATATTATCTCTCTCATCGTTTAAGGTGTATGAAAACAAGTAGGATTTAACTTATTCGGTTATGATCCTCACAGTATCTTCCTCTACTAGTTCGTGGTCAAGACCTACTCTTTGTTTCGGAAACTTAGCACTTTCACCCCATATCCTAGCGTATCTGAATTTTTCTATAAAGTCACTGTGCAGTTTTTTACAGATATCCTTTACTGTACTTCCCTTTTTGACCACCATGGGTTCATCGTCGGCTTTTTCTCCTTGAGGTCTCAAAAACACTCGGATAAAGTCCAGCTCATCAAAGATCCTTTGCTTAACCTGTTCTATACCATCGCCTTCAGCTGCAGAGATTAATAACGGATCGCTTTCTTCCAATTTTTCCCTTAATTTTTCCCTTTCTTTGATACCTATGAGATCGACCTTATTTATTATTGGAAAAGCTGGGAGGTAAACTCTATTCCTGCTCAAATAATCCACTAAGTCTTGATCATTTATATCGCTTCTTATCACCACATCAGCATTAACATATCCAAACTCTCTCAGAATCTCCATGACAGTTTTTTTCCGTATATCTTTAAGTTCAACTGTAGTATTTATCTTGATCCCGTCTTTGTCCTTTTCTCTTATCTTGATGTCAGGGGGTTTTTGATTCAACCTGATCCCATGTGAACGTAGTTCATCTACTATTTTAGATATGTTACTTCTATAGATGTCTCCTATTATCATAATAAGGTCTACATTCCTTATCACCGACAATATTTCTCTCCCTCTCCCTTTACCTTTAGCTGCTCCCTCAACCAACCCAGGTAGGTCTAAAAGTTGTATTTCAGCTCCATTATGTTCCATTATACCTGGTATCACATCTAGGGTTGTAAAATGATAATCCGCCACCTCACTTTCCGCATTGGTCAACTTATTAAGGAGCGTACTTTTTCCAACACTAGGAAGTCCTACTAGAGCAACCGTTGCATCCCCTTCTTTTCTTATGTCATAGCCACCTCCACCTTCGGAGGTGCCTTTATCAATTTTTTCTTTTTTCTCTTTTAATTTGGCTATCTTGGCTTTGAGACGGCCTATATGCTGCTCTGTCGATTTGTTATAGGGAGTCTCCCGTATCTCCTGCTCGATCTTTTCGATCTTCTCATCAATGTTTTCTGTCATGAATCATGAGACCATTCAACTTTATCCAATAAAAAATTATCGTAAGTCATCATCGCCTTTCTCGTTCCATTCATTTCGAAAGAGCCCGTACCTGAAACGATCGATCCAATCACCTTTCCATACGATCAACTCCCTATCGATCCCCTCCTTTTTAAAACCTAACTTCTCGACTACATTTTTCATCCTACTACTAAACGAATATGTATGCAATCCGATCTTATGTATATCTGAGCTCTAAAAAAAGATAATCGATCCAAAGAGATAGTGCTTCGCTGCCTAATCCTTCTTTTAAATACTCGTCTTCGCATATATCTATACCTGACAAAAATACTGAATGTTGATCTCTTTCAGAATAACGATTGACCCATCCTATTGGGGTCAAAGCTAGTAATGATATGATAGCTCTTTTTCTGATCTATCTAAAAAATTTTCCCAAGGGGCATCGAACTCTTTCCACTCTCCCTTTTGCATCCATTTTTTATAAAAGCTAATATCAGATGAACACGCATCTCTAAGTATGACTTTATTTCCTTTTTTCAAAACTCCTTTCTTCATCTGTTCACGCCTTCACTTAGATGCATATCTATATTCAATATTACATGCTCCTTCCTGACTTACCATACATGGTCCTACCGGATTAGAGGGTATGCATTCATCTCCAAACAGCTCGCATTCACTCGATTTGATCACCCCTCTCAAAACGCCTCCACAGAGGCATCCCTCAGGTTCTTCGAATTGTTTATTTTGTATATCTTTTAGTATATATGAAAAATTCTTTCTAGCAGAATAGTCGTCAAACTCCTTTTTTAGTGAGAGAGCTGATTCGGGTATCTCTGGAAAACCTCTCCACTTAGTATCTTTTTTTTCAAAGACTTCTTCGATCAGGTCAAGGGCCTTCTTATTTCCCTCTTCCTTGACTACCCTACCGTATTCATTTTCAACCTCACTTCTTCCTTCCTCCACTTGTCTTAATAACATCAGTATGGACATCAATATATCTAGTGGTTCAAATCCTGCGATCACCTGAGGAATAGAGTAATTATCGGATATGGGTTCATAAGGTTTGGTTCCTATTATGGTGCTGACATGACCAGGCTCGATTAGACCGTTAAGATCTACTTCACCCATATCCAGTATAGCCCTTAGTGCTGGAGGAATGACTCTATTGCAGGTCAGTATGTAGAAATTATGGGGTGGTTTTTTAGCGATCACATTCGCAGTGGTTGGAACAGTAGTTTCGAATCCTACAGAGACGAATATCACATCTTTTTTGCAGTTTTTGGATATTTTTACAGCATCATCAACACTGTATACCACCTCTATATCTCCTCCTTCGCTTCTAGTTTCAGCTAGAGTCTTATCTACACCTGGAACGTTTATCATATCACCAAAAACAGCTATTTTTTTACCTTCTTGGGCCAATTTGATCATCTCTTCTATCTCCTTTTGTGTGGTTACACAAACAGGACAACCAGGACCCTGTACTATTTCCACACCAACTTCTTCTAACAAAGGTTCAAGTCCATGTCTTACCAGCGTATCCTGGTGAGTCCCACATACATGCATCAACTTCAGATCCTGGTCACTCTTTTCTATTTCATTCAATATCTTTTTAGCTTTTCCTTCATCCCGGAATTTGAACTGATCTATATCTGGTCTCATCTTATTCCTCCTTAACTCTTACACTGACTATTTTGGTCTCTTTACCCTGAACTATAGTTGGTTTAGAATCACATTCGGGACAGCTTATGACCGGAACTTCATAGTGAAAAGCAGGATCATCGGAGTAATTCACTCCTCCTTCATATCCGCAATTTTCACAGTTGATTTTGGACGATAGCTTTCTTATATTGAGCTCAGATCCTTCTAAAATAGTTTCTTTGCTTAATGTTTCATACGCAAATTTGAGCTGCTCATCGCCCAGGAAAGTTAATTCACCTATTTCTATATCGACTTCACTAACATTTTTGATATCCTTATCATCCAATTCATCCAGTAAGGATGAGACCAATTGGGTCATCACAGATAGTTCATGCATGGCAATATCATCTTATTTTACCTGTGATATAAACTCTTTGGGCTCCTGTAAATTTAAGATAGGATGGGAAATTTTGTTAATAAACTTCCAAAACAATGATTAAACCCTACGAATTATCGAACACTATGCATCTTATAGCCCATGGTGGCGTGGGAAATCCACGCGAAAATGACGATAAAGTTAAAAAGGCCATAGAAAAGGGATACAAAGAAGGGATGAGTGCTTTTGAAGCAGTTATCGCTGTTGTTGAAGAACTGGAAAACGATCCGATATTTAATGCTGGAAAAGGTTCAAGACTCAGGTTAGACGGCTCAGTGCAGATGGATGCCGCCGTACAATCTGAGAATAGTATAGGTGCTGTAGCGGCTGTAGAGGAAGTACAAAATCCTATACGTTTAGCTGAGATTATTCATGATTCTCCTTATCTCCTGCTTGCAGGAGATTCAGCGACGGAGATAGCTAAAAAAAGAGGATTAGAGTCTAGAGATTTAAAAACCGATGATAGGATATCGGAATTAGAAGACATGAGGAAAAAGCTAAAAGAGGATGAATCACTCGAAGATTATCGAAGATTTTACGATGAGATGCAAGGCGGCACCGTAGGGTGTGTTGCTTTTGAAAATGGTCAGACCGCCGCGGCGGTATCAACTGGAGGAACTAGCTATTCAGTCAGAGGTAGAGTCGGCGATAGTCCACTGATAGGTAGTGGTTTTTTCGTTGGAGAAAATGGGGCTGTGGTCGCAACAGGTAAAGGAGAGGAAATAACGACAAGACTTTCATCGAAAAGATGTCATGACCTAATATCACACCATGGTATAGAAAAAGCCTGTGAGATCGCGGTTGAAGAATTCCCTGAAAAACATACCATCGGTCTCATAGCAGTGAACGAAACAAGCGCTTTTTCGGCTGCTAACCGTGAGATGGCACAATATACCTTTGAAAAATGATTTTTTAAATAATTAAGTTTAAATGGAAGAAGTTTCTTAGAATCTATAACAGACGAAACTAGGAAAAATTTAGAGGGATTACGTTGAAGGATTTTTATCGACTGCTGGAGGAATATCTCGAATACGACGAATATGAGATAATGGAAAGTCAAAAAGGAAAGACTGTAGTTAAAAAAGAGGATGAACAATATAGCTTGATAATAGCAGGTCCCGTTATACACGAAGATGATCTTTTAAAATTAGAAGAATCATCAGGTAAACGGGTTCTCATCACGACAGAAGATATTCCTCCCAATATGGAAGATGCCATACCAGAAGATACTATCAGATGGGATAGAAAAGAACTAATACAAAAATTTGGGGAGATGGTTCTTGAAAAATCTACTTTAGAAGGTATCGCAGAAGGAGAAGAGGGTATAAAAGGTCCGGAAAAAGATTTTGAGATAGATATCGAACACGATATCAAGGAAGGTATATTGAAACCAATCATAGATTTCGATGAGGTTTCAGAACTTGGTGAAAAGCTTGTAGGAGGCTTTAAATACAGATTGGAACTTGTTCCACATTACCTTTTTAAGTTCAAGGTAGTTGGGGATGAAGAGTTGAAGGGAAAATTATATTTTAATGCTGTATCAGGCGAAAGCAACTTTTGGGAAGGATCATTTGAGATAATTTCAGAGCTAAAAAAATCTCATGTAAAACTAGAACCTAATATCCCGGAAGAAGAGAGTGAAAAAAAAGCCTTGAAAGCGGTAAAAGAAGAATTTTCAGAACAGAAAGAAAAGCGATGGGAAGAAGAGAGTGCTACAATAGTCGAAAAGATCCAAGAAGGTCCTTCAGAAGACGATATAAGGCTGGATTATAAAGGTATAGTCAATGTTCCAATGTGGGCTGTTGAAGGCACTGAGGGAATAGTAGTTATTAATGCTGCTAGAGGGAAGATAGAAAGAGAATTATGAATATTCGGTTAAAGCATGACTTACTCTATCTGTGTCAGGGATGGTAAAGTTCACGGTGCGGCAATAGCCACTAAAGCTCCAACTGTTGGTTCGATAGCTCCTTTTCTATCAAAAAACGGGACAGTTTGTACACAATCCTTGGTTAATGTCCCTCTAGGTGTTAAGGCAGCTAGATTGATGGATGAAGGCGTAGATGTAGAAGAAGCTTTTAAAACTCTTCTAACCCACGATGAAAAGAGATCAGTAAGGCAAGTACATGGGGTTGATATTTGGGGAAATAAATTCATTTTCTCTGGTAAGGACTGTATTGGATGGACAGGAAGCCAGGAAGGTAAGAACTACACTATAGCTGGAAATATGCTCGAAGGGGAGAAAGTTGTGAAGAAGATGGCCTCGACATTTGAAGACTTGACAGAGGAAAAAAGAATCGAGGAGAAGTTGTTGGAAACATTACTTACAGGGGAGAAAGCTGGTGGTGATAAAAGATCTGAAAGAGCGCGAAGTGCCGCCCTAAAAGTTTATCATCCTTCCGAACCTAAATTGACACATGATCTGAGAGTCGATTATCATAAAGACTCCGTGAACAAATTATTAGAGCTATATCAAACTGTAAGAAATGAGCAAAAAGAGTGGGACAAAGTATCTGATGTTATAGACCTACAGAGGAATCCTTGAATCAGTACAATGTGATTAAGTCGTCGACTCCATATCGGATTCTTCTATGTCCGGAGTCTTTTCTCTTTTTCCGGGATTGAACAGCCAACTCCAGATAAGGTAAGCTATGAACACAAATAAGACTCCTAACATGCCCTGAAAGAAATACCCTATAACGAGTCCTATCATCCATAGGAAAAAAATTTTTTCATCTAAATTCCTAGAAGATATATCTTTATTTATAACGTAAGCTGCGAAAAAGATAACGATAAAATCTAGTAATAAAAACAGAATATCACTCACTTTACCAGAACCCCATATTTAGTATGATCATATATCATTATCGATCTCCTTCATCCCAATGGACATATATTGATCAGATTCTTCTTGTACCTTCTTTTTCCCATATAATTTGCTCCAAATTAGATAAATGATCAAAACGGCAACGACACCATATATCCAAAGCAGAAAATAAGCCAAGGTAGTAGATATTATCCAGATCCAGAAAACTTTTCTGCTGTAATTATTCTTTGTCACGTCTTGATTTACAACGTACAAAGAAAGGAATAAAAAAACTAGATCTACTAGAAGAGCGTACATTTGTAAACCCTCTGTGGAAATAGTTTTTTTGGTTTATTATTCATTTTTATCCTCTTCTAAATTCTTTAATATTCTTTCTAAGTAGTTTCTTAATCTTTCTTTTTCTTCCTCGTCAAATCCTTTGAGCATCTTTTGTTCAGCCTTTTCATCTAATTCTTTGATAAGATCTTCGATCTCATCTTTTTTTTCCGTCAGGTATATCCTAGAGACCCGTTTATCTTCCTGGTCTTTTTCTTTCTCTAGATATCCCTTTTCTACTAGACTATGGATGATCTTCGATGTGGTCCCCTTTGAAATATGGACTCTTTTACATATCTCCTTTTGTGTGATACCGTCACCTTTTTTGATGAGCTTGAAAAGTAGTGGAAATTCACCTCTATTGAAATCGTAAGGTTTCAACTCACATCTGATAAAGCTTATCAACTTTTTATGGACGATCTGATGAAGTTTGTGTATCGAATCCTCTTCAGAAAGATTTTTTCTCATCTTGAAAACCACCAATTTTTCAGATTTTTTTATTCTACTTCTATATCAATTCTTTCTCCTTATTATATATTACGTTGTTACCACCTTCTATAAAACTTGAAAGTGAAATAAAAATCCAATTTTAAAAAAATACCATTTTCAGATAAAAAACAGAATTTAAATAGGAGGAGTCTCTTAGTTAATTTAGGTAAATCAAAACAAATCACATATCCTAGACCTTATCTTGCCATCAGATTTGTTACTTGATATCTTGGGAGGAAATAAAATGTTAGATCTGTTATCTTCAGATAAGGGAGAAAAAACGGGGTATCCCATTGTGCTAAGCACTGATAGAACTTTAGCCTCTGATTATAATGGTAGTGAATTCATAGGTTTTGGTGCGACTTTTCCAAAGATCTTACCTGATTTTCTTTATTCTTCTTTATTCGCTCCACCCCTACCTCATTTAGATGGAGAAATGAAATATGGACATTGCGGAAGCAGGAAGATAGAGGCAGCTCTTCTGAACAACGGGTTCAGCGAAGAAGACGTGATAGTAGGACATCCAGACCATCTAGATAAATTGATAGGGCCTAAAACCAAAGCCCTAGGTATAACCACACATGATCCATTAGGTCTAGGCCCTGCATCGACAACTTTCTCTTCCTTCGTACATGGGGAGCCTTACAGTTCTCATTATTTTAAAAAACTAGTCAATAATAAATATGTCAAAAAGTATAATGTAGATATAATAGTGGGTGGGCCAGGAACATGGCAACTGAACGACAACAGGATAATGAGATTACACAACGTAGATAGTATAGTAATAGGCGAGGGAGAAAAAGTCGCTCCGGATTTATTTCGTAAAGCCGTAAATGGAGACAAACTCCCTAAAATGGTGAGAGGAGAAGTTGTTGATATAGAGGATATACCAAAGATAAAGAAGCCTACCATAAACGGTCTCGTAGAGATCAGTAGAGGATGTGGTAGAGGTTGTGATTTTTGCAATCCTACTTTACTGAATTTAAGACATAGACCTATTTCAGATATCTTGGAAGAGGTCAAATTAAATGTAGAGGCAGGAATGGATAAAACTATTCTACATGCAGAGGATGTTTTAAGATATGGGAGTCAAAACTTGAGACCTGAACCGGAAAAGCTGATGAAATTATTGAATAGCTTGAAACAACATACAGATAAGATCGTTTTCAGCCATTTTGCTCTTGCCTCAGTTGCTTCGGACCCAGAGATGATAAAAGATGTATCTCAACTTCTAGGAATTGGGAACGATAAATTACCATGGTTTTCAGCTCAAACAGGTCTAGAAACTGGGTCTCCAAAATTAGCAGAAAAACATCTGAAAGGTAAATCGAGACCATTCAAGTCAGAAGAGTGGCCTTCAGTGGTTAGACAGGCATTCGAAATACTAGATGAGAATGATTGGATCCCGTGCGTTACCGTGATCATGGGTCTTCCTGGTGAAACAGGAGATGATGTGATGAAGACCATCGAATTGATCGACGATTTATATGATAAAGATTTCTTTATCGTTCCTTTGATGTTCGTGCCTCTCGGGCTTTCGGAAGACAAGGAATTCTTTACCAGAGAAGATATGAAACCAGAACACTGGCAGTTACTTGCCAAATGTATAGAAAAGGACTTTGAAATGACACCTAAGTTGATAGACGACGTCAGTAATATGCAGGATATCAGTATTTTCAAAAAGTATGGTTTTCATATGTTACGAAGGTATATGAAAAGACGATTGATGCCTTATGTGAGAGAGATGAAAGAAGGGCATGATCCAGTCAGACCTGCTTAATCGTCAATCTTTACACTGTTGAAAAATATATAAAGGTATAATATATATCTAGGATGAAGGTGCCAAATAGTTGTTTAATATTTTCCTTTAAAGACCGATTCATCACCCACCTATCCGCAGTGATGAAGAGAACTATAATTCCTGCGAAGGTGTCTTCTTGGTCACTTAGATAATTATTGTGGGCATACTCGACCCAAAAGAGGTTTTCAATTGATAATCATTATTAAAATAATTTTAAAATGAAAAATATTTCCATAAAGGTACAGTCTATTTCTTCGGAAAAATAGGTAAAACAAGAGTTTATCTAAATCCAATAAAGCTTATTTGATATTTCGGATTTGAGAACAAAATACGATTCCGTTTCCTTTTTATATTTAATATCTCCTTTTGAATTCATGGAAATCAAAAAAATGAGAGAACTGGCAAAAAAGATGATCCTTGAAGGGATCCATAACACAGACGCTGAAGAACTGACGAAAAACAATCTAAAGGTTATTGAAAACAAGAAAATCGAAATATCTGATTTGACATTAGACCGTGATGATTACGATGAAATTGTTTTAATAGGTATCGGAAAAGCTTCCGTGGCAATGGCAGTTGGATGCAAAGATCTAGATCCAGATGATGGTCTAGTTATAACCACCTCTGCTGACGCTGATTTGAAGAATAGATGTCCTGTCGAAGTTAGGGAAGCATCGCATCCATATCCCAAAAAGGAAAATCTGAAGGCAAGTGAAAAATTACTCTCTATCATAGAGAAAAAGAAAAATGCTTTATTTATATTCCTCATATCAGGAGGAGGTTCTGCACTTTTAACAAATCCTGCTGAAGGTATAACCTTAACCGATCTGAACGAACTGAATAAGCTATTGGTCAATTCCGGTGCTAATATTCACCAGATCAACACCATTAGAAAACACGTATCAAAAGTTAAGGGCGGAAGGTTGGGTAAGCTCTGTTCTGAAAAAGGAGATATTGTATCTTTGATCATTTCTGACGTGGTAGGGGACGACATGAGTGTGATAGCTTCTGGACCTACATATCCAGATAATTCAACTTACCGGGACGCAAAAAAAACACTTGAAAAATTGAGTCTTTGGGTAGACATCTCCCAAAATATAAGAAATAGGATAGAAGATGGTTTAAAGGGTGAAGTCGATGAAACACCAAAAAAATTAGAGACCAAAAATTTTGTGATAGGAAACAATATGATGGCCTTGCAAGGTGCTAAAAAATTTTTAAAGGAAAATAGTAAACTTAATTCTTTGGTGCTCACTTCTCAATCGAAGGGTGAAGCTAAAGTCATAGCTAAACTTCTCAGTGGGATAGCAAAAGAAGTTCAGGACACAGGAAATCCAGTTGAACCTCCAGTTTCTCTCATTTTAGGTGGAGAGACGACTGTCAAAATTGAATCAGATGAACCAGGAAAAGGAGGTCCAAATAGAGAGCTTGTATTGAGTGCGGCAATTGAGTTACAGAAAAGAGAAAATATTGTGATTGCTAGTGCAGATTCAGATGGGATCGATGGGATGGAAAAATCAGGAGCTATAGCAGATATATCATCTGTAAAAAAATCTAAATTAGATCCTAAGAAATATCTAGATACGCATGACTCTCAAACCTTTTTTGAATCATTAGGTGACAATCTAGATTTTAGAAGTAAAACTAACGTTAACGATATAACTGTGATAATAGTAGGAAAAGAAAGAAAGAGTTTTTGATTTTTTACTTTTTGTTTATTGTTTCTTTGGTATTTTCATAACCCAACTCAAAAGCTTTAAGGTTGATATCAACGAATTTTTCTGGAACATTCTTTTCTATTGCCTGGATCATCTCATTTTTAGAAAGGGGCATCACTCCAGTGGCTGTTAAACCACCAAGCAAAACTATATTTTGAGTTATAGCAGCCCCGGCCTCCAAAGCTAGTTCTTCTGCATCTAGTGCAATCAATCTATCAGTTTCTTTTTCTAATTCAGGTAATATGTCTTCTTGAATATCCGGATATTCTTCATCTCCAACACTCACTGTAAAGGGAACTATAGGTTCAGTATTTGTTACGATCCAGGTTTTCTTAGATGCTTGCTCGACAGCTCTGTAAGTTTCTACTGGTTCAAAACCAAGTATTACATCAGCATCTCCTTTTCCGATCAACGGACTATTGACCTCTTCTCCCAGTTTTACTGTCGTTACGACGACTCCTCCTCTTTGAGCCATACCGTGTACTTCACTCATGTAAACATCTAAACCTTTCTCTAACGCCGCTGCACCTAAAACTTGAGCTGATGTCAAGATGCCCTGTCCACCTACTCCTACTATCTCTAAGTTGAATTGATCCATCATTCATCGCCTCCTTGTTTTATAGCATCGAAAGGACATGCTTGAGCGCACTGTCCACAGCCTACACAGAGGGTTTCATTGATCATAACCTTGTCTCCTTCTCGAACCAAAGCTATGCAGCCGAATTGATTTGTGCAAACGTGGCACTGTTTACACTCTTCCTGATCCACTTGATATGGATCCCAATCTACATGTCTTTGTTCGACCAACGCACAGGGATGTTTAGGTATCACAACAGAGATTCCATCGTGATCGATCGCCCTTTCAAATACATCTATTGTTTCCTCGATGTTGTAAGGATCGACGGTCTCTACGAATTCAACTCCTGCGCCTTCGGCGATATCCTCTATTGAAAGCATCGGTACCTCATCGCCCATCCCAGTTTTACCGGTACCCGGATGAGGCTGATGCCCAGTCATAGCTGTTGTCCTGTTATCTAATATAACATACACGAAGTCATGTTGATTATAAACACCGCTCACCAAACCGGAAATTCCAGAATGGAAAAAAGTCGAATCACCTAAGAATGCAAAAACCTGTTGATCTGTATTCTTTGAAAACCCACCGGCCGCTCCTACACTTGAACCCATGCATAGGAGAAAATCAGTTGTGTTCAAAGGGTCCTGTACTCCTAGTGTATAACAACCTATATCACTAGAAAATACTGCTTCTTCACCACCTAGGGCTTTATTAACTGCATAATAAGTTGCTCTATGAGGACACCCAGGACATAATGATGGAGGTCTAGATGGGAGTTCAAATTCCTTCGGTCTTAAACTTTCTGTATCATCTTCAAAGTCAAGAAGATCCGATAAAGCTTCCTTGACCCTATCAGGATTGTATTCGTAAATTCTACTGAAATGACCACTTTCTTTGCCGTATATTTTAAGTTCTGGGTTTACCTCTTTTGCCAATGCCTTAATCTTTTCTTCAAGGAATGGTTCGAGTTCTTCAACGATCAAAACTCGTTCAGCGTTCTTTAAAAATTCCTTCAACTTTTCGGTAGGTAATGGATTAGTCATCACTGCCTTAAATATTGTTATAGGAAGATCGAATTCCTCTTTTACTTCTTGAATATAATTGAATCCAGCTCCTGAAGAGATCACATGGAGCTCAGGATCTTCTTCTTCGAACACTTTTGTATATCCAAAATCTTCTGATATATCCGCAGCTTGGTCCAACTTCTCAAGAAGTTTAGGATGATTTCTTACTGAGTTTTGAGGGGCTGCAACATATCTTGCCGGATCTTTTTCAAAATGACCTCTTTCAGCCGGATCACTGATATCATCAAAGTTAACAATCCCTCTCGCATGATTCACTCTTGTTGTAGTCCTGACCAGAACAGGAAGTTCGAGTTCTTCCGATATTTCAAAGGCTTCTTTAACCATCTCTTTGGCTTCATTAGGGGTTGTCGGTTCAAGCATTGGAATATGTCCTAGTAAAGAATAAAAGCGGTTATCCTGCTCATTCTGGCTTGAATGCATCGATGGATCCCCGGCTGCGACGACAACCATCCCAGCTCTTACACCAGCGTACATCAGTGTCATAAGAGCATCACTAGCCACATTCACACCTACGTGTTTCATCCAAGCCATTGATCTGACTCCAGAGGCAGCTGCAGCAGCTGCAGTCTCCAGTGCGACCTTTTCATTAGCGGAGTATTCAAAATACATACCGTAGTCCTTAGCTATCTTTTCAAAAGTGTTGCCTATCTCAGATGAAGGGGTACCAGGATAAGTAGAGCCGTGACCAACTCCTGCCTCCAAGGCACCTCTTACTATCGCTTCATTACCAAGTAACAACATCTCCTTACCAGGATCATCGACCAGTAACTCTTTCATTGATAACACCTCGTTCTACTCATAAAGTTCTTCTTTAGTGAATTTTTCTTTCTTCTTCAATATCTCCCAATATCTATCCACGTTCTTTTGAATCTTCTCTACTTCTTTCTCCGGTAAGTGCCTAAATCTGCCCTGAGGTTTCAGATAATCTTTGACAGGGACTACCTTCTCTTCTTTTGGCTCTTTATATATGTTGTAAACTCCATTTTCTATCTCGAAAAGCGGGAAGACTCTAGATTTGAAAGCCAATCTGCCAAGCTCTATAGTCGAGTTTGGATTGGCCCTCCAACCGGTCGGACATGGGGCATAGATATGGATGAATTTAGGACCGTCTTTTTCCGCGGCCTTTTTGAATTTTTCTATGAACGACTCTGGATAAGCTATGTTAACTGTCGCTGCATATGGTATGTTGTGACTTTCTAATATCTCCATCATGTCCTTTTTCGTACCCTTTTTCCAATCTCCTTGAGTTCCCACCGGTGTGGTAGTAGTCCAAGCACCTTCAGGCGTCGCGCCACTTCTTTGAATACCAGTGTTCATGTAAGCTTCATTGTCATACATAACTTGGATGGTATCAGTGTTCCTTTCTACTGCGCCGGATAGCGCCTGTAAACCTATGTCAGCTGTTCCTCCGTCACCTGCAAAACCGACAACGTTGATATCTGCATCTATATCTTTAGCATCTAAAGCCGCTCTAATACCAGAAGATGAAACACCAGTGGTCTCAAAAGCGGTATAGAGTAATGGGACTTCTAGATTTCTCGAGGGATAAACGCCAGGTATGACTGCCCAACAACAAGCAGGAATATTGACTGTAGTATCTTTGCCCAAAGCTTTCAACATATATCTCATAGCGTGAGCAGCGCCACATCCGGGACAGGCATTATGACCAGAATTCATCAATTCTTTTTCAGGTATATCCGACATAATTATCTCCTCCATTTATTTCTATTTATTCTAAGATCTACCCATTCGACCTCTTTATCAACTTCACCATCTTGAAGTTTAAGCGTATCTTCCATTATCTTTTCTAGTACCTCAGGTATAAGATCTCTGCCGCCTAATCCTACGATATAATTTTTGACTTTTGGAGGATTCTGTAAACTATAAAGAGCTTCTTTTATCTCTCTTGCTGCATCTCCAACTGCGCCGAAAGAGTAGGACCTATCTAATATACCGATCACGTTGACATCTTTAGCTAATTCTCTGATCTCTTCTTTGGGGAATGGTCTAAAAGTTCTCAACCTCGCCAAACCGATGTTGTGACCCTCATCTCTAAGTTCATCGATAACATCCTTTGAAGTACCTGAGATGGATCCCATCGTTACCATCAAAACGTCTATGTCATCTGTTTTATACTCTTCTATCAGACCACCAGGATCTCTACCAAAGGTTTCTTTAAATTCCTGATTGACTTCTTTTACTTTGTCCTTAGCTTCAGTCATCGCTTCTTCAAGCTTTTTAGCGAAATCCATGTACCAATCTGGCATCACGATCGATCCAAATCCCTTTGGATCTTCTATATCGATCTTGTGATCCGGCTCATAAGGTGGTAAGAAATCATCGACTTTTTCCTTGTCATAGATCTCTACCGGTTCCCTAGTATGACTCAATATGAATGCATCTTCTACGATCATACCAGGTAGCATAACATCTTCATCCTCACATATTTTGTAAGCCATGATCACACTGTCTAACACTTCCTGATTGTTCTCACAGAAGAACTGCATCATCCCGCTGCCCTTCTGAGCGATCGTATCGAGATGATCAGCCCATACGCTCCAAGGAGGACCCATAGCTCTGTTAACGTTGGTCATCACAATCGGCAACCGGGCTCTAGCGGCCCACATCAACATCTCATGCATCAAAGCTAGACCGTGGGCCGAAGTAGCGGTGTATGATCTTGCTCCTGTCGCGGAAGCAGCTATGCATCCCGCCATCGCAGAATGTTCACTCTCTACCTTCACGAATTCACTATCCATCTCACCATCAGCCACGAATTCGGATATCTTCTCGACTATTTCAGTTTGCGGCGTTATTGGATAGGCCGATACTACATCTACATCTGCTAACCTAGCTCCATACGCCGACGAATAATTCCCAGTAACTATCTTATATTCAGACATGTTTTTCCTCCTTTTCCATATCTATGGCATCTACAGGACAGATATCAGCGCAGATCCCACAACCCTTACAAAAGTCAAAGTCAACAACCGCCCCTTCATCTTCTACAAATATCGCAACGTCGGGACAGAATTTCCAACATTCTCCACAGCTAATACACGTGTCTAGATCAACGATCGGCCTAACTGTCCTCCAACTGCCAGTTTTGTTTAAGTATTCTGAGTTACAATCGGTTATTGGCATTCTTGGAATATCTGTATGATCCTGTGGATCCTCACAGATAAGATCCTCCGATTTTGGTATTTCTGTTTGTTCAGAGAGCAGCGTTTTATCAGTTGATTCTAACTTCTCTCCGGGATAAGGCCCTTTCAGTTCATCATAGGCCACTTCTGCTGCTTCTGCATTTGCCTTGTTTTTAGCAGGAGCATGCTCTCGAATGGCATTTATCATCGATTCTTTTTCCACCATACCAGTAGCGTTACAAACAGCGCCTAGGATGGCCGTATTAACTATTGGAGCGACTTCTGATCCTAATCCATGATCAACGGCGACTTTACTTGCATCGACAGTAAAAACATCGGCTTTTGTATCGATTTTCATATCTTTAGGGTCCTTTGCCGTATTCAATATGATCTCGCCATCATCACTCAGTCCTTCAGTGACGTCTATAGCCTCTAAAAGAGCTGTATCTAAAACAACGACCACATCAGGTTCATGTATTTTTGAATGATCTCTTACTGTTTTCTCATCTATCCTCGTAAAGGCGGTAACCGGAGCCCCCCTACGTTCGACACCGAACATCGGGAATGCCTGTACATCCTTTCCTTCCTCGAAGGCAGCGCGGGCTAATAATTCAGATGCTACAACAGAGCCCTGACCACCTCTTCCATGGAAGCGAATTTCCATCATTTCATTGCACCATCGAACTATTAATGTCTACTATAAAGACCTTTTTGTGGCTTGAACTGGACGGAGATTAGAAGGCTATATTCTAAGCAAAAGGGTTAAATAAAAATACAACCTATCGTTTTCAGTAAATTGATTTGAGATAGATATCCAGCACCTAGCGTTTGCTGGTTCGCTTTTAATGGGCCGGTGGTCTAGGGGTCATGACGTCGCCCTTACAACCGATATCAAGTCGGTTAGAAAGGCGAAGTTCGGCGGTTCAAATCCGCCTCGGCCCACTTTACTATTGGTTCGTAACCCTTTACGATATTGCTCTATTTTTGAGGAGGAGATTCGAACTCCAATCTGCCCGTAAATCTTAGGATAGATAATTATTTCTATCACTCCACACTTGTTTATAGTCAAGGACACGACTTTTATTTGATTTTTTAGTGTCCTTGACTAGTTGTGGATGACGCAACGCAATTACAAATAATCACGAGTGTCTTTGACCGAGTGAGGACGAGGAAATTATTCCTCAAAGTTGCGTCTTCCATCTATGATAAGTCCGCCGGATATATTCTTAATTATTTCGT
>CAZRSB010000020.1:0-29894 GCA_964602715.1 uncultured Thermoplasmata archaeon | reverse complement strand
CCATCCGATTTATAATTAGATAAAAATCTAATTAAAACTTTTCGGGATGAAGCCCGAAATAAGAAAAGAGTTAAATAGGCTTTCTTTTCTAAGAAGCCCGATAGTCATGAAAGAAGATTACAACTGTACTTCCTGTGGGATTACATTGGTAGATTTGAAGAACACTGTCTTTCCATGTCCCGAATGTGGTGAAACTGATATAGGCAGATGCGAAAAATGTAGGGATCAAGCAGAGAATTACGAATGCCAAGAGTGCGGATTCAGGGGGCCATAATATGGGTAATGTTATGATGGTTTACAAAATCATGCCAGAAGGAACTGACACAGATTTGGATAGAATCAAAGACGATATCAAAAACATTGTAGAAGAACATGGAACCTTTAAAGGATGTAGTGAGGAAAAAGTAGCATTCGGTCTTAAGGCGATAGTAGCTAAGATCGTTGTACCAGATGAAGGTGGGAACGTAGACGAAATAGAAGAAAAATTAGAGAATATAGAAAATGTTCAGAGCGTAAAAGCGGAAGATATTACCTTGATCGATTGAATCAGGTTCCTTCTTCCCACCCTTCTAAATACTTCCTCTGTTCCTCACTTAGCTCATCTATTTTTATTCCCTCTGTTTTGAGTTTTAGTTTAGCTACTTTTTCGTCTATCTCCCTCGGAATATCTATAACCTTATTTCCTAGATCCTCATTATTTACCACATATTCTGCGGCTAACATCTGTAGGGCGAAGCTCATATCCATTATCTCTGCAGGATGTCCTTGTCCTGCTGCAAGATTGACAAGTCTACCATCTGAAATCAAATAAAGTTTTCTTCCGTCTCTCATCTCATACTCTGAAACTTCCCCTCTCACTTCTCTCTCTGAGACCGCCATCTCTTCCAATTTATCTACATTGATTTCATTATTGAAATGCCCAGAATTAGAAAGTACACACCCATCTTTTGCATCCTTCAACTCTTCTTCAGCGATCACATCTTTGCATCCCGTAGAAGTTACCACAAAATCAGCCTTTTTAATGCCTTCTTTTGCAGGTAGAACTTCAAAACCATCCATGTTAGCTTCAACCGCTTTAACTGGGTCAACTTCTGAAACCATGACATTCGCCCCCATACCCTTTGCTCTCATCGCTATCCCTCTGCCACACCAACCGTAACCGCCAACTAGAAAGTTCTTTCCACTCAACTGCAAGTTTGTAGCGCTCATCAGACCATCGATAGTAGATTGTCCCGTACCATATCTGTTATCAAAGAGATGTTTCATCAAAGCATCATTGACAGACATAACAGGAAAGCGTAAGACTCCATCTTCTTCCATGGCTCTCAATCTTACAACGCCAGTAGTAGTTTCCTCTGCAGCACCATGAATCCCTTCAATCAAATCTTCTCTTTCTGTATGGATCAAAGAGATCAGATCGCCACCATCGTCTATAACTACATCTGGTTGATGAGCTAACGTATTATTGAGATTCTCATAATACTCTTCCTCAGTTTGACCTCGTTTTGCATATACATCCATGTCATATTCAACCCGTAGTGCTTCAGCAACTGAATCATCGGTAGACAATGGGTTACATGAAGCCATCCTCACATTGGCACCAGCCTCTTCAAGAGAAAGAGCTAAAATCCCTGTTTTGGCTTCTACATGCAGCGCCATAGAGATGTTCTTTCCCTTCAATGAGCCTTTTTTCTTGATCTCTCTCTTAACCTCATCGATGACGCTCATGTGTTCTCTTGCCCAATCTAATCTTTTTTTGCCCTTGTCGACTAAATCTTTCATATTATCAGACTATGACTTTAGTGTTATTACCTATTATATTTCTTCTCCTAGCTCTTTAAGTCTGTTGGACATATATCTAAGAGTTTTACTCAAATTTTCTTTATTATCGAAGTCCTGATGGAGTGGATCAAATTCGGTCATATTCGGTACTGCTCTAGCTATGTTGTCTACTATGGTCACATCAGCAGCCTTAGATGTTCTAGATAAGGGGTTCAGATCGATGGTGATCACAGTTTTACCCATCTTCTTAAGAGCTTGAGTTCTATCGCCATCTTCTAAAGGTACGAGAACTACATCGGCAGTGTATATGCCTTCCTCTGAACATAACGCTCTTTTATGATCTAGACCAGGTATTTTTGCATCAGGTTCAAGACCATAAACTTCTTCCGCACCATTACTCTCCAACTCATCACTTATCTTTATTATCCTTTCGTCCGTCCTATGAAATAAATTAACTTCTAACTTTGCATCGAATCTCTTACCTAGCTTAACAATATCTTCTGGAACGAGAGCAGCCACATTACCATTAATAGATATCACTGGATTTTTGGCCTCGAGAAGTTCAGCTACAGCTTTTCTTTCAGCTATTTTAGCTGGTTCTATCGTCTCTTCCCCTATCAAGTAATCAAACATCTCTCCTCGACCATGGGCGATAAGACCTGCTTTAGATGTTATCCCAGACTTTACTCCCTCCACAAGTAACTCTCTCATCTTTAATGAAAGATATCGTGGATGAGATTTAGGTATATCTGTCATGATACCATCTCTATTAGATGAAGAAGAATATTTATACCATTCGACTAGAATAACCTAATGGGAAATGATAGAAAAAGACGACGATTATAAGATAAAACGAGACGAGATGGTAGATGGATTGATAAGGAGAGGATACATAGAGAGTAAACCAGTCGAAGAAGCCATGAGAGAGGTTCCTCGGCACGTATTTGTTCCCGATAAGATCAAGGAACGAGCTTATATAGATTCACCACAACCGATAGGAGAAGGACAAACCATTTCAGCACCACATATGGTAGCTATGATGGTAGAAAAACTCGATCTGAAAAAGGGTCAAAAAGTGTTAGAAATCGGTGGTGGATTGGGATATCACGCGGCAGTTATAGGCAAGATTGTAAAGGAAAAGGGAGAAGTATATTCAATAGAATATGTTAAATCATTGGCAAATAAAGCAAAAAGAAGGATCAATGAAATAGATTGTCCTAATGTGAAGATCATAGTAGGAGACGGATCTGAAGGTTACGAAAAAAAGGCCCCATATGACAGGATTTCAGTAGCTTGTGGAGCTCCAAAGATACCATCTCCTTTGATCGAACAATCAAAGTTGGGAGGAAAAATTTTGATACCGGTTGGGAACAAATTTTTCCAAAAACTTGTAAAAGCTAAAAAAATAGATGAAAACAAAATAGAAGAAAAGAATTTGGGAGGGGTTCGGTTCGTACCCTTGAAAGGAAAATTCGGTTTTTGATCACACTATCTGTTTGAGTTGGATGTAAGGAGAACCCTTCTCCGTATCTGTTGCTATCGCATAAAGGCCAGTCTTCGGTTTGACCCCATAGATACACGGCGTTTTATTGATGCTCAAAAGAACAAAATAATTGTCAGCCATGTTCATTATTTCTTGTGATAAATTTAGTCCAGGTTTGAGAATTCCTATTCCTAAATTTTCTGAATTTTTTGTGTTGGCGACACCACTTAAAAGACGCTTTACAGCTATTTCACCGCCTTGCATGTACTCTAAAGTGTCTAGACCTGTATAATCTAATATACCTTCATCGGGACTACCCTTCAATTCCCTCATTGTTTCCTGATGAATCTCCTGGTATTGACTCTGACTCTTACCTGCGAGAGCTAACTTGTAAGGTTTGTCAGTTTTGGTAGATAGATGATCTACTATCCTAAATTTCCGATTAAATAGATCATCGGGCACAAAACGAGTAAGGTCATCTTTTAAATTTTCAGGATGTGTACCACCTTCAAGAACTGACATCACTCCTCTTCCTTGAGTTAAGAAATTTAAGAAAAGGGGTCTGATAACCGAGAAAAATTCCTCATTGCTAACATTTTCTTGTACCTCAAAAACATTATAGCTTCCTGCATTAAAGCCTCCTCCAAGTAATGCATCGAGGTCTTCAGTGCCAGTGCTATATTTTCCTTCAGGTGCATCTACTGATTCCCATTGATTTTCTCCGGAAGCACCCAATTCATAGGGTTCAAAACATTTGAAACGGCCGCCTTTGAGTGACATGAGATATCCAGGTTGGCTTATCTCAATTGCTCTTAATTTTTTGAGCATTATCTCCCTTACATCTCTACCTTCAAGTTGGCTTCTTTTTAGCTGAACTACACCATCAGCTAGATATTCTAATTCGGGTGCTGATGCTTTTTCCAACACCATTATCAGATTGGTATTAGAATTTTCAACTAAGTCTTTTTGAAGGGTCATAACGAACGTCTCTTTGTCTATCCCATATTTATGGGTAATACCTTCTATGCTATCGAGAACTAATAAAGGACGTTCAGGAAGAATATTGTCTATTCTGTCGTAAATCCTCTCTAAACTCGGTATGTCTTTTTCCAATTGGTCTAGTCTAGTTCTATCTACCTCTTCAGGAGGACCCTCTTCACGAATACTGCTCAAAAACTCTTGTGCACCTTCGATCTTTTTGCGTTCTTTTAGTGGAATATGATCTTCGTCCTCATCTTCTTCTTCATATATAGTTTGAAGGAACACTTTACTCGCGTCCATCACCTGGTTACGCATCTCTTTTTCTTCAAGCCATGGGAACTGTTTATATAGAGCTTCATCACCAACTCTTGTAGAAAGATAAAAACTTTTATCTAAATCACCAATCTCTTCTATCAATTGAAGAGCTAATGTTGTCTTACCAGTACCAGAAGCACCTTCAAAAAATATTGAAGAACCTCCTTCTTTTTCTAAGAACTCTTTAATTTCCGTAGGTATGCTTTTTATTTTTTTCATTTTTCCAGAACCTCCTTAATTTCTGAAGCTTTCTCAAGAACATCGATCTCAGACACCATCTCTTCCATATCTTTTATCATTTCTTCTTTGTTACTAGAATCACCAAGAACAGAAAGTACAGTATTGGCCCCTACCTCTCTAACTAAAAGAACAGAATCTTCAGAATTTCCGATTATAAAATCGGGATTTTGTTTTTCAAATGCTGAAAATATCACTTCACTCGCTCCTAAAATCGTTGCAGAAAGTGTACTAAAACTTTCATCTTCTTCTTCTTTTTTGAGATAAGAAGCTATAGGAATCCCATTTTTTGAAGTCAATGCTATAGCATCCATATCTGTCTTCGCACTATATTCCTCGAAAATCTCCTCAACTTCTTTTCTAGCCTTTATGGTAACACGCTCCATCAAGTTACTTATATCAAGATAACATGCTCTCTAACGTTTTTTACATATTTAAACTTTCACTGTTCTTAACAATTTCAAATCTCATCAAATAGGTCCGTCTCTTTTTTTGTCTTCATCTCTTTCTTGATATCGGATACTAAAGATTCATAATAAGAAAGATGTTCTCTAATCCTTTCTAATTCTTCTTTCAACCTTTTTTCCCGTTCTTCTAACTCCTTGATCCTACCACTGATCTCCCAATATTCTTTTCTTAGATTGACCAGCTCATCTCTTAAATTTTTAATTCTATCCCTTTCAGCCATTGGTACTCCACCTAAACTCTCTTCATCCCCTCTGAACGATCAATATGTGCATCTAATGAACTTCTTTGTGCATCGCCTCTTTGTGATCGAATACTGTCTTCATAGTCCGATATCGTACTTTTCAATTTCTTCCTTTTCTTTTTCAGTTTTTTCCTTTTCTCTTTGATCTCTTGTAATTCCTCTAAAACCTTTTTCTCTCTTTCCTCCCACTTTTCCTTCTCTTCTATAGCCATAAGAGCCTTTTCGATATCGACCAAGTTGTGACCTCCTTCTATTTGTTCTTACTTTTTAGTTTTATCTTTCCATATGCTTTAGATATCTTTCTATCCTCATAAATTTCGCATTCTGGGCAATACAATTTATTTTTCTTGATCGTCATATCTTTCCTGCATTCTGAACAATATCCCTTAACGACTCCCAGACCTTTGCCTACAGTAGAAAGTCTAATAGTTGGTTCGGCCTGAACGACTTTAGCTCTGACTATATCACCAACAAGGTATTTATCACTTAGCTCCTCAGTATAATCATCTGAAACTTTAGATATGTGGATGGAGCCTTCTTTGTCTTCTTTTATCCCTCTAGAAGCGCCTTCAACCATGTGAAGACTCAGAAGGATCATCGAATTTTTTCTAGCTTCCACCATCCCATATACGATGTCTCCTTCTTGAATCTCAGTGATTTTGTTCAGTGGTTCAACTATCGCTTCAAGGTCATCATCGTTATACTTCACAACTCCATAATGTGCCGCGTATATTTTACCCTCTTCTTCATAAGTACCTGAACCTGATAACCACTCTTCAGACATTCCTACGATTTCTCCTGGAAAAACCATTTCTTCATCTTCTTTTACCATGTTATTCCCTCTTAATATCTATTCCATATCCAATAATCTCAAAATTTTTTTTCTTTTCCTCGTGAAACTCAAATATGTTATCGATTTCAAACATATATCTTTTTTGCCAAATGAGATTGTGACCTTTGTCCTTAATATAGTTTTCTAAAAAATCTACAGTTTTTGCGTTATGAAGGGTATAAACTCTTTCAGCGATCGTAAAACTTTTTTTTAGAAAGGGTATATCTGCTCCTTTTTTTTGGGAGCCAAAGGGAGGATTCATCAGAACAGTGTCAACTTCGATATCAAAATCAGATACTTTTTTCTCTATATGATCGATAACATCTGTAAAAGAATGTTCCTTAGCAGTTTCTCGTGCTACATCTATAGCTTTACTATCAATATCCAATGAATAGATATGAGATGCACCTAGATAAGCTGCGCCAATAGAAAATATACCCGTACCGCATCCTAAATCAGCGATTGCTTTTCCTTTAATATCCTTGTTTATAAACGCTCTAAAAAGCATATCAGAAGCTATCGTTGAAGGAGTCTTATATTGTTCCAAATCTGGACTGGGGTCAGGATGAGAAGGTATGCCTTCCAATTTTATCTCCAAATCTTTCTTCTTGATTCCCGACATGTTATCCTCCAATTGTCCCTCTACCTTCGCATCGATTACAATCGCCGCTTCCTTGACATTCAATACAATTTTTATTACCTCCACAGATTTGACATGCACCTGTACCTTCACAGTTAGTGCATGTACCAAACCCATCACAGGTCTGACATAGTCCTGTTCCAGAACATGTACCACATTCAGAAGAAAACCATCCTGTTTTGCCTTCGCCTTCACAATCTTGACATCTACCTGACCCTAAACAATCAGAGCAGTTTGATGTGCCTCGACAATGTTTGCAATTTCCAGTGCCACCACAATTCTTACAATCGCCAGTTCCGTCACAGTTAGTACAACTTCCATCTCCATCACATTTGGGACATTCAGATGGAGACTGAAGAGCCTTTTCGTAATCTTCTAAATTTTTAAAAATTCTCTCATCTTCAATATGATCTAACGCTTTTTCAAGGGTTTTCTTGGCCTTTTTAACTTGATTTATTTTTTCATAACATTTAGCCTTGCCCAGCCATGCTTCAACATTTTTTTTATCTAACTTTAATATAGGGTTATAATTATCAGGCAAAACTTGCTCTTCAGCTTCTTCTAAAAGTTGAGTTATCTTTCTTTCTCTATTTTTCAGCTCTGGATCTGACTCTTCAGCTTCTCTATAAACCTCTATTCCTTGATCGATTCTACCAAGATCTACTAGGATATCAGCTTTTTCGGCTAGCATCAAACTATTATATTTCTTCTCCAATCCTTTATTGATGGCTTCTAGAGCCCTCTTTAATTTGCCTCTTTCTTTAAGCACTTGAGATCTGTATCTGTGCAATATCCACTCTTCATTGTATTTGAGCGCTTCATCATATTCTCCCAGGGCTCGTTTATATTTATTTTTCTTTTGATATAATCTTCCTTTGAGCAAAAAACCCAAATAGCTATTTTTCACTTTTAAAGACTTATTTATCCATTCTTCTGCTTCGTCGTATCTACCATCAGAATAACAAATCACAGCTAATTTAAGATAAATTTCTGCATCATCTAATGCCAGATCCCTTGGTTTATCTTTCTTTTTTATATCCTCCATCAGTTTTTCCTGCTCTTTATCGATCTCTATCTTTTCTTCCAAGATACCTGATTTGAAGTCAACACCATTTAAAAGCTCTTTACTTCTTTTTAAAAACTCATCCATCTTATCCTCTTTTCAATCTTTACTTCATTTCTTATTTACTATTTTTCCAAAATAGAAGCATCCTCATATCACTTTTTTCATGTACTTCCTCTTTCCCAAATCTCATCTGAAAGGTCATTGTAGATCGACTTTTCTTCAGTTCGTTCTTTTTCCTTCTCTCCGTTTTTATTTTCCAATAGTTCTTTGATCTTGTTTTCATTCAATACCCAATAATGTATCCTCCATTTTTTCCCACTTGGTAGACTAGTAGTCTCCTCTTCTGTGAAAAGGATATCTAAATCTTCAAGTTTATAGAATATATCTCTCTCCCGAGGTGAAAGTAGATTATCAGTGATCGTTTTGTCAAATCCAAATAGATTGATCACTAGCTCAGCTATATCATCAGGATCATCTATATCTGTTCTTGACTCGATCGATGCAGACTCGATCGCTTCTTTTAAATCTTTATAGGTAACTCTATTCACAGTGCATCACATAGGGCCTGACCCATACAGTAGAGGATATTAAAGCATCCTCTTAGGTTCGATGGTAAATGATTAATAATATAAATAAATCTTCCCCTTCCCTTTCCGCTTATCAGATCATAATACTTTTTGATGGACATTATCCCATCATATCCGTTTAAAAGGAGTGTTTAGTTTTTTGATCAGTTTTTTTGCCCACCTCAATTTTTTTCGCTTATTTTCATCTCCTTTGAAAGGTTCCTCAAAATCCCAACCATTCAGGATTATCTCTTTAGCCTCAAAATGATCCGCTATGAAGCAGGCTCTGTCTCCGTCAGTGAAACCTCCAAAATTATATATCCCGTCATGTGAAGGTCTGCACTGGCATGTACAGATAACGTGGCCGTGAAATTTTTTTGCCCACCTCTTCAACAGTGGAATATTATCTCCGTGTGCATGGATAACTGCTGGAACCCCATCTAGATTAATTTCTAACTGAAGTCGAGTATCCCCATCAAGATCCGTTACTAGAAGATCAGGTTGAACCTCATTTTTTATAATATTTGTCAAGGATGATCCTGCGGCTATCAAACTACTTTTCGATGAGTGTTTTTCACCCGAAAAATATGGGCCTATTATCTCAACTGTTTGATCTCTTAATTCGTTTAATGGAGAAAGACTGTCACTATCTCTCAACTTTGATAGTACTTTCGCCGCCTTACGATCCTGTTTTTCTGAGTAATCAAAGTCAGATATTATTTCCTTGTAAATCGGTTTCCAATTAACAAACTCCACAAAATAAACCTCCCCCAATATTCAACTCTCAGCTAATGTCTCTTCAACATCAGACCCTTTATCTTCCTGCCGTTTCTTAAAGCTTCTTTGAGTCAATCCTGCTAGAATGCCCAGTAACAATCCTAAAGATATACTTATCAACACGGGAACCTCGCTGGTTTCTTCCATATCTATCAGGGCTTGTATATAATCTAGAGCTCCCCAGAATATAAAAGCTAGGGCAAACAGACTCAAAAATAAATACCAAAATGAGGTCTTCACTTTTCCTTGAGTTATATAGGTATCTATGAGTCTGCCGAGTTTATATATGAATATGGCTCCAATCCACCACCAGATCACAGTTGTAGTAAAACTCAATATTATGTGTAGAGGTTGTTCTATATCTTCTTC
Source organism: uncultured Thermoplasmata archaeon (assembly GCA_964602715.1). GTDB lineage: Archaea > Thermoplasmatota > Thermoplasmata > Halarchaeoplasmatales > Halarchaeoplasmataceae > Natronoplasma. Next base: position 20,137 of record CAZRSB010000020.1, on the reverse strand, counting down.
TATTATGGTGCTCCAACCTTGGATAGTGCTGGAGACTACAATCAACAATGAAACAGCTGCAAAGGGAAGCCAGACTGCACCCTCTCTTATCGCTTTGCTAAGTTTATCATATAGATCCAAACCCTTTCTGTCAATCTCATATATCTTGATCAGAATATATAAACCAATCACGAAGAAAATCGCACCAAGACCAAAACCGGGTAACCCTGCCAAAGCAGATACCCCCTCTATAGCCAGATCACCTAAAAGCGCGATCATCCTTAGACCACCATATACCAACAAAGCTAAAGATATAGGAAGCAATATCCTTCGTTTAGTCCTTTCCTCCCTGAAGGTTTTAACTAAAAGATAATAAAGATTTTCCACGCTCTCGCTCTGTTTGACATAAACGGTTCGAATATGGGATAGATCAATCTTAGATGAGACTATGGGACTTATGTACTCATCCTCTGCTCCGTCTGTAACTAAGATCGCTGAATCTGGATTGGTTTCTTCGAGTACAATATCTAATTCTCTACTGAGAGCCTCATCAGAAGTATATCCTATAGATGGGGCTCCACAGATCGTAGCTAAGACTACATCATCCCCTTTCTCTTTGAGTTCATCGTATAATGAAATCGCAGAGAAAATAGAGTTGGTATCAGAATCTTCCGGATCTTCTAATCCAAGCTCGATAGCCGCCTGGAGATTATCGTCTCTACCGATGATAGGGGTATCCCAACTAGTTTTTTCACCTATGTCGTCATCTCGATCCGCACACAAGATTAGCTTCCGCATCTCCTTCTCCTCTGATTCCCAATAGGGATAGTTAATATTTCAATAAAGATATTTAGTCTTTGCCAATTTTTCCTAAGCATATCCTATTTTAAAAGACGTTCTAGGTAATTTAAAAACTTACTGAGAGGCATCCCTTCTTCCCACGGTATCTTGTAATTGTTATGAACCGTTGTTTTTAAATTTGGGAGTTTTCTATTCAATATCCTGTATTTTTTTGAAAGGCCGTCTATGTCCATTGTGAACAATTTCCATTTGTCACCCCTACAACCTTTCAACCTGTAGGCATACATTGGTAGAAGTTTAGTCTCCAAACATATTTGTTTCATCTCCTGGGCTTGTTCTGTCAGCCTTTTTTGGTCACTAAGATAAAGAACATCTTCCTTCGATGATTTTACTTCGATAAGGAAAGATACGTCTCCTCTTACAGCTACAAGGTCAACACCCAAGCTCCCTGCCCCTCGCACAACTAAGAAAGGTATATCCTTTGCCTTCTCATAAGCATTTTGCTCTGTTTCAGTACATGTTTTCGTCAAATCTTTTATGACTTCTTCATCTCCAGATAATACTCCTTTTAATTCTCGCTCGTATTTGCCCTGAGCCATATTATTCGAATGAACCGTTTTTATTTAAACCTATCCTGCTCAATTAAGTATCAGGGTTCGAGTCTTTCAGGATCTCTAGGAAATAAGATCGCCTCTCTCACGTTTTCAAAATCAAGCATCTTTTGAAGAAGCCTATCTATACCTAAACCTATACCTCCATGAGGAGGCATACCATATTTGAAAGGTTTGAGATAGGATTCGAAATCCCCTTCCTCCAATCCGACTTCTTCCATCTGTTCAACAAGAATCGAATAACGGTGTTCTCTTTGACCTCCAGAAACGAGTTCTTGTCCTTTATATTCTAGATCAAAATAGGTCGTTAAAGAGGGATCATACTCTTTCCTCATAGCATAAAATGTATTTTTTTTCACTTGCGTTGGAAATTCAGTAATGAAAAAGAACTCAGTATCAAATTGTTCTTCAACATATTTACCTAGTATCTTCTCTTCTTCTGTCCCTATGTCAGGCTCCCCCTCCCATTCGTGACCCATATCTTCTAATATGCTTATACATTCCCTATAAGGTATTTTCTTAAAGGGATGGTCGGGCACTTTCAACTCAACGCCAAGGTCGTCTAGTAAATCATCACCTTCTTTTTTAACGTACTCAAATGCATATATGATCATATAACTCGTCATATCCATGATATCGGCGGAACTTTCAATAAAAGATATCTCAAAATCTAGGGATATAAATTCAGAGGTATGCCTTACTGTTGCGAAGTCTTCGGCCCTGTAAGCCGGGCCTATTTCAAAAACTCTTTCAAAACCAGATCCCATAAGCATCTGTTTATACAATTGAGGACTCTGAGCAAGGAAGGCTTCATCTCCATAATAATCCAGCTCAAATAGTGTAGCCCCGCCTTCTGCACCGGCAGCCACTATTTTAGGTGTGTGCACTTCGATAAAATCTTCTTTATCGAAAAATTCCCTGACGCCTTCTAAAAGTAGGTCTCTGATCTGAAAAACCTTTTTTTTCTCCTCCTTCCTAAGATCAAGAAAACGGTTGTCAAATCTAGTACCCATCTCCGATTCTACTTTATCGACGACTCCCAACGGTAGAGGTTTATCTGCTTCAGACTCCACCTTTAAAGATTTAGGAACTATCTCATACCCTAATTGGGTTTGATCAGTATCTTTTTTTTCTCCTTCTACTACCACAACGCTTTCTCTTGGTATATCTACAGCTTCATCAAAACCTTCTTCGCCCATGTCTTCTTTTGAAAGCACCACTTGAAAAACTCCTGTTCTATCTCGGACTTTCATGAACGCTATGCCGCCAAGATTTTTTATCTCCTGAACCCAACCGCCAAGCTGACATTTACAACTTTCCTCTAAATCGACTGCATCTTTCGCACTTATCCTTTTCATGAAATGGTTTATGAAAGAGACATATAAAAGGCTTCAGGAGATTATACCTAAATTGACCCCAAAATCTAAAATATGTATTGATGATAATCTCTATGTGATATCATGGGTAAAAATCGCTATGACGTGAAAAGAGGACATTTCAAGAATATCGAAGGCGACAAACTAGAAGAATTGATGAAAGATACTTTTGAAGAAGTACAGAAAGAAGATGAAAAACTTATCATAGAAGATCACAAAGCGATATCTCGATTAGAAGTATGGACTGAGGGAAGGACTGGACTCTGGGTTGATTTGAAGATGAATAAAGATGTCGATAACGAAGTCGCATCCGAGACCATATCGATATGGAATGATTTTTTAGAAGAAGCGACAGGATTTGACGCAAAACAAAGAAAAAAAAGGGCGAAAAAGAAGGCAAAAGATAAATGAAAAGAAACCTCCTTGTGATTTTTTTCTTTTTTTCCTAAAGTCTTTGAGATTGTTTTATAAACAGATTCAAAAAATATATATATATTCTAACAATACCAAAGCAAGTGATTTCAATGGCTGAAAAAAGCAAACTTGCAAATCCGGCCCCTTTAGGATTGATGGGTTTTGGTATGACTACTGTACTTTTGAACATATACAACGCCAACCCTGATTGGGACCCAAGTAGTATGATACTAGCGATGGGTATATTCTACGGTGGTTTTGCTCAACTGATCGCCGGTTGGTGGGAAATGAAACAAGGCAATACATTTCCAGGGGTAGCCTTCAGTTCTTATGGTCTTTTCTGGTTATCATTTGTAGGTCTATTGATGATACCTGAGATCATAGGAGGTATAGAAGGCCCTAATCACACTACTCAGGCAGCCTATTTAGCCATGTGGGGTCTATTCACCGGTTGGATGTTTTTGTCGACTCTCAAGATGAACAGAGCTCTCCAAGTAGTATTTTCTACTCTAACGATCTTATTCTTCCTACTAGCATTAGCATACGCAGTAGGTCCTAATACAGACCTAGGAGAGACGCTCTATATCATAGCGGGAATAGAAGGGATAATCTGCGGATTTAGCGCAGTATATACTGCTCTAGCCGAAGTGACAAATGAGTATTACGAAAAAACGGTATTCCCCATAGGACCTGTTGATTAAAATAGAAATACAAAAAACCATCAAAAAACTCTTTTTCTTTCATTTTGAAAAATCAGGATATCTTCTACTTGAAAAACCGTTCATTTTTGCTATAGTTCATTTGCGGTGATTGCTCGGCGGAAAAAACCGGGAAAAAATGAGGAGACCTTGCCTAATATATATGTGAATTTATCTTTATCTCTAAATTCTCTTATATAAAGGTACTTAAAGCGTCATACGTTAGGGTATTAAAAACCTGCATATGATCGTCCAAAAAACGTCTGACGAAAGCTTTTTAATGTTACAGTAAATCGTAGATATCCCTAAAGACGAGCCCCGGTTGAGTGATAAATGGCAAAAAAAAGCGGAACTAACTTTATTTCTGCTTGCCGGTCAAGTTCCACTTGAAATGAAGGGGTGTAAGGAGGACTTGTATATGATAGGCCAACACAATGTGTTCAAATCTTATATGGATTCAAGCTCTTTATTCAAAGGTGACAGAGATATACTGAGGCCATCTTATGTCCCAGAAGAACTACCTCATCGGAAAGAGGAGATCGATGATCTCGCTTCGATCATGGTGACCGCTTTAAGAGGTAATCGGCCTTCTAACGTTCTTATATTTGGTAAAACTGGCACAGGAAAAACCGCTGTAGTTAGATATCTTGAAAGAGAGATAAACCGGCTTAAGAGAGAAAACGAAAAGAGCGATCTCAATTCTGAATTTGGAGATTATAATATAGATGAAGTTGAATATGTATACATCAATTGCGAGGTAGTAGATACTCATTACGGAGTAATGAAAAACATCGGAAACAAATTTGTTGAGGACTGGGACGAACAGATCCCTTTCACAGGTTGGCCAATGGAAAAAGTGTATGAATCTTTAAAAGAAAAAATTGAAGAAAAAAGAAGAGTCGTTGTGATTATTTTGGACGAGCTAGATAAGCTCGTAACAAAAAACGGTGATAGTGTTCTCTATCATCTTTCAAAGATCAATTCTGAACTTGAAAAAAGCAAAGTTAGTTTGATAGGCATATCTAACAACTTGAAGTTCACTGAGTTTTTAGACCCTAGAGTAAAAAGTAGACTTGGTGAAGAAAAGATGATATTCCCACCTTATAACGCTGATCAACTTAAAGATATACTTGCTGATAGGGCAGAAAAAGCTTTTGAACCAGACATATTAGGAAATGATGTGATATCACTATGTGCCGCTTTGGCGGCTCAAGAACACGGAGATGCTAGAAGAGCACTTGATCTGCTGAGGGTTTCTGCTGAAATAGCCGAAAGGGAGGAAGAAAAAGCAGTCGACACCAATCATGTTTATAAGGCAAAAAATAAGATAGAGCAAGATTGTGTTAGGGAAGCTGTGAACACATTACCCACTCACTCTAAACTTGTACTCTATTCAATACTACTCATGAACGAAAATGGAAAAGATAAACTGACTACTGGTGAAGTATACTCCGGTTACACACAGCTTAGCAAAAAATCAGGTATGGACCCTCTCACCCAAAGAAGGATAACAGATTTGATCTCCGAACTGGATATGTTAGGACTCATAAATGCTAGAGTGAAATCATTTGGAAGAAGAGGAAGAACTAAAGAAATCAAGTCATCGGTACCAAAATCAGATATAATCGACCTCATAGAAAAGGATCAAAGCATTGAATCAGTTAGAAAATTAGATATAACCGGCCCAAGACAATCTACTTTGATATGACTAAAAAATTGTTCTTAAATATCTCTTCCACCTCTATTTGTTTCGGATGCTGAACTCTCTTTTTCCTCATATTTATTTTCGTTTGATTTAGTTGGATCGGATTCGACATCTTTTTGAGCATATGCTTTTATAGTATTCTGAGGAGGATCTTTGTCATCGTTCTCTTTATATATTTTGTTTTCCTCATCCCAATGAGCATTTTTAAATGTAGTTTTATCCTCACTCTTGTCCTCTGTACCCCATACTTTATCATGAATCGTGTTTGCAAGCTCCATAAACAAGGGGATCATCAAAAGTACAGCTATCGAGATGATGAAGTTCCTCCAGCTATTAGAAGGAACTTCCTCCGTTCTTCCCATAATAGCGAGTTTGATTATTCCAAACCAAGGTAATTCGCCTCTTGATTTTCCGATGATCCAATCTTCTTCTATGGGTTGGTAACCTCCTGGTTTTTGATCTATATTTGGGTTGGCGTCACCTTTAGTGATAAAACCTGATGTACCTAAATTATCTAAATCTATGCTCAACTCTTTATCTTCGAAACCGTAGTCATATATTTTCAGCGTTCCAGTCAAATTCCTACCATCACTCAATTGTTCATCCTCTCCGGCATCAATAGACCAGTCAGTACCATACTCTAAATGAGCAAGTGATGGAACATCAAAAGAATCGTTAGTTTCATTTTCTTTGAGATAAAGTAGGGCCCGATGAATTATAGGGGTTTCCTCACCATCGCCATCCCGATCAAAAACGATCACATCTCCATATTGACCATATTTTGAATAATCTTCGTTCCGGCCTTCAACATAGGTAGTTATATCTTCTCTTTCTGTTTCCTGTACTATCACGATATCACCAGGATCAATTGTCCCGATCTGACTCTCTTCACTGTGCATCATACTCCCTGTTTCGATCACTACCATGGGAGGCCATCTACCACTGAAAGCATAGAGAGAGCCCAAAATTATCATAACTAGAACCAGAGCGATCAGAATATCTTTACCAATCTCAATGAACATTTCTTCAGTATTTGACATGTTATCTACAATGCTTCGGAAAGTTAAACCATTTGTTAGTTATGAATTCTACTATAAACTCTTTAAGAAGAAAAGCGGTATTTACTATTTCTCATACATGAACAAACGAGTTTTCCGAAAAGTTGGAACAAAAATAAAATAAGAGAGGTCTAACTTTATCGATTACATGAACAGACCTACTGTCGATGAATATTTCATGTCAATGGCCCATTTGGTATCTGAGAGATCAACTTGTCTGAGAAGAAAAGTTGGAGCTGTGATGGTTAAAAACAAACAGGTTCTGAGTACTGGATATAATGGGGCACCTAAGAACCTACCACACTGCGAAGATCTTGGGGGATGTATGAGAAAAGGAGATATCCATCCTCCTTACATGGACATATTTTTTGAACAATACAAAAAAAATAAAGAATTGAATGACAAAAATAAGCAGGAAATGCTAGAGGAATTAGATTTTTATCCTGAGAAAGGTGAAGGTGTGAAATCTGGGAGAAGACATGAGCTATGCAGAGCAGTCCATGCAGAACAAAATGTGATAATACAAGCAGCTGTATCTGGAGCGAGTATCAAAGGAAGCACTTTGTACTGTACTACTTATCCTTGCGTGGTTTGCGCCAAGATGTTGATCAATTCCGAAATCAAAAAGATAGTTTACGATGGTGAGTACAAAGATCCTCTCTCTGAAAATATGTTAGATCAAAGTCAAATCGATGTGAAGAAATTTGAGGGCAACAGAAAAAAGATACAAGGAAACATATTAGATTACCTAGAGTCCTCTCCTCCTTAACCTCAATAACTAGTCGAAAATATCTCTTTGGGTAATCAAATAAAAAAGAAAAAAGATTAAAGGTTTGAAACCATTTTTACATGCTCAATGCGTCAACCGGACAAACTTCTATGCAGTTTCCACAATCAACACAAGTGTCTTCATCGACCACAGCAACTTCTTCAACCGTGAAAGCATCAACGGGACATTCTTCTTCGCACTGTGCACAAGCTATGCAGGCTTCTTCATCGACTTCTACTACCATATTTACCACATTGTTGGGAGAGAAGGCCCGTATAAAAGTTTTACCTTCTTCTAGAGGGATAAAGCATCAACAGGACAGACCTCTACACATTTGCCTATGTCCTCACATTTGTCCTCATCTGCTATAGCTACATCTTCAACGGAGATAGCATCAATAGGGCACTCTTCTTCACACATCCCACAGGCTATACACGTGTCTTCATCTACTTTTACTACCATCTTATTTCACCTATTACCGTTAATATACCTGAACTTATAAACTTTTCTGTGAATTTAAGTATCGTCGCCATCCTCAAATTGCTTTTTAGCTAAATATTCTACATCTATTTACTCAACTCCTTCTCATATCTGTTCATAGAGTTCAATCTTTATTTGAGAGTATTATTTTTATCTTCTTTTCTAAAACGAATGACTGTATCTCATCAAATCCCAGTTCATCCCCCTATCAAAATCTATATTTATGGGGAGACAAAATCAAGTTTCATGCGATTGATCTTAGACGAAAATCTCCCTTCTAATGTAAAAGAAAACATCAAAACGATACAGGATTGTGAAGAGATCCTGGATGTTGATGAAGAATACAAAGGCATCTTGGATTTTGAACTAGTCGATAAAATGGAAGAACATGACATAATGATAACTAGAGATGCAGAACTACATGAAAACCTAATAAACATCGGAAAAAAAAGCGTATATTACGATATCGAAAAAGGCAACCTAGTAGAAGTGAAGATAAAGGTATCTCACTATCTGAAAGGTCATGATATAAAAAGCGTGACAAGTTCTTCCAAAAAAAATGAACATATTTCTGAAGGACCAAACTCTACCCTTCGAAAACGATTCGAACAGTTGAAAAAAGAAAATGCGGAATTGAAGTCTAGAGTCAACGTATTAGAGGGGAAATTAAGATCTGTTTTGAATACTGCAAGGTCTGCCCTTGAAAATGATGAGGAGTGAAGAAGAATCAATTTTCCTTTTTTATATTTTCTATCCGCTTCTCAAGCTCTTCTCTCAGTTCATCTCCTTTGAACTCATCTCCAAAATAATCGATCCTTGCGGCTATGGCTATCTTGTTTGCAAAAGTTCTCGCTATCTTCCCTCTCAAAGATTTAGGAGCTCTATGCACATAAGGATGCTGCAGGATCAGTCCATGTTTTGGAGGAGGTGTGCCTTTATCCAGATGCCTAAAAAGTGATTTTTCGGCACCCAATACTTGGATAGTACTAGCGGGCTGTTTTGCTAACTCTTCTAAAGACCCCTTAGCTGCGATCAACTCCCCACCAAGTTTAGGTCCTGTGAGAGCAGCTAAATTCGGAGCGTATCTTTCCATCTTTTTCTTCACATAGCCTTCAAGTTCTTCTCTCAGTTCCATATCTTTCTCTATCGTTCCAGCCAAATTCTTGAATAAACGAACTTCATCCTCAGTAACTTCTTTTCCAGTAGATTCAAATTCCATATCTAATTTTTGCATTATAGATTTCCTCTCACCATGTTCATAGATCAGATCAACGTAGTCTTTCTCGGAAAATTTATCTTTCAATTCTGGAAAATGAAGAGAATACCAATCCCTTATCCTTTCCATCTTTATATTTATAGTCTCATTTAGATCCTGAATAGTATCCACAGATTTAGCTAGATGTTCACCGAAGTCTATCGATTCCTCTATCTTCTTACCTCCTAACTTCCTTAAAGTTTGTTGTAACATCTCATATGAAAAAGAGTAATCTTCTGGTTCGATCTTGGTTTCGAGTTCCGTTTCATCGACTAAATCACCATACTCGCTCAATCTTTCTGAGGTCACTTTCAAAGAGGATTCTGTATCTCTGATCAATTTTTTCTCCTCTTCAAGTATCTTTTCATTTTCAATAGCTCTTCTTATCTCTGCTAACTTATCGGTATCTTTTTTGAAGAGATATTTATCGATAACTTCACCTTTTTTAACTAGAAACGAACCAAACCAAGTGGTATGAAGTATAATCTCATCTTCGTTCATATTTAACCACAAAAGCTGATGACGTATAAATTTTATTAGTCTGATCCTTCCGGCAAGAGATGGAGCTTTTGTCTTATCCTAACTACCTTGACTTGATCCACTCCTTCAGAAAAACCTTCAGGTTTCAATAATGTCTTAGTTTCAAAGGTTTCAGGATCCATAATCTGAAATTCTCCTTCCTTTTCAGAGACCACTACAGCCTCTTCGATCAATTCCTCTCCACCATGGACCTCAGCCTCATTTACCTTTTCTTTATCAAGAGTAGTGATCCTATTTTCTTCTAAATCGAAAACTCTGATTGGACCACTCCCTCTTCTTGTGTTTTTTATCCTATATATCTTATCCTCAACCTCAATAAAATCGTTTTTTTCATATGGTGGTAACCTCACTGAATAAGTCATCCTATAGACGTTTTGTCCGTCCTCCCTTCCGGCCAATTCCGAAGAACTCTTGACGTCAGCACCAAAACGATCCGCCAATTGATAAGACAAGTTCTTGGTAACTCTCTTATCACTCAGATAGAAATCTAAGCCCCCATGGATTTCCTTCTCAAAAGTTATGAAAACCTTTTGTTCTTCTCCTTTTTCTACTTCAACCTTATCGTGAACTATTTTTTCAACAATGGCTTTCTGCTCTTTGCTCATATCCTCCTCAGTAGGTCTAACCTGCAGTATAGCCTCATAATAGTCTCCTTCTCTTTTACTGCAGTTTTTACATTGTTTTTTCTTCAAAACTATATTCGTAGAGAGTTCTTTCTCTTTTTCAATATCATCAGATATCAATTTCACATCTAAATTTACACCGATATTATTGGGATCACTATCATCGAACTCAGCTCTAAAAGAAGATCTATCTACATCTGAAGAAATAGAAAGGGCGTTTTCTATTCTATCCAACATGAGTGTTTCAAAATCAGGTCTTTGTATCCATTCCTCACCTTTTCTCACCCCTCCACATTTTGGGCAAAAATCGATCTCTATCGGATCCTCAATATCTATTCTCACCTTCTTTTCCATGTAACAGCTTTTACACAATCCTTTTTTTAGATCTTCTACCTCAGATCCACATTCTACACAAATCATATTTACTGCCTCATAAGCGCACTATTTGAAGATGAGGAACACCATCTATCTCCATGATATCCTCCTCATGACCGAAACCTGCTTCGACAGCCTTCCTAACAACTTTTTCACCAACCAAATTTGCAATAGTACTTCTTTTAAATTTGCTCTCTAATCTTTTAAGTTCTATTTGATTTTTTCCATAAAAACTCTCCTTGACCTCTAGTCGTATATCTTCCTCTTCTAAGGTATCCCCAAGTATCTCTTTATCACAAGCAGCTAACAAGACATCTTCACCTTGATCATATATCTGAAAATTGACTTTCATGTTCACATCCTCATGCTAAATCATATTTTCCTTGATTTGGAGTGTAAATCTCTCCATTGGTCCTCATACGGTTCAATTCTTTCAGCACCTCTTCTCTAGAGTATCCTCTCGATTCTGCCTCCTCTAAGAGATCTTCTTCGGGCACTCCTTCCTCATATAGGTCTCTCTTGTTCCTGATTATATCTCTGATTTGAGTCATCAAGGTCCTTTCACTATGAGATACGCTAGAAGAGACCATGTCGATATCTAATTCGCCCGATTCTGTCGATGCTACTTGTCTTAAGAAATGGTTTGTCACATTTATGGCTCTTTGTGCATCTTCCTGAGTCACTTGGTCTCGAAGATGAGCTCTAGCACTTGCCTCAGACAACCGGACTAAAGATTCCAATTGTCTAGCAGTAACAGGGATGGAATCCTCACTGCCCTTATCTCTCAACTGTAGATAAAAATCCTCCAATTTCTCTATGGCTCTATCGGTCATGACCGGCGTGATTGTTTTTGCATGAGCTATGTATTTACGTAAAAATTCCTTATCAAATACTGGAGAAAATTCTTTCTCTATATCTATATCTACTCCCTCCTTTTCAATCATCTCTCCTTCTTCATGTAAACTCAATATATGGCTGGCGATCTGAGCGTCTTTTTCCCTGTCAGGTTTGTCAATAAGTGCAAAGATCAAATCGAACCTTGATATCAAAGGCGGAGGAAGATCTATCTGTTGTGATATATTTTCATGGACTTCAAACCGGCCATATTCTGGGTTAGCTGCTCCGAGTACTGCACATCTTGAATTTAAAGTTGCGTTTATACCTGCTTTAGCAACGGAGATGCTTTGCTGTTCCATAGCTTCGTGCATGGCACTCCGGTCCTCCGAGCGCATCTTATCTAGCTCGTCTACACACGCTATACCACCGTCAGCCAGAACCAACGTTCCTGCCTCTAGAACCCACTGGCTCTCACCCATCACTTCCTCTCTTACGGCGGCCGCTGTCAAACCGGCACCAGTAGATCCTTTACCAGATGCGTACATACCTCTGGGAGAGAGATCGGAAATGTATCTTAAAAGTTGTGATTTTGCAGTTCCAGGGTCACCAACAAGTAATATATGTATGTCACCTCTCGTTATCGTACCGTCGGGCATCTCCTTTCTGACCCCGCTAAAAAGCTGAAGAGCTAGACCTGTCTTCTCCTCCCGCAAGCCGTGTATGCTTGGAGCGATGGAATTCACCACCTTAGCAAAGATACGTGGATCTTCAGCTGCCTCTTCTATCTCCTTTCTATCTTCAGCTGAGAGCTCTAGATCTTCAAATTCGTATTCTTTAACTTCTATACCTTTGACATCCATATATATATCAAAAACTCTACTTCTCGAACGACTGCTGCTGCGCTTGGGCTTACCATCCAATATCCCATTAAAAGTTATCCTATCGCCTGGTGATACTTCTCCTACCAAATCATGTTTTACCCATCCCTTCAAACGCTGAGGCTGCTCACCTCCTCTCAACTCTTCTGGACTTTCCTGGATTTCAATATTTTGAAAATCCTTAAATTCGGATTTGTCCTGAAGCAACAAAAAACTAGTTTTATTAGACGACTTATCGCAACCAGGACACTGTACAGGTTCATCTATATCTCCTCCATTTTGTTCGATACCAAACTCGTGACCGCAAGTAAGGCATCGGAAAACTGCTAAAAATATCCGAGGTCTTACCTCAGTCGTCTTTCTCACCAATCCATCTATCGCTAAATAATTAGAAAGATCATCAGAACGAAGATCTCTTACCATCTTACTTCTAGAATCTGAAAGTCCTATGATCCTCAGAAATATATGAACATCTTCATAAGCTGTGCCTAAAACATCCTTTATTGCTTTTTCACCTTCTTCTATACATAGTTTAGGATTTTTTATTATATATCTTGTAAAATCTAAGTCCTCGAACCACAGATGGAGATCATTGTAATTCACAAATATCGATTTTTCATCAGGATAGTTATCCGCTATCTTGATTAATTCAGAATGATATTCATCATCCTCAAAGAAGTCAACAAACTTCTCCCTGATCTCATCGGCATTGTACTCATCCATCTATATCTCCGGATTGAAGTGATTAGTTGTGGAGATAAATAAAGCTTCGCTTTCTTAATGATAATGGTAAACGATATATAACACCATAATATATTGCCGTTATATGTTTGAGAAAGCTAGCGAGAGTGACGTGACTCGGGCGATAGTAAAACAATTTGGAGAAAAATTGGATGAGTTTGCAGATTCTGAAGTGATCGTCATCGGAGGGGGACCTAGTGGATTGATGGCCGCTAGAGACCTAGCGATGAAAGGAAGAAAGGTACTAGTGATAGAAAGAAACAACTATCTAGGAGGAGGTTTCTGGCTGGGCGGTTATCTAATGAATACCGTCACGGTACGACCACCTGGGAATGAGATTTTAGACGAGCTGGGAATACCATATGAAAAAGATGGTGATCTTTACACTGCTATGGGACCTCATGCCTGTTCAAAATTGATCTCTGAGGCTTGTGATGAAGGTATACAGATATTGAATATGACTGAATTTCAAGATGTGGTGATAAGAGAAAATGATCGAGTAGGAGGAGTAGTCATCAATTGGACTCCTGTTACAGAACTTCCCAGACAGATTACATGCGTCGATCCCATCTCCCTTGAAGCAAATATAGTCATCGATGCTACAGGTCATGACGCCTGCGTGGTAAGGAAACTAGAAGAAAGAGGCATGATTGAAACTTCTGGATTTGGTGGAATGTGGGTAGAAGAATCCGAAGACCTCGTAGTCGAACATACCGGAAAGGTCCATGATGGTCTTGTGGCCACAGGTATGGCTATCTCTACTACGTACGGCCTTCCGAGGATGGGACCAACATTTGGATCTATGCTTCTTTCAGGCAGGAAAGGGGCTGAAGAAGTAGATGACCTTCTCGGCTGAACTACCTTTCAAAAAAATTTTCCTTTATTTTGATACTAGAATACAGAACGTGAATGCATCTAATTTGAGAAAGTACTTGAGAGAAAAGACTGGAAGAAAGGTTTTTTTGCGAGAAAATTTTTTTGATCATAAATTTACCGATGGACTTCCAAAAAAAGTCGCACAAACTAAAGTAAGAGATAAAAGCAGGAGAAAATTCCACTCGCCTTTGCCAAAAGAGATAGAACTAGAATCAAAAATAATCAAAAATCAAAAAAATATAGTTGGTATGATATATGATGGTCGGGAACTCGTTAAAATCATGAGAAATCTTTTAGAAAAGGAAGAGAAGGAAAATCATACCATCATAATGACAAAGAGATTGATCGGATCATTGGAAATAAATGAAGCAAGGTATCATGTTAGAACTTTGATAAATTCTATACCCTCAGTTGTTTCAACATCAGGCATAGTCGAAGGACCTGCTAAGCCAAGAAAATATTATTTTGCTGATGAAGATCAAAAAGAAGATATCTTAGATTTCGAACCGATGAAGCAATCCGATGATAGGATGGAGAAAGCTATCAAAGCATATCTTTTACAGACCATATTTTGGAGATTGGAGGGCGAACCGTTCTGCAAAAAGGAGGGATGTCCTCTATTCAACTCCCATTGGCAAAAAGAAGTGCTGAAAAATCAGATAAAGGGCGAATTATGCGAAAAACACAAGAAAATTCTATCAAAATTTCGTAGATCGTAGAAACAAATTACCAAAAGATATGTTCGGTAAAGTTATATTACTTCTTTTCCTTGTTATATCATGGTGGAATCATGGATATATTGGTATTAGGGGCCGGTATTGTAGGTAAAACGATAGTTCACGACCTGTCTACTGATTTTGATATTACTGTAGGAGATATCAATCCACAAAATCTACTTGAAATCGAAGATTTAGCTAAAACTCTTAAGATCGATATTAAAGATGAGAAAAATATACTTTCTCAAATGCGGGAGCACGACCTGATCATAGGAGCTCTCCCAGGACGGTTTGGGTTTAAATCATTAGAATTAGCATTAGAAGGAGAAGTAGATATTGTAGATGTATCATTCATGCCGGAGGACCCACTCGAACTTGATGATAAAGCAAAGAGAGCAGGAACCACGGTCATAGCAGATGCTGGATTTGGACCTGGAATGAGCAATGTTTTTGCTGGTAAAATCACTGAAGAGATGGATAAAGTTGATCGATTGAAGATATGGATTGGAAGTTTACCCCAAGAACCGCAACCACCATTATACTACAAACTGACTTGGTCACCAAGAGATCTGATAGAAGAGTATACAAGACCAGCTAGGATAATAACAGATGGTGAAATTATAGATGTTGATCCTCTAGAAGAGATTGAAAAGAACATAATTATCGATGATATGGAATTTGAAGGGTTTCTTTCAGATGGTTTAAGAACACTTTTAGACACTCTTGAAGTAGAGAACATGGAAGAGATAACTCTCAGGTGGGAGGGACACCTAGAAAAGTTCAAAGTTCTGAGAGAACTAGGATTTTTCGATGAAAAGAACATAGATCTCACAATAGATGTGATAAAAGATCATATGAGATATGACACTCCTGATTTTTCAATAATGGATGTGGTAGGAGAAGGAATAAAAGATGGACAGGAAGAAAGGATACGATACTTCTTTTACGACGAGGAAGAGGAATTTAGCTCGATAGCGAGAACCACCGGATACTCTACCGCGGCTATATCACGATTATTCATCGAAAAGGATTTTCGAGATGGTGTAATACCTCCTGAAGAATTTGGCAGGGATGAAGGACAATTCAATTTTCTAATAGATTTCTTGAGCAAAAAAGGTATAAAGATAAAAAAAGAAAGCAGTTTCTCATTTTGATAGCTCCTTAGCAGCCTCTTCTAGAGATATCTCTTCTTTCCGAGACCTTTCTCTTACTTTATCCATCATCTCGATGTATTTTTTATAGCCTTTTTTTCCACTAATCTGATCACTGACTTCTCGGGATAAAGCCTGATTTAGTCTTTCGCCTTTCCGCTGATTTTTTAACGCATTTCTCAAGATCCTTTTATCGGCTGAATCCATTTTATCACTTCTTTAAACTACTAACCTATGATTGATTTTGATTTACTAACGATTTCAACAGTAAAGTATATTTGGGATGTATTATAATCGAAAAACCCATTCGATCGAAAGCGGATAGTATTCGGAAGCAGAGCTTCTGACTTACCCTCACCATTCATTCGCATTCATGATTGCGGGTCACGCGGAAAAGATTTCCACTAGTCCGCAAGTTCTCGCTCGTGAACTCGCCACAACTTGCGGGAGTAGCCGAGCTAGGCCAAAGGCGCTAGACTCAAGATCTAGTCCTATAGGGGTCCGAGGGTTCAAATCCCTCCTCCCGCACCATCTTTACTTCAAAGGGTTAATTTCTTATTAAAAATGAAGCATTATATATTTTGAATCACTCACTTTCGTAAAGCACAGATCTATCAAAGGTGATCATATGATGTTTCACTGAGTTAGTTGCCTCGGAAAGATCGGGAAGTGGACCGTAAGTTTCTCTGAACCTTTTTCTTGGTATTCTAACGACGATGCTAGCATTATTAGAAGAATCGATCAAATTATTAACTACAGCATCTTGAGGTCTAGCTTGCAGCGCGACCACTGCCTTATCAAAATCTACATTTAATGAGTCAGTCCCATCTCCAAATATAAACTTTATTTTATCGTGTAAATCAAGCTTATCAACGAGTTTAGTAGCGGATAAAATAGCTTGTTTGTTGTTATCCATCGCATATACCTTCGCTCCTGTCATTTCAGCAATCTTGACAGAAGTAAATGGTAAACCACCACAACCTATGTTGAGAACGGTGTTATCAGATCTTATACCTGCTAATTCAACCTCCTTTTTGACTATTTTCGTGTAAGGTAGAGAATAGAGTTTTAAGAAAGAAGGGTATCGATGAAAAGTTTCTTCCAAAGCAGAGGTGAAAGATTGGATAGGATTCATTTATACGTACACGTAAAAGTAGGGGAAAGGTCGCATTTAAATTTTTAGGTTCACCTAAAATGATGATTTAAGAAAATTTATTGGGATTCAGAAGCTTCTTTCATCGATAAAATCGTAAGATCTTCTATTTTCACAAGATAAGTTGTGCATATGGCAGAAAGAAACAAAGGAAACCAAAAAGTAACGGATCTCGACAACAACGCAATCGTCATTCCTTCTGTAAAGGAGAGTTCACTTATCATGAATATGGAAGCCATAGTACCTTCAAAAGTACCTAATCCTCCTGGCGTTATCGGGAGCATGCTTACTAAATAGGCAGAATAAGTAGCGATGATGGGTAAAAGTAATCCTATTTCGAAGTTTAAAGAAGCTGCGACAAGGTAAATTTTAATTGGATAAAGTATCCAGATCAAAAATGAAATAACAAAAAGTTTATTTCTTTGCGCTCTAGACAATATCTTTTCAACGCCACTAGCTGATTCATGTAGAAATTCTATCCCTCTCTTGATTTTGTCTGTTATTGTAATAAAAATTCCGTGTTTCTTTGATCTATCGCTCTCATAATCATATTTTTTTTGACCCCAAAACAAAAGAGCAAAGAGCATGACGAATAAAAGGACCATTGCAATAAATGAGATATAGACTAATCTAGGGAGAGAAAATTGTATGGAAGCTGTTACCAAAAATATGAGAGAGAGTATAAGGAAAGGTAGTAATGATATATATTTGTGTGCTAATAAGAAAGACACGATATCTTGATATGATCTTCCAATTTTTTTCCTGAACAAGTATACCTTTGCTGTTTCTCCACCGAATTTAGAGGATGGTGTTACGCTTTCCACAAATTTTCCAGCCATATGTATTGTAAAAACCTCGTGAAACGAAATATCATATTCATTATTTTTAAACATGAAATGCCATTGATAGGAGACCAGCAAGAGAGTAAAAGTCTGGAGCAGAAAAAGACCTAATAGAAACACTGGATTTATCTCACTGATCATCTGCAATAACTCATCCATACCTGTAATGAGAGTTAAAGATGTCAGGATTAATATTCCTATTATCCATAAAACCACTTTTTTGTTTATTTCAATCCACCTCGAATATGAAGCATGGCTTAGAGAGCATATTTTCTCTTCATTAGAGGAAAGACAATCACTAACTTATAAGCTTTAGGCATACCTAAATCTTAAATATCACTCATTCTATTCTTAGACAACATGATACAGCACAGCAGTGCGGAAAATAAGTTAGAAACCCCTTATGAAGAGATTATAGAAAAGGAGTTATCCAATGTTGAAATTTTGAGCAATGAGCAGAAACTTCTTGCTAAATGTGATTTCTTAAAGTCTAAAATCCAGAAAACTTTAAAATTTTTTGAAAAGACGGGATGCAACTTTCCTATTTTTGGAGGTAAATATGAGAGGTATTTTTACAGAAACCTTGTTGAAAATGAATTAGATTTGGCGAATCTAAATGATGATTCAGAGATATTAGTTGTTGGTAGTGGGCCTTTACCGATGACCGGTATCTATCTGGCTAAAAAAGGATTCGACGTTTTCTGTATAGATAGAGATGAAGAAGCTATAAAATCAGCTAGAAAAAAAGTTCGGCAAATAGACGTTAATTTAAATATTAAATTTAAGAAAATCGATGGGAAATTTAAGGACTATTCTGATTTCGATGCTGTATGGGTACCTCTTCACGTAACACCAAGAGAGGAGGTTGTCCTAAAAATTTTGAAGGATCTTGATGATCGAGCCAAGATCATATTTAGGAATCCAAGAGGACTCTGGGAAAGGATATATCCAAAGGTTGATCCTAATGCTTTTGATCTACCATTTAAAGTCAAAAAACAACCCTATGGTAAAGAATCGGTTCTATTGGAGAAAAGTAAAGGAGGGGTCAAATCCATGAAGAAATTAACAAAAAATAGAGATGAAGATATAGAAGAGAATTTGAGTTATGAAAAAGATACACTAGAATGCAAGAATAAGACATTGTGTGAATTACAATCAGGGCAAAAAGCCATCATCTTAGATTGCCCAGAAGATCCACAACTCAACGCCTTAGGACTAAGACCAGGGAAACCTATAAAAGCCGAATCAAAACAACCTTTTGACGGTCCTTTTTTAACTTCCATAGAAGGAAGAAAAGTTGCTCTTGATCCCAAGATAGCAGAGAGAGTCTCGTGTCGTGAAGCCTGATTTTGATCTGCTGAGGAATTAGGATGGAAAAAGAGATACTGTTGATCGGGCCTCCTAACGTCGGCAAGAGTGTAATATTTAATCATTTGACTGGTTTAGATGTCGGAATGGCCAACTATCCCGGCACAACTGTTGATTTCAAGAAGGGAGAAGCTAGAATCGATGAAAATGAATTTAGTCTGGTAGATGCACCAGGCACATACACACTAGAAGCGACTGACGAAGCAGAAGAAGTAGCTGTTGAAATGCTTTCAGAGAATCCTGACGGTGTCGTTTGTGTTCTAGATGCACAGAATTTGGAAAGTAGTCTTTATCTTCTCCTTCAGGTATTAGAGAGGGATTTACCTACAATAGGTGTCATAAATAAAGCAGATCTCGTTGACGAGGAGTTGAAAATAGATCGGTTGTCACAGATTTTAGATATACCTATAATTGAGACGGTAGCTGTAAAGGGTAAAGGGATAGATGATCTGGAAAACAACATCACCGGACTCTTAGAAGGGCAAATAACTTCTTCGAAAAAGTCTGTAAAAGCCACTTGGGATGAAGCAGAAGAGATCAAGAACGATGTCAAGATAGAAAAGGAGGAAAAGGAGAAAAGTAGAAGAGAGGAATGGGGAGACAAATTGACAGATCCTTTCCCTGGTTTGCC
This sequence comes from uncultured Thermoplasmata archaeon, assembly GCA_964602715.1. Taxonomy (GTDB): domain Archaea; phylum Thermoplasmatota; class Thermoplasmata; order Halarchaeoplasmatales; family Halarchaeoplasmataceae; genus Natronoplasma. The sequence continues at coordinate 260 of CAZRSB010000020.1, read as the reverse complement.
TCTAGCATTTCTTATTTTAGGAGTGACGTTTGGATTAGTTATAGGATTAGGATTATTTCTGAGAAATTATTTCTTTTTGCCGTTATTTGATACTTTTGTTTTTCCACCGATCACTGCTTTAGTTGAATCATACGTGCCTTATGAGATGGTACAGAATATATTAGTGGGAGAATATGGATTTGTGATAAAATCTATCGAATGGCCTATAGGCCTGGTTCTTCCATATATTATCTCATTTTATCTAGCTTTAAGTATACTGG
>CAZRSB010000019.1:0-31587 GCA_964602715.1 uncultured Thermoplasmata archaeon | reverse complement strand
TGACTAAGAGGAATTTATCTAATTCCTTGTAGGAACAAAATTCATTTTGTGACTAGAGGAATTTATCTAATTCCTCCTGAGTACAAAAAGTCGAATCATTGACTATAAGCCAGAATAATCGATTATCGATCGCTGAAAACATCTCTTTAAACCAACATTTATATTGACCTATCTTTCCTTTCTTAAAGACGATATAATGGAATTCAAACTAGAAAAAAACGTAGTGGTAGCAAAACTTGATGATGGTAGTGATCTTTTTAGATCCATTGAGACAATAATGGACGAACTTGATCAAGAGAGTGCGATTTTAGTTTCGGGGATAGGGATGCTGAAAAATATTACCATTGGCTTCTATAATAGGAATACAGGAGAATACGAATGGGAGAAATTAAATGATCCAAAAGAGCTTCTGTCGGTTAAAGGAAGTATTACAAAGGATGGAGATATGCATTTGCATGTTCAAGTTAGCGGAAAAGATCATAGAGTGATAGGAGGTCATCTCAACGAAGCAGAGGTATTCAATGTGACTGAACTAACGATGATAGTGTTTGAAGAGATGGAATTATCAAGGGAAAGAGATGAAAATTTAGATATGGATTTACTTTCAGTGAGGTGAGAAAATATTTCTTTTGAATTGTTAGAGCATACAGCGGATGTTGGTATAAGATCATCGGGACAGGATCTAGAAGAAGCTTTTGAAGAAGTAGCTAAAGGCATGTTTAGTATCATCACAGACATTTCTCTAGTGGACTCTGATATCAAAAGGAAAGTAGAGATTAAAGCCTATAATTCAGAAAGTTTATTGGTCAATTTTTTATCCGAGCTGATATATCTTCACGAAGTAAATAATGAAGTATATGGTGATTTTGATATCTCTATCACTGAAAATGAGCAAATAACATTGAAAGGAGACTGTCTCGGAGAAAGAATTGATCTAGACAAACACGATATGGATACAGCAGTAAAAGCTGTATCCTATCATGAGTTAGAGGTTGATCCGAAAGGAGAGATAAAAATCATCCTAGACATATAAAAACATCACTTTCACTGACCCCCTAAACCAAAGTTAATAAAGGAGTTTGTAGTGAGACATGTGATAAGATGAGCGAAGAAGATATAGAAAAGTTGCCAGGAGTAGGACCCGCAACTGCTGAGAAGCTCATGGATACAGGATATAAAGATTTGATGTCAATCGCGGTGGAATCTCCCCGCGTTTTGTCAGATGTTGCTGACATAGGTGATTCAACTGCTGGAAAGATAATTCAGGCAGCTAAGGAAGCAGCAGATATAGGAGGGTTCGAAACTGGAGACCAACTGTTAGAGAAGAGAAAAGAAATCGGAAAGTTGAGCACCTCAGCTGAGAGTTTCGATGATTTGATGGGCGGAGGAATCGAAACGGGTTCTATAACAGAGTTTTTTGGTGAATTCGGTTCTGGAAAAACACAGGTAGCTCACCAACTTTTAGTCAATGCTACCCTTCCTGAAGAAGAAGGAGGACTGGATGGCGATGCAATGATAATCGATACTGAAAACAGCTTTAGACCAGAAAGGATAACCGAGATCACAGAATCTAGAGATCTCGATACTGAAGAAATACTCGAAAGGATTCATGTTGCACGGGCGTTCAATACACATCACCAGATGTTACTCGCAGAGGAGGCACTAGAGTTAGGTGATGAATATCCAATAAGGCTATTGGTCGTGGACTCTCTCACATCACACTTTAGAGCTGAATATGTGGGAAGAGGCGCACTAGCAGAAAGACAACAAACACTCAATAAACATCTGCATGAGTTATTAAAATTTGCAGATAGAAACAATGCTGCTATAGTTGTCACAAATCAGGTAACGGCTAATCCGGATCAGTTCTTTGGAGATCCCACGAAACCCATAGGAGGACATATTTTGGGCCACACAGCCACCTTTAGAGTATACCTTAGAAAAAGTAAAGGTGACAAGAGGATCGCTAGATTAGTAGATTCACCAAATATGCCTGAAGGAGAAGCAGTATTTAGAGTAGAGGCTTGTGGGGTTACCGAGTAAAACACTATTTATTATTTTTTATTATTTTCCCCACCTACCACCTTCGAAAAATAATATTTAAAAGTAACTCCTATTTATCATACATTGTTGCAAAAAATTTATATTGATCCGTAAAAGATATATAGCTAAGGGTATTCGGGGCTAGTAGGTTAGAGTGCATCCCATCCCGCCATCCTGACCTAAAAAAAACTAGCCCCCTCCCTTTTTTCTCAAATTTTACCAATTAGAGATTATTACAGCTTGGCCGAATGGTATTCCCATATCCCCATTAGGGATCTGGTCATGTGTCAGTAGATCATAGCCTTTTTTTTCTAAATACGAACTAATCGTTTCGACTATAGGTCTATTGTATGAAACGCCTCCAGATATGCCTATTTGATTAACTTTCATCTCTTCACTAGCTTCTATTGCCTTTTCTGCTAGACTTTCTGAAACCTCTTTTATATAAGAGTATGCTAGATCCTCTGCTGGAAGATCGTCCTCACACATACTGATAAAGGGATCTAATGTTTTTATAGTTCCATTTTTAATTTTAACATCGTAATCTGTAATATTTTTTCCCTGCATAAGAAGTTGCTCTAATTTCATTGCAGGTTCTCCTTCGTAGGTTCTCTTATCACAAACCTCTAGTTCATAAGCTACTGCATCTAATAATCGGCCAAAGCTGGTAGTTTGGCTGCTTTTCTCCATAAGATCATCAAATATATCTCTCTTTTTTTCATTGAAATAATCGCTTTTTTCGTCCATTTTTCTTTTAATCGCATAAACAAGCCTTTTTGGATCCTTTACTGCTTCTTCTCCTCCTAACAATGGAAAAGGTTCTAGATGGCCCAATCTTTTATATTCTTCACTGTTACAATATAATATCTCTCCTCCCCAACTTTGTCCATCTTCTCCATATCCTGTACCATCTATTGCTATTGTGATAATTTCTTCTAAATCATGCTCTAATAGGAGAGAAGCTCCATGAGCCCAATGGTGCTGAATTTCTACAACTTCTAAGTCGTATTTTTTAGCGAGTTCTAAACCCAACTTCCTACTATGGTATTTAGGATGGAGATCAACCCCTATCTTCGTAGGGTTTTCAACTCCGAGTAGTGATATGAGATGATCACCAGTTTCCTTGTAAAACATATTTGCTTCGTAAGATTCCAGGTCTCCCAGATACTGACTCGCATATAGTAATCCGTCAGTAGAAACAGCTAGACATCCACTTTTGTCTGCACCCGCTGCTATAACCTCTTCGTCTAAAAAATCTATTGCAGAAGGTACATATCCTCTTGATCTTCTGATTATAAAAGCATCATTTCCGTGAGTTCTGACTAAGGAATCATCCACTCTGTTAGCTATTCTCCGATTATGTAGTAAAAAATAATCAAATGGGAGGTCAAAAGCGTCGTTATTCTCTGTGATCATTGGCTCTCCCGGAAGATTAGCACTAGTCATGACGACAGAATCTAAGACAGACTCTTCGAAAAAGATATGATGGAAACCAGTATAAGGGAGCATGATCCCGACAGTTGGAAGTCCGGGTGCAGCAAGATCCGTCCATTCCCTTTTTCCTTCTTTTTTTTCAAAGATCATGATTGGTCTTTTTCCACCTTTTAGCAAGTCCTCCCTCTCCACTTTTGCATATTTTTCTACTGTTTCAACATTGGCCATCATGAGTGCGAAAGGTTTTTGTGGTCTTTGATAGATGTCTCTTAATCTTGGGATCTTTTCAAGTTTACATACAATGTGCATGCCTCCCCAACTCTTTGCTACGCCGATTCTTCCTTTCTCTATTAGAGATACGAAATCGCCGATATCACCTATCTTTTTTTTATCTTTGTTAAAAAGTCTGTACTTAGGGCCACACTCATCACACGAAGTTGTTTGAGCGTGAAATCTTCGATCCATCGGGTCTTTATATTCCTTTTTACATTCTTTACACATAGGGAATGGGTCCATTGTTGTCTTTTTTCTGTCGTAAGGCAGCTCATATATAGCCGAATATCTAGCCCCACAATTCGTACAGTTAGTAAAAGGGTAATTATATCTCCTGTCGCTTTTGTTTTTCATCTCTTTTAAGCAGTCTTCACAGATGGCGGTATCTACGGGAATCGTTGAAGATTCTTTTTCTCCGCTTGTGCTTTTTATGATTTCAAAACCATCATTGTCGATTTTTTTATTTAGTTTTTCAACTTTTTTAATTTCAGCAAGAGGTGGTAGCTCATCTTGTAACTCTTTTAAGAATACATCTTCATCACCATCTATGCCAACTTCGACTTCACCACCCATGTTTTTAACGTATCCATTGTATCCTAGTCTTTTAGCTACCTTATATACCGTTGGTCTGAAACCTACGCCCTGTACTACTCCTTTGAGTATCAGTTTCATTGAAAAACCAAACAAAGTGAGTGCTTTTTATAGTTATTCGTTGAAAAGGGTTTTATATATTTAAAAGATTTAGGATTGATGATTTGTGGGATCGACGAAGCCGGACGCGGACCAGTGATAGGACCTATGGTCGTGGCTGGTGTAAGAGTGAATGACGACGGAAGATTGATCGAATTTGAAGTAAAAGATTCTAAGATGTTGAGTGCAAGTCGTAGAGATGAACTGGAGAAAAAAATAAAAAAAGATACCAATTATGTTATAAGAGAAATCTCCTCTTCAGACATCGATACCCTTAGAAATTCGATGACTTTAAATCAATTAGAAGCAAACGTTTTTGCCGCTATAATCGAAGAACTCTGTGATGAGGAAGATATATGTTATGTGGATTCAGCTTCTACCAATGAAGGTCGATTTGGAAAAATGGTAAAAAAAGGGATTGAAAAACAAGTCAAAATTGTCTCTGAACATGAGGCGGATCGAGATTATCCGGTCGTTTCTGCTGCCTCGATATTAGCGAAGGTGGAAAGAGATAGACAGATATCGATGATTTCGGAAAAAATAGGAAGAGATATCGGAAGTGGATACCCCTCTGATCAGAGAACAAGAGAATTTTTAAAAAGCTGGATATCTGAGAATGGATCTTTACCTCCACATACTAGAAAAAGTTGGAAGACGTGTGAAACGCTTTTAAATGAACATAAAACACGTTCTTTGGATCAATTCTGAGTATCAGACAAAAGTTATTTATTTAACGTGTCGTGATTCCAAATGGAGGAAAAAGATGACGACAGATGATGAAGAGAAGGTTTTGATGGATCTGATCAGCGAATTCAGAAGCAAGATAGATGAAGATGAGTCTTTGAGGAAAAAGATGAAAAGATATCAAAGGGACGTTCAGATAGATTTCGACTCAGGGAATAAATACAATTTAACTTTAGAAGAAGGTGAGGTGAGCGACTTTGAAGAAGGAGACCTAGAGAATCCTGATATAAGCGTAGAGACTGATGTTGAAACACTTAAAGATATATTGGAAGGAGAGGCTAGTGCCATGCAAGCTTATGCGAAAGGAAAAATTAAAGTCGATGCTCCACTCACTGATCTCTTAAAATTCAAAAAATTACTCTAACTATAATAATTGGCCTTATCGGGTGGATGTTTCATAAATTCTCTAAGTAGGGTAGTTGCATAAGTCCCTTTGTTCAATTTGAACGTGATTCTCAATGCATTTCCTTGTAATTTGCAGTTTAAATTTTGAGCTGTTGCAAGGATGCTCCTTCGTGTACCAGTTGATGATATAGATGGTATCTCAGGAATGATAAAGTTTTCTTTATCAATTCCTTCTTTTTCAATAATTTCATGCTCGATCTCTCCTTGTTCTCCTTTTGAAAGGTCTGATTTGTGTCCGTAGAGAGGGGCACTTACGAAGGCTTTACCTTTTTTTACCATATCGGATATTTTAGCTTGATTTCGTTCCTGAACCTCTACTATCGTATTTTTATTTGGCAAACCATCTTTATCTTTTGGCATTATCATGTCTCCAATAAGAACATCATTGATAGGTAGATCTTTTTCTAATCTGAGAGATAGCATCAAATTAAATAGATACGACTGGTAAGCGTGTATGAACATCATTAGGAGGTTGTGTGGTAGAGTTTTTAGAGCTGAGACGTAGTCATCTGGTTTTTTAACAAGGCTCCTTAAAATTCTTCTTTCAAATGTGAGTATTTTAGGAAAATTATCCAGACCCTTTTCAGGATCCAATTCTTTTTCTAGTGATTTTCTAGCTTTGTATATCTCCTCTTCTTCACCCTTTTTAGGTGAGGCTACATAGGTCTTTACCGCTCCTTCAAAATCAGCTTGTAATATTTTTTTCCCGACCACATGAGTTATAGGACGAAGAGTGCCAAATCTTTGAACACCGAACCAGTTAGGAAAACCCCCTTTTTCAGATATTTTCGTTTTTATCTTTTCAGCTCTTTCTAGAGCTATTTCGGGTTTTATATCCATGTCTCTGATCAAAATATCAAATTCATTGCCTTTATGGAGCCCGATATTTAAAGATCTATGTGAGGTGAAAGCAGAACTGATTTCCACATCTTTGATTTTAAGACCTTCCAATTTTTCAGGATCGCATTTAAATGACATCCACTGTGTGGTAATCGCTCTTTTGTCTTTAGTACCGCAGAAGGCAACATCATTCCTAGAGATGCCTAACTCGTTAGCTAGAGTTTTTATAAGTCTGTTTGTTTCCCAATTTCTAGACCATATTTTGGCTATAGTGTATTCTCCTTCAGTTTCATCAAATATATCGATTTCTTCTGTTACTCTAAAATCTTCAGGATACTTTTTTAGTTTCCCTCCTATCCCCTCTTCATCTGTAAAAAAGCAATTCAACCCCACCTTCCTTTCCATGATCGGATCTCCTCTGTTAATTATTCTATTTTATTGTTCATCTTCAAATAGCGATTCATAAATTTCTTGGAACTCCTCTTCAAATGATTTTGCGATATCTATTAGAAGTTCTTTTGGATCCTTTTTGTCTTCAACTTCTATCCTTAAAATAGGATGATCTAATTCTTGATGTTCTACAGAATAATCCGCGTCTATTATGCTTTCTTCTTTCATCATTCTCTCTATCAAGGGATACATAATTGTATCTTCTGCGTCTTTGATTTTTATCTCAATAACCGTGTCGGTCTTTTCCAGAACTTCGAAATCCATATTTATACACCTTCTAGTCTAAGATTTGGGTATATTCAAGCTCCTAGTGTTATTTAAGGTATTTGTTTACCATCTTAAAAGCGCATATATCACCGCACATCGAGCAGGCTTCCTCTTTTGATGGGTTTTTATTTTTCCTGTACGTTTTTGCCTTTTCAGGATCAACTACCTTATCATAGGTAGATTGCCAATCTAACTCCCGCCTAGCTTTTGAGATTTCGTGATCTATCTCTACATCTTTTCCCTCAGCGATATCTGCTGCATGGGCTGCTATTTTTGAGGCGATAGTACCTTCTTTAACATCATCAACGTCAGGAAGACCTAGATGTTCAGCTGGAGTAACATAGCATAAAAAGTCGGCTCCTTTTAAAGCTGCTACTGCACCTCCAATAGCTCCAGCTATGTGATCGTAGCCTGGGGCAAAGTCCGTCACAAGAGGCCCTAATACATAAAAGGGAGCTCCATCACAGATCTCCTTTTGTATTTTTACGTTCGTCTCTATATTATCAAGGGGCAAGTGTCCTGGTCCTTCAACCATAGCCTGAACGTTATTTTCTCTCGATTTTTTTATCAGTTCGCCCAACGTAAGAAGTTCTTGGATCTGAGGACGGTCAGTTGCATCATAGATCGAACCAGGTCGAAACCCATCTCCCAAGCTTAAAGTAAGGTTATGCTCCCTAGCGATTTCCAAGAGATAATCGAATTCCGAATAGAGAGGATTTTCTTCTTCATTATGGAGTATCCAAGCGGTTAGAAAAGAACCTCCTCTACTGACTACATTGGTGAGTCTTCCACTTTTTTTTAATCTTTCCACCGCTCCTTTAGTAACGCCACAATGAACTGTGACAAAATCGACACCGTCTTCTCCGTGTTTTCTGATACTATTGAATATATCATCCGAGGTCATCTCAACGATAGCGCTTTCTCTTGCCAGGGTAAGTCCACATTGATATATCGGTACAGTACCCACGGGGAGATCAGTGCTATCGATTATTTTTTTTCTTATTTTGTCTATATCTCCGCCTGTGCTGAGATCCATAACAGCGTCAGCGCCATACTTCTCAGCGATCTCAAGTTTTTCAAGCTCTTTTTTCAGATTAGATCGCTCCTTAGAAGTACCTAAGTTAACATTGATTTTTGTCTTTAAACCGGAACCAATAGCTTTTGGCTTTGGATCATGTCTTGGGTTGTAAGGGATAACTGCCTTTCCCTCATTGATCATTTTTTTGAGATCAACTTCACTAACCCTTTCATCTATGGAAGCTTTCTTAATAATACTCGGTGTTCCTTCTTCACATTTATCAACTAGAGTCATCGGTAGTGCATGATACAGACTTATTCATAAATCTTTTTGATATCAAGAGTTTTATCACTAAAAAACTAATCATCCGTCAATACAAAGGTTTCTTCCCTAGTAGTGACTTCTTCAGTATGTAGGTCTTCTATGGTTATCGTAATAGTATATTCTTCCCCCATGATTATATCATCTTCAGTTATTTCTCCTCTTTCCTCCAACTCTTCGAAGGGAGGTATTTCATTGGTCGGTGAGAATTCACCTTCTTCATCTTCTATCACATCCATTTTAAGGGTGAGGATATCAGCTCCATCCCCTGGTGCAGTGTAACTTCCAAAGTCTTCCCATAATTGATTACCGTTTGGACAAGTTAAGTTGATATATCGTCTGACCGAAGCTTCGTCATCTTCTATAGCAAGTCCAGTCACTTCAAATTTAAAGTAAATAGCCTCATCATCAGTGAATTCATCACCTCTTTCATTGAATTCAAAATCACCATCATCTTCGTAAAAGTCTTCGAAGAAAGTAAATTCCTGGATATCAAGGTCTTCATCATCATCTCCAATACATCCAGAGAAGAAAACGATAGAGCTTATTAGCAAAAATACAACAGGGACTGTCAAAATTTTATACTTCTTTCTCATATTATCGCCGTCACTTATAACCCAAAAATGTGAAGTTGGTATATTTATAGGTTGGGGGAGTATGATCTATTAAATAAATTATCTATACATAGGATATTTTTTCCGAAATTTTTGTTTGAGTTTCTTTTTTAATTCTTTATCAACTTTTTCATGTTCATCATGTTGGTATCGGAATGGTTTCCCATGATAAAAAGGCCCTAACATCATATACTCTTTTTTGCCGGCATTTTCAGGTAAAGTCGGTTTTTTTCTCATCTGTTTTTCCATCAAATCCTTTTTTTGTTCCTCTGTATCCAAACTCGAAAGTTTTCTAAAGAAATTATCTAATTCATTCTTTTTAAAAGGCCTGAAACCAAAATCAGGGAGATTTTTTTCGAGTTGATCTTTTTTAACGCTTATCTCTGTACCAATACCAATTGCGTTTTTGCTATATATAGAATCTATTTTGATAAAAAAACTCTTATTCTCATGGAGAACGTATATGTCATAAAACTCTCCCGATTTATCGGTCCAGAAACTCCATCCTTGAGGATTTTCCCGATACTCATCATAAAAATTTTTCATGATGTCGTCTAGGTTTTTCATGATTTCTGGATTGGAACTTGATGAAAGTGTTATTATAATTTTCCCCTGTTACTCTCTTCACATCAAAAATGTTTTAGGATTCTCACTCATATCTATGAAATTATTTGCGGCTTCCTTCAGTTCTTTAGATGCACTCTCTTCGAAAGCTAATACCTCTACTCTAACCCCTTTAGCCTGAAGATGGTGAACTAAATGCACAAAATCTCCATCACCGGTGATCAGGACTACGACATCGAGTTTATCCGCTATTTTAAGGGCATCGATCGCTATTCCCATATCCCAATCCCCTTTCTTTGCTCCACCGTAATACTCTTTCAACTGTTTTTTCTTTACTTCATATCCGATCTCTTCGAGTATATCAAAAAAATTTTCCTCATCAGGTGTTTCTGATTCTATAGCGTATGCGATCGCTCTTGTTACCTTTCTGTTCTGAGTAGCCTTATTTAAAAGCGCTTCGAAATCAACTTTGCTGCTGTATACATTCCTTGCTGAATAATACATATTCTGTACGTCCACAAAAATTCCCACTCTCTGGTCTTTGTATATTGATACCATCTTATTTCCACCTATTTATTTCTCAAGTTAAATTGTTCTTTATCAGGTATTAGTATCTCTCAAGTAATTTAGTATTTTGCATTGAGATAGGAAAAATTTAAAATTTGAAACCAATTAACTAACTATGTGATAAAATGATCTCTAGAGAAAAAGCTATCAAATTGATCGAAGACAACATAGATACTGAAAATTTAAAAAATCATATGTTCGCGGTAGCTCAGATAATGAAAAATTTGGCAAAGGAACTTGATAAAGACGAAGATAAATGGGAAATATTGGGATTAGTTCACGATGTTGATTATGAGGTTACTAAAGATGAGCCTGAGAAACACGCTTTTAGATCGGCTGAAATGGTCGAAGGAAAGGTCCCTGATGATGTGATTAGAGCAATCAAATCACACAATCACAAACATACAGGTGTCGAACCAAAAAATGATATTGAGAATGCATTGATTGCTGCTGATGCTGTTTCAGGACTCATAGTGGCTACAGCCTTGGTGATGCCTAACAGTAAGCTTGAAGAGGCCAGACCTGAATCCGTGGAGAAGAAATTCGACGACTCTTCTTTTGCCAAGAACATAGATAGAGACAGGATATTATATTGTGAAAATCTTGGTTTAGAAAAGGATGATTTTTTGGAGTTAGCATTGAGGTCGTTACAAGATATAGATGAGGAATTGGGTCTGTGAAATCACCATGAAAAAAGAGAGACCGGAAGAAGAGGAGATGCAAGAACTCTACAATAAGTTTGGGGAGCCTGAAATCAAAGAGGAAAAAGTCTCTCTGACAAGTTTAGATTACACCGGAGATTACCCACCTTGTAAAGGAGAGGCTGTCCTGGAGATATCCAAAGACGGCAAGGTAATCGGTGTGAGACACAAAGGAGGAGAAAAGTTCGTCCTCCCCATGGGGCGCATATGGAAAGACGAAAGTATATTGGAAGGAGCGAAACGAGAGGCAAAAGAAGAGACCGGTCTGGAAGTAGATATAAAGGAGTTCGGGGAGATCAGAATGGTACACTTCCAGTTCTCTAATGCCGAATTGGAAAGGTGGCACCTGCTATTTCAAGCTGAAGCATTGGGCGGAGAATTGAAACCTGAAGATGAAGAAGAGATCGCAGAGGCGCAGCTATTCGAAGGAGAATGGTACTGGACCAAAGGATTTTATACCCTGAGAAAATGAAAGAGACCACAGATATAAATAGACCAAACTTATAAACCGACTTCATGGAAAATAACAATCGCTCTCGAGATATATTCATCAAGGAACTTCCAGAGGTATCGACTGAACCAGCTTCTTTAGGACTATTTGGATTAGCGGTGGCTGCATTAGCGCTAGGAGTGACATATTTGGGGCTAGCCGAAGCTAACGACAATGCGCTTTTGATACCTTGGGTTCTATTTTTCGGTGCTACTACACAATTCGTAGCAGGTTTGATAGACTTCAAACGGAATAACATATTTGGAGCTACAGTATTCACCTTCTTTTCCATGGCAATGTACTCAATAGCTTTGACCGCAATTATCAATGTCTTTACAGGAGTGACGGTAGATATAAACCATTACGTAGCAGGTTTGATCGCTGTCTTGGTATTTTTAGTGATAGTTACATTCGCCTCGATGATGACTAATAAAGTCTTGTTTTCAATAGTGTTCGTCGTAGATCTAGCTATACCCTTTCTGGTAACTTATTATCTATGGGGATATGGAGCTACGATAGGAGGAATTCTTCTACTCGTAACATCAGTACTGTCTTTTTATGCTGCAGCTGCCGTATTATTGAACACGATGGCTGGAAAAAAAATATTACCGCTGGGCAGTCCTATTTGGGAACCATAACACGTTTGGGTTGGGGAGAATCTCATTCCTTGTATTTATTCCTGTGAACGAACCCCTCTAAATCTTTTCTTTTAGGCCTTTTCTTTTCCGTTTCTATTTGACTTTCATTCAGCAAATCATTCTTTTCGGGTGAGTCAGAGTGCTTTCCCACTATAATTAGAGTTATCAATTCGTAGTCTTCAGGGATATTCATCACTTCTTTAGCTTTTTCCTCATCAAAACCAGCTATAGGATGTGCAACTAGTCCCAGCTCTGTAGCTTTTAACTGTAAAAATGCGGAGCCCATACCAGTATCAAAAAGATGATATACTCTTTCCTGAACCTCACAGTCATCGTCAGCTTTACTGAATACACCTATTATCAGTGAAGCTTTTTGAGTCCATTCATTCCCCTGCATCATCGCCTGATCAAGTTTATTTAATCTTTTTTTGTCATCTACAAATACAAAATTCCATGGTTGATTGTTAAAACAGGAGGCTGAAAGTTTAACTGTTTCAGCTAGCTCTTCTATCATCTCATCAGTAATCTCAACATCTTCTAAAGCCCTGTATGCTCTCCTTTTTTCGATAACTTCATCTAATTCCATTTTTTTACCCTTTCCTATTTTCGATAATTTCTTCGATACATTTCAATCTTTTTTTCTTACTTAATTTATCTTTTAAAGGATTTTTTTCAGGATATACTTTTTCATTGAAAACAGGAATATCTTCCTCGTAAAGAACACCTATTGGCAAGCTTTCTTCTTTTAGAGCGAGTTCTCTAGCTTCATCCCTAGTCTCGGCAGGTTGATCAAGTATCTCGACAAGTTCGTTGTATTTCTCATAGGTGTCGTTGAAGGTTACACATGGTTGTAGAACATCTACGAGTGAAAAACCTTCATGCATCACAGCCTTTACCAATAAGTCGGATAGATGGTTCATCTTTCCTGGATATCCTCTAGAGATAAAACTAGCACCTGATGATAATAGAACATCAAGAGGATTTATGGGTTTTTCTTTGCTTCCCTCTGGTGTAGAAGGACCTTTAAAACCTTCTACGCTGGTAGGAGACGTCTGGCCAGTAGTTAAGGCATAATTACCATTGTTGTGGATCACCATGGTTATGTCAGCATTTCTTTTAGCTGCAAAGATAAGATGGGCCAGCCCTTCTCCATAGCTGTCACCATCGCCTCCAAAACCTATCACCTCCAATTCTGGATTGGCAAATTTTATACCTTGTATAGTGGATACTGCTCTTCCATGAATGGAATAGAAACCACTCAAATCAAGGTAATCAAAGATTTTAGCATGACAACCTATCCCTGCAGAGATAATGATTCTTTCGCGCTCAAGCCCTTCATCTTCCAATTTTTCGACAGCTGATTTTACTGCATTTAAAATTCCAAAATTTCCGCATCCAGGACACCATGTGTTTTCGGCTTCAGTACCTAAATCGTCACTCATCATATCGCCTCCTCTATCTTATCGGCTAACTTCATGGGCTCGAAGGGCCTGCCGTCGTATTTTCTAATAACGGTTTTAGGCTTGATATTACATTTTTCTCTCAAAAGAGTAGAGAACTGTCCTGTTGAGCTTTGTTCTACTACAGTTACCTCTTCATCCATATACTTTTTTAAATCCCAAATTGGAAATGGTCTAAGATATATTGGTTGAACTATTTTTGCTTCAATATCTCCTACAAACAACGCTTCTCTCACGCTCATGGTCGTAGAACCATAAGTGAAGATTACGTTCTCCTCTTCACCGAATTCATTTACGGTCTGTTTATCTTTCAAATCCAATATCAGAGTCTCATTTTTTTCTCTTCTTTTGTCATGCATCTGTTTAATCTTTTCAGGATCCTCAGTAGTTATGCCTTTTTCATCACTTTCGTAACTGTTCCACTTGATAATATCTTTAGAGGGAGGAAACTTCAGAGGTGATATGCCATTTTCAGTCCGTTTATACCTTCTGTATTCTTTTTCACCATCGTATTCTATTGCTCCCGCCCAATCTACTTCTGAAGTATCTGGTGAAACTGTCATACTGCTTTCTGATAGATGTTTTTCTGTCAGTAATATCCCAGGTGTTTGATATTTCCATACTAAATTCAAAATCTCACCAGACAAACGGAAAGCTTCTCCTATACTACCCGGTGAAGCTACTATAAGGGGGAATTCACCATGACCTTGATTCAGAGCAAAATTCAGGTCACCTTGTTCTGTATAGGTTGGAACACCTGTTGAAGGACCTGGTCTTGAAGCGAGAACTAATAAGACTGGTGATTCACTCATTCCAGCAAGAGATATAGCTTCTTCCATTAAGGCCATTCCTCCTCCACTGCTACCTACCATAACTTTTGCTCCCGGCATTGTTCCTCCTATAGCCATGTTAGCAACAGATATCTCATTTTCTGGGTGTACTGTCATCACTTCTAGGTCATCCCCATGTGCTGCGAAAAAATGTAGGATAGAGGACGCAGGAGTCATCGGATAACCTATGTACAAATCAAGACCAGCAGCAGAAGCACCTAACGAAATCGATTCATTACCGCTTAAAATCGGGAGAGATCTATTTTTTTTCTTCTTTTCCATTTCAAAATTTTTATCTATTTTACCATCTAATTCTTTGATGATATCTTTAGCAAAGGCAAGATTTTCTTTTATACCTTTAGAATATTCTTTTTTCACAAAGTCCTCAAGAACTTTTTTTTCCAAACCAATAACAGATCCTAGTATGGATATTCCTGCTACACCTTTGATAAGATCAGATTTAGAGTAATTTTTTGAGAGCCGGTTAAGAGGTAAACCTATCCCTTTTTCATCCTTAGTATCGTCTGAATTGTAGATCATTATACCTTTATCGGCTAGATGATTTTTGTGTAATCTGAAACTTCTATCATCGAGATTTACAATCAAATCAGCCTGCATATAATGACTAAATACTTTTTCATCAGATGCGGTGACCACTGAAAAATTATGTCCCCCTCTGATCAGACTCTGGTAATCGTTCATTTGAAAAATATATTTTCCCATCTTAGAAAATAGATTTGAAGCCGCTTTTCCGGCTTTTTTTACACCCTCTCCAGCCTTTCCACCTATTATATACGTAAAGTTATTTTTTTTCATTATATCACATCCCTAAAGTTTTTTAAAAATTAAACTAAAGAGAAAAGTTTTTTCATTCTTGCGCGGGTTCCACAGGAAATACACTTCCTATAGGCCTGGTTCCTAGTTCATTATCAAGCATCATTAAACCGCTGCCTTCTTCACCGACCATTTCCAGCTTATCCAAGATCTCTTCCGCTGACTCTTCTTCTTCAACTTGCTCTTCGATAAACCATTGTAACATCTGCAAAGTAGCTCTATCGTTCTCTTTCTCAGCTAAATCTGCCAGTTCATTGATCCTATCTGTCACATACTGTTCATGCTCATAGACATCTTTGAAGGCATCTAATGGAGACTCCCAGTCCTCCTTGGGTTTCTCGATTTCTTTTAGTCTGACTCGTCCCCCTCTACTTTCTAAAAAATTGTAAAGTCTCATCGTATGATTGATCTCTTCTATGCTCTGGGCGTGCATCCAATTTTCGAATCCGTCTAATCCTTCATTGCCAAAGTATGCAGCCATGGACAGATATATGTACGAAGAGTAAAGTTCAGCGTTTATCTGGTCGTTGATAGCTTCCTGAATATTTTCTTTTATCATAATAAACCTCTTTTATGCTGAAAATTCTTTGAATTTCTTGGAATCTAATCCACAAACTGGGCAGTTCTCTGGTGGTTCTCCTTCATGAGTGTACCCACATTTTGGGCAGATATAAACATCATCCAATTCTATGTCTTTATCTTCTTCAGCAGCCTTCTTTGCTTTTTCATACATATCCTCGTGTATTTTCTCGGCTTCTAATGCATAGTTGATTGAGGTTTTAGCTCCGTATTCTTCTTCAAGTTCTGCTATTGCCCTGTAAGCAGGATACATACTGTTCACCTCAAAATGTTCTCCTTCTATGCCCGCCTCTAAATTATCTGTTGTGTCTCCGATATTTCCTAGTTCCTCAAAATGATTTCCAGCGTGAACTCTTTCTGCATAGGCTATAGATCTAAACAATCTCGCTATGTTATCTTTCCCTTCTTCTTCTGCTACATCACTAAAATGTAGATATTTCATGTGTGCCATCGACTCGCCTTGAAATGCCTCTTCTAGAGATTTTTTTGTCATCTTTCCTAATTCTTCGTCTTTTATGCTCATTTTCATACACCTCTTAATTAATTTTTTTAATTCGAATAATTAAAGAAAAAGTTTTTTGGGATAATCTATAGTTTCAGTTCTTTTTCGTTAGTCCATAATCCGTGGATATTGCAATAAGAATTGGCGATAACCGTACCACTCTTTTCGGTTTTGAATATGCTGACTACTTTTGGTTCGGTATAGACTGTACTTGTATCGGGACCCTTGACTGATTCACCGTGAGCGGAGAACTCATATTTACCGAGTAGATAAGGGTATTCGTTATCTTCTGGTTTAAAGTAAAGCTCGATCCATCTTATATGGTGGTCCGTTTCATTTGGGTGTGAGATCTCCTTACCAACGCTTGCTTTAACCTTGATCTTTTTTCCATTTTCATCTACATCGATAACTGGAACGTGTTTCTCTGTTTTCCAATCATCTCTCCCGTACATATCTTCTATTTTATCCAAAATTTTCACCTCCTTTCTTTTAGTTTAGATATTATTTCCCTAACATTAGGAACTTTTTCAATTGGATACACCTTTGAAAAGGCGATTTTTTGATCTTCATCTATGAGGACGTTAGCTCTTTTTGAGAACCCCTTTTCATCTATAAATAAACCATATTTTTTTGCCACTTCACCGTGAGGCCAAAAATCAGAAAGTATTCTCAGCTCATCCAGACCTAATTCTTTAGCCCACAGTTTCTTACTAGGAACGGGGTCTACACTTATGCCTATGGGGAGGGCATTCTGCTCTTGGAATTTTCTCATCTTTTTGTCTAATGTTTTCATCTGCTTTGCGCATACTTCAGTTCCTGCTAGAGGATGAAATGAGAGTAAGATCCTAGATTTCCCTTTGTAATCACTCAGAGTGAACTCTTCTCTATTTTGATCTTGGAGAGTGAAGTTAGGAGCTTCTTTTCCTACTTCTAGTTCAGTTGGTATTTCTTTCATTTATACACCTCAATTATCGATTTTTTCAAAGTCTTCCTTTGGAGCTCCACATACAGGACATACCCAATCATCGGGAAGATCTTCAAATTTAGTTCCGGGTTCTATACCGCTGCTTTCATCACCCTTTTCTTCTTCATATATATATCCACAAACAGTACATCTCCACATTTCCATATTTATCCCTCCTATGGTCCTTGATGCATTCCAGGATGGTATTGGTCAAACTCTTCAAATTCGCTTATAGTCTTGAGTTCTTCGTTTAAAATCTCGTAATGGTTTTGTTCCATCCCTGCCAAATATTTCAATAATTTTTTTGGATTTTTTTCTAGACCAACATCTTCTGCCTTTTTTGCCATCTGCTGGTAAAAATCTCTTGAAGCGATTTCGGCGTCCATGGCCTGTTTGATTATCTCACTTTCATCGATACCCTCTCCATATTCGATATACGGCATAGGAACCGGCGTCTCATCAGGTAATTCTATTTCTTTTTTAGATACTATATCTTTATAGAGCTTCCTCATAAACCCTTCGTGTTTTTTTTCTTCACCAGCTAGGAACTCGAATCTTTCTGACATTACAAAATTATCGACCCGATCAGACATGTGGTTGTAAACCTCTCTAGCATTTATCTCAGACATCACTGCGCTTTTTAGCATATCCTCAAAACTTATATTTTCAATATCTATATCTTCGCCCATTTTTTATTCCTCCTTAGATTGAATTTTATAAATGTATTTTCTTTCACCCATGTCATTCTAATCATCCTTCTAAGATAATGTTTTAGCCCTACATTAATCTTTTTGAGAGATGACTCAAAACAATATAATGATGTGAATGATATATTTTCTATTTTTGGAAGATCATCCTTGCATCGCATGGGTATAACATTATAATAGTACGAATATTTGTATTTTTCGTCCGAACTTCGCAAAAAAACTAAATACGATTAAAAATCTTATTTGATTACTATGGTAAAGATTGACGAAAAGGACAAGAAAATTCTTGAAATGCTTTTAAAAGACTCTAGAACACCATACACCGAGATCGGTGAGAAACTCGATATCAGTGAAGCCACAGTAAGAAAAAGGATCTCCTCATTGAAAGAACAAGAAGTTATAGAAAGATTTACCATAAATATTGATCCTTCAAAACTAGGTTATAATACTGTGACATTATTAGGTCTTGATGTCGAACCTAAATATTTTCTCCAAGCTATCGAACATATCAAAGAGATAGATGAGGTCAAATGGGTGGCAAAATCTACTGGAGATCACATGATAATGTCTGAGATATGGGCGAAAGACGGAGAACATCTTATGAGGATAATAACTGACGATATTGGAGAGATAAAAGGTGTTAAAGACCTATGTCCCGCGATCATATTAGAAAAGATGTGGACTAGATAGGATGGAAAAAACATTGATAGAAATCCCTTTCGATTTGAGGGTTGATTTTGTTTCTAGAAAGAATAGATTTCTTGGAAAGGTTAGATTAAAAGATATTGATTCACTAGAAGATGTACACATAAGGGATCCTGGAAGATTAGAAGAGATACTGTACAGTGGAAATGAGGTTCTTTTAAAAAGGGTCGAAAGTGATACCCGTAAAACGGATTGGGATATCTTAGCAGGAAATGTAAATGGTGATTGGATCTTTATCAATTCTGGTTACCACAGAGAGATCGCAGAGGCCATCTTACGAGATCCTCTATTGAATCCGTTCGGTCAAATTGAAAATTTCGAGGCGGAAAAGAAGTTAGGTGAAAGCAGGATTGATTTCCTGCTTGAAAAAGGAGATAAAGATATATGGCTAGAAGTCAAAGGTTGCACTTTGGCTAAAGATGGTAAAGCTTTATTTCCTGATGCTCCGACCGAGAGGGGAAAAAGACATGTGGAGGAGCTTATCCAGGTGAATGAGGAGAAGGATTCTTCTGCAGCACTTGTTTTCCTTGTTTTTAGGCCGGATGCGTGCTGCTTTGCACCTCATGAAAAACAGGATCCCGAATTCTCGAAAAGTTTTAGAGAAGCTCAGAAAGCGGGCGTGGACGTCCACGCACTTAAACTGAGATATGATGGCGGCGCTGTTTATTATTTAAAGGAAATCCCGATCTGTGAGGTGTATAAAGTATGAAAAAAGAAGTAGTGAAAAAGGCGATAGGATCCCACAACGAACACAAATCTGCTATAGCCGAGGCAGAGTTGGTCGAGTTTGAAGAGGGAGAAATCAAAGTTAAATTTGAGGGAAACTTCTGTCTGAGCTGCTGCATGGATGAATATTTCATCGATCTGGTCTATGAATTAGAAGAGTTAGGGGCAGAAGTCGAGTTTTTCGATTTTTACGGAACTGGTGAAAAAGCGTTTGTTGCGGAGTACGAGGAGATCTAGGTCACTTATTTTTGTGGATCTTTGATACATAATTGGGATAAAGAAGAAGGAAAAGACTTTCAGACAGGATCGGGAAGACAGTTACCCGATATAACAAAATTCTCTAATCTGAGAGCAAAAGATTTAACAATACGAAACACGATTATATAATCATGATTCGAAAAACTTTCGTTAACAGGGTGAATGAATTAAAATCACTGAGATCTAACCATTCTAGGCATGGTTTTGAATTCATCGTGATCACCGGAAAAAGAAGGGTCGGAAAAACTAGACTGCTTCAGGAGTTTTCAGATGACGAAAAAGCTATTTTCCTGATGTGTGAAGAGAGAAAATGGCAGTACAATCTTGAGAAGTTCAACCAGGTCATAGGAGAATTTTTTGATATGCCTGCACCCAACTTTGATTCGTTCAGAGAGTGCTTCGAATTCATAGCTGGAAAAGAAGAGGAACTTCTGATAATAATCGATGAATTTTCATACCTTGTAAAGAGAAAAGATAAAGATATCCTTGGAGAGTTCCAGGGGGTTGTCGATGAAGTCCTACAGGACAAAAATTTGACCCTTATACTGTCCGGTTCGGCAGTTTCCATGATGAAGAAAAGAGTTTTAGGCAAAAAATCACCGCTCTATGGCAGGACGACCTCTCAGCTCGATCTTCAACCTCTTAGATTTGCCGATCTGCTCGAATGGTTCGAAGATGGGAGTATGGAAAATATAGTTAAGATCATCGGGGTCTGCGACGGTATACCAAAATATCTAGAATTTTTCAAGGGAGAAAACGTTCAAGAAGAGATAAAGAAAAATATTTTCAGTCCTGACGCATTCTTGTTCAGAGAGCCTAAACTTCTTTTAGAGGAGGAACTGAGAGAACCTGAAACGTATTACCAGATTTTGGAAGGTATATCTCTCGGTCACACCCGGCCGACAGATATCGCTAATTACAGTTACATGAATCCTAAAGACGTTTCTTCTTACCTTTCTATCCTACGAGACCTTGGATTCGTGAAAAAAGAAAAATCCGTATTGAGCAAAAAAAGAAAGAGGGGTCTTTACAAGATCAAAGATAACTTCTTCAATTTTTGGTTCAGGTTCGTTTCTCCTCACTTCGCTGAGATCGAAAATTGGAGGAACGAGAGTGCATTCAACGAGTTCAAGAGAGATTTCGATCAGTACCTTGGAAAAGTTTATGAAAAGGTTTGTAGACAGTTTTTGGCTTCAACGACCACCTATACCAAGATCGGTAGATGGTGGTATAAAGAAGACGAGATCGATATCGTAGGCTTGGATCGGAAAGAGGACAAAGTACTGCTGGCCGAATGTAAATGGTCAAAAAACAGAGTGGATACCGACCTCCTCCACGATCTTAAACAGAAAGTTGAAAAAGTTAGGTGGAAAAACGACCAGAGGCATGAAGAGTTCTTTCTGTTCTCTAAATCAGGATTTACTAAAGAGTTGAAGCAGCACGCTTCTAACTCTGATGAACTCACTCTGTATTCCCTGAAAGAGATGAAGGAAGAATTCGAAACGTGATTATATAATCACGACTCTAAAACTATCTGCACTGAACTTCCGGTCTTCCTTAAAAACGAAGAGACCGATATGAAGAACTTCAACATACCACTAACTGATCACATCGATATCATACAGGAGCGCTTCGGTAAACTCTACATCATGGACTACAAGACTAATCTGAAGAGACCTAAAAAACACGCCGCTCAACTTTTATGGTACAAGGAGGCACTGCAGAACCGAACCAATATACCTCAAGATGGTATAATTCCCGGAGTCTTCAATGAATACACATACTACGAACTGAGGGAGAAGTAGGACAAATCTGTCAAATTTATAGTTGTGAATGATTTTAAAAAATATGATCTTCCTTAATTGGGCAAAAACAAAGTAGAGATGCTATCGGTATTCATCCTCCGGAGGAATAAATCCCTCCTCTGATGACGAGGAAACTCCGCTTTTTCAGAAAGACGGAGGCATTCTGCCTGACTTTGTGTAAAAACCATCATAAAGCTCCACTTCCATGATTTCCTGTATCGCCTTTTATAGTCAATGGGTAGACTACCCTAAATCTTATATACTCATGAGTATATTACTTACGAGTATGATCTCCGCGTTCGTCGATAGGGAGGAAGAATTGAGCTTCTTAGAAGAAAAGTACGAAACAGATAACTTTGAATTGGTGCTCATCTACGGCAGGAGAAGAGTGGGAAAGACCGAGTTGATCAAAAAATTCATTGAAGACAAATCCTCGATATACTGCCTTGCTTCTTTAGAGGATAAAGAAAAACAGCTTGAAAACGTTACTACTAAAATTCATGAACACTTCGAAGGTATAAGGCCAGATATACAAAAATGGACGGATCTGTTCAGGTACTTCTCCAAGAAAGCTGAAGAAAAGACCGTTCTTATCATAGACGAATTCCCATATCTCATAGAAGAAAATGAATCTATACCTTCTTATTTTCAAAAATTCGTGGATGAATATCTAAAAGATAAAGACCTGATGCTCATTTTGTGTGGATCATCTATCAGTATGATGGAAGACCTTATGTCCTACAAGAATCCACTTTATGGTAGGAGGTCTGGACAGATCGACCTGAAACATTTTCCTTTCAAAGAAGCTAAAAAGATGATTCCAGTAACAAAACTAGAAGACTCGATCCGATACTTCTCTGTCTTCGGTGGAGTACCTTTCTACCTTCAAAAGCTTGAAGGACCTACCCTTCAAAAGGACATAAAAGAAAAGGTATGCAGAACCACTGAGATACTGTACGAGGAACCTCAGATCCTTTTGAGACAAGAATTTAGGAAACCTAACAGGTATTTCTCGATAATGGAGTCTATCGCCTCCGGCAACACAAAACCAAAAGCCATATCTGACGATACGAAGATCCCCCTGCAGAGCATACCTAAATACCTGAAAGAACTGCAGCGGATCAGGCTTATCCGGCATGACGTACCTGTCACGGCTAGGGAAAAAAGTTCCAGGAGAGGTCTTTACCGGATAGAGGATAATTTTTTCGATTTTTGGTTCCGTTTTATAGGTCCACATCTCTCGGATGTGGAGGAAGGACACGATCGATTTGTTGAAGATCACGTGATGGTCGATTTAGATAGATACGTGGGTAAAAAATTTGAGAAGGTTTGCGTGGAGTTTTTGAAAGAAAAGAGCCGGCATGATGACCAGATCAGATTCTCGAAGATCGGTAGATGGTGGTACAAAGAAGACGAGATAGATATCGTAGCTCTTAATGAGAAGGGAAACAGAATATACCTGAGCGAATGCAAGTGGAGTAAAAACAAGGTTGGTGTCGATCTTTTTTACGACCTCAAACAGAAATCTGAAAAAGTCAGATGGGAAAATGACCAAAGGCATGAAGAGTTTTTCCTGTTCTCTAGATCTGGATTTACTGAAGAGTTGAAACAGCACGCTTCTACATCTGGTGAGCTTGATCTGTACTCGCTAAAAGAGATGAAGAAGGAATTCGAAACGTGATTATATAATCACGATTCGAAAACTTTAGAGAAGGGTTTACATAAACATTATTAATAGTACCTCAGATTTCCTTTGAAAGTAGTGAATAGTTTGAGTGAGATCGACGGTGACATCGTTGAATATGATCCTTCGATGGCAAAAGATGTAGCTGAGATGTTCAACCAGTTCAAGGAATCATGGCCAGGAGGGTTTGGAGGAGGCATACCATTCGACGAGGAGAGAGTTAGAGATTGGCTTGATGAGAGTTTCAGCATTGTGGATTATGTAGCTGTAGATGAAGACGGTGTTCCCGTAGGATTCTGCAACCTTGAACCTCACTGGAAAGATAAGGATGCAGCGTACGTAGAACTGCTGGGCGTGATATCAAGGGCAAAAGGCAAAAAATTCGGCAAGCGCCTTTTATTGAAAACCATCGAAAAAGCTATTGAGGAAGGCATAGAGAGAGTCGACCTTCACACGTGGTCCGGGAACCTCAAAGCCATGCCGCTATACAAGAAGGTAGGGATGTTCTGGGTCCCGGAAACAACGGCATACATGCAGGATTACATACCATTACTTCACCAGAACGATCTCACGAAGGAATGGTTCAACGAACATCCCGATTGGTATGATTCTCAGCGAAGAGAGCTGAAGCAGGAACCTGATGATCTGACCATCGACGGCATGAAGATATACCGTTATATATTTGAGAATGAAGAAGATCGGATGGAGGTCGATATAGACAGATACGGGTGGGGCATAACGGGAATAAACAGGAGATTGAGCGGTGAAGAGATCACTGTGAAAGCTAAAGTCAGATCTCATGACCTTCACATAGGTATAGAAAACGAATATATTCTCTTGATAGAAAATAAGACTGAAGAAGATAAGGAAATAAGGATCGACATCGATCCATTCTCAGGGCTCGAATTCGAAGACGGGTTTCCCTCGATGATAAAGGTAGAAAAAGGTGAGAAAAAAACGCTGACTAGAAAATTTTTGGTCAACAAGGACACGGAAACGTACAAATCCAATCATGAAGCATCTGAAGTGATCAACACTAAGATAAAGATGGATAAGAAAGAATTCAAATTGACTACGGGAGGAAAGATAAAGCCCGCTGTAGAAGTAAAAAGCCAGAGAGACTTCCATCCTATTTTCTCCGCTCAGAAAAAGGATCTGTATTTTGATCTAAAAAATAATACGGAAAAGAGGTTGGAAGTGAAAATTGAATGTGAAATAGAAGATAGAGAGGAGATCATCGATCTCGAGTTAGATGAAAAAGAAAATCGTGGATTCAAGCTCCCGGTAAAAGTAGATTTCAAGGATGATTTTGTCGAATACCTAAGATTCATTCCTTTCCTGAAGAAAGAAAACTGCACTTTCCCCATGAAGTCTTACAAACATCCGGTGATCAGAGATACAGAAGAGCTTTTAGAATTTGTGGAGAAAGATGATGAATTATTCCTGGTCAACGATCAAGCGAAAGTTAAAGTAGAGCTCGAAGGCGGCGATGTGAAAGTCAGTGAACTTATGAGGGACTCTGAATTACCTTTTGAGATCAGACAACATATAGGTCCTCCGTTCGGCAGAACCCTAGATTCTTCCATAGAATATGAATACGAGGTGAAAAGAGAAGAGGACGATATCATCCTTGTTTTGAACGCAGAGAGCCTACACAAACCTAGAGCACTCATGAAAAAGTACGTGAAGTTAAAGAAAAGGTCCTCAGAG
Organism: uncultured Thermoplasmata archaeon; assembly: GCA_964602715.1. Lineage (GTDB taxonomy): Archaea > Thermoplasmatota > Thermoplasmata > Halarchaeoplasmatales > Halarchaeoplasmataceae > Natronoplasma. Next base: position 6,764 of record CAZRSB010000019.1, on the reverse strand, counting down.
ATAGAGTTCTGGTCTGAGATAGAGAACGTTGCTGACGATCCGCTCGAATGTGGTACTCAGACCAATACCAGGAAGTGGGGTTTTGATACGGAGCCGTATCAGTCTAAAGCTAGGATATATACTCCTTTGGAAGACAAAATAATAAAAAGTGATCCGGTTACAGATATGCTGTCCTCGACTTTGCTGCCCACCGACCCTGCCGAATGGGAAGAAACATGGACCGCTTATGAGGATTTTGGAGATTGTGCCATCTCCGGGATAATTTGGGATAACGAAAACATAAAAAAAGTGAAGATCGCTAGAGGATTGCTGGAAGAGTTGAAGAGCGCGACTGAAAAGATCGAACCAGGCGATAGTTTCAAAACCTCACATCTATGGATATCTATCAAAAGACCGTCATTGAATTCTTTTAGGCAGACTTGGAATAGATTGGTGGGAAAAAAGGAGATAGAGCTCAACGAAAGAATTTATGGGAAGGAATGCAGGAAACATCTAGAAGTCAGGATCGATGACAATATAATAGAGGCTGGAAAATCGATCGAAAGGGAACTCATCGTAGACAAAACTACTGGTTACCCCATGCCGGGCGAATACAGCCTTCGATCTTCAGGACAGTTAGAAGTCTCTTTCGAAAATGGTGATAAAATAATAGAGGTATCTGAAGAGGAGGGTGAAAAAGAGTTGAGACTGCCTTTAGAGATCAACGTTTCCGAGGATCCTGAAGAATATCTAGAGACAATGGAGCTACATTTCAGCGGTGAAAGAGAACTCGATTTTGAGATTCCGGTGATAATCATAGACTCTACAGATGTAAAGATCGGTCCCCAAACCAGGGAAGGAGAGAAGCTATTGAGGGTAGATAACGGCGAGATGAAATTCGATGTTTTAGATAAGCTGGGAGGCAATCTTATCGGACTTGAGACATCGGAGGGAAACAGCTATCTAGCGGATAGTTTTCCTGAATCAAAACCTAAAAGCTGGTTTGAAAACTTACTAGGTGGGATCGAGCCCAGATTCATGACTCCTGAAGATTATTATTCGTTCTATGAGACTGAGGATACCTCTTCTGAAGAAGTGAGAGAAGGAAAATGGAAAGGTGTTAAAGTCGATTACGAGATCGAAAAACACGATCATCTGAGAGGTCAAAGATTCTCCGTGAAGTATCTGACACTGCCTGGAACAAAACTCATCAAGATAGAGGTGGATCATGAAGACCCCAAGGGAAGAGAGATCGATTGGCTAGCCGAGCTTTTCATAGATGTACTATTGAACGGTTCTTTAGAAGGTACTGTAGTGGAATGCCCTGGAAAGTACGAGGACTGGAAAAGGTTACATCAACAGATGCAATTCTCTACACCTCCTAACATAGAAAAACCCTGGTTCCGCTTCAGTAAAAAGGACATCTCTCTGAGCGGATTCGCGGTGAAGGGGACCCCTGCGTTCCCCTCGGTCATATGCAACAGCGAGATCAACATGGCCTTGTTGATCTCTAACATGATCAGCTCTTCGAGTTCCCAGGAGAGTATCGAACTCGGCATCGCTTTAAATATGCCTGAAAAAGACATCGATAAGGTCAGAAGAGCGCTTGAACAAGGCTAAAATCGACAGACCCGAGCATAAAATACTTCTACTTTGATTCAATACCCTATCTATGTCAGGGATAAACTTCTTCGGTAGCGAGGATCTAGAAGGCATAACAGAGTTCTATATGGAAGAGCTGAACATGGATCTTTGGCTGGATCAAGAGTACTGTAAGATCCTAAAGCACGGTAACATGATCCTGGGTTTCTGCGAAAGCGAAAAAACGGATGAGGGAGGAACTATAACTTTTTTCTATCCTACGAAGGAAGAAGTGGATGAGAAGTACGAGCGATTCGAAGATAGAGCAAGAGGAGAACCATCCGAAAACGAGAAGTTCAATATCTATCAGTTCTTCGCCGAGGACCCGGAAGGCAGAATTCTAGAGTTCCAAACATTCCTCCATCCGTTGGAACCCTATCTCGACGGTGAAGAGTTGCTAAAAGAAAGGAGGAGTATAAGAGATTATGAAGAAAAAGAGGTGCCGGACAAGGTATTGGACAAGATCTTTGAGACCTGTAGATACGCTCCGACATCTAAAAACTCACAAGCATATTACTTCATACCCATCGAGGATGAAGAAACGATCCAGTTCATGTCGGAAAGAAGAGGCAGCAACAGCGCTCCTATAAGGGAAGCTCCTATGGCAGTAGCTATCTGTGTGGACTCCGAAGGAACCGGCAGGCCCAAGCAGGATGGTGATATAGCGGCCTACCACTTCACACTCACCGCTTGGCTCCACGGTCTAGGCACCTGTTGGATAGCGGCCATGGATAGAGAGGATGTGAAGGAAGAACTTGGAATACCTCAAGATCATTACGTGGCAACGGTCACACCGTTAGGATATCCAGAGGAGATACCGAAAATTCCGGAGAGAAAAGAGGCGGAGAAATTCGTTAAAGAATAGGTTGATCCATTATCTCATCCAAAAATGTCTCCGTTTACTTGCTAGTGAAACAATCCGGTAGTTGTTTTGCTAAGGAGTACGTTCCTAAAGGCCAAGACTACATCAGAACTCGGGAACGATTATAACGCTGTATCGGTGGAGGCCAATTGCATCTTAGCCTAGGTGACCTTCTATGACTAACAATTATGCAGAGTTGGATTTTAATTTAAAGCCAAGTATTGTTGACCAACCATATACTAGTGATCACTCGGAGTAGATAAAATGATCACTAATACTTCTTTGGATTTTTAGAAGATTTAGAAAGGTAGGAAAAAAAGAAAAAGTGGAGAAGGGTTTTTATTCGTACCAGCTGTTTTCTCCTTCCGCACTGAATGTGTCGTCTGGGAGAATCCACCAGCCCTCGTCGATCATGTCGACTTCGACACGATGTTCGTATTCGTTTCCTTCGCTGAAAGCTGATCCTATGTGGGCACCGTCGAAACTAGATGTAGTTCCATCATCGTACTCGTGATATACAGTGAATGAATATGTGCGTACGTCCCAATCCGCAGTTCTCCATGTTGTTGGAACCTCAACACGTGACCCTAAATTGCATCCTATGCTGTTTTGTGGCGCCCATGAACCGTATCCTGATCCTCCATCAAGTGGATATGGGCTGTAAGTTCCATATGGATGATCATACTCCCAAACACTGCCACCATATGCTCTAGTCCTTTGTTCGAACCACTCGATATCCCAATCCGAATCCCTCTGTAGCAACTGGGTAAAGGTAACTCTTCGACTGCTGGCGGCATTCTGTCCTTCATAAAACCAACTACGTACTTCCATCTCGTCCACGACTCTGTGGTCGTCTATTAGCGTCATCTCCCTGTATTCATAGTTACCCGACTCACTTATATCTACTACCTCGTAGTTCGCTGTGTTGTGGGATGCCTCACTGGTTTCAGCTATCATAGGCCCAACAACCGAGATGAGCATAAGGCTCATCACAAGTACTCCTATTGTCTTACTTTTTCCAACTTTTTTTCCTATATTTTTCTTTTTAAACATTCTGCTTTTCACCTCGCGCCCCTCCATTTCAAAACATATATATATATCTTATGATTTACCCCTTAAAACATGGACATCGGGAAGGTTGGATGTATACTGGCGGTGATCATTGTCATAACCATCTCGTTTATCCCCACGAGTAGAGCCGAAGGACGCCCGATCGATGACAGAGGGATGCCGGAATATTATGACAGGCATGAGGAACCTGAGGATTTTGAAGATCTGTTCTTCCCCCGCATCTATGAAGAAAGTTCCTTTAACTTGGATGTGCCAGATTATCTAAACAATACTTATTTGGGTAGTTGTTTTCGATACGCTGAGGAGTACGTTCCCGACGATTACGAAGAGAAAGATCTAGCAAATATAACCATCCATACCGATCAAGACGAGAGACTTATTCATTCTTTAGGATTTGGTGCTGGCGGCACCAATATAACGGAATTAGTAGATACTTCTTCTGTCGATCTTCAGGTAAAAACCATAGGAACAGTGAACTTTATGTTGGTTGAATCGAAGGAGTGGGATGGTCTTTTCCAAAAAGAGCAGACGGTGGAATTTACAGGTAGAGCAAGGACGTATAATCTTTTCGGCCTAGATGGTGGATGGGTTGAGGGATTCGATAACGGAGAAGAATTCATAAAAGTAAATCTGGAGAGCGATGACCCGTTGAGGTATTACCTATTCGAAAATAGTCGTATACTACTCAACAGCGATGCCGGACAGCTTGTAGACTATGAGGAGGGGCCAACGACCGAGGCTACGCTAGAACTCAGGAACGATGATAACCCTAAATCGGTGGGTGATGAACCCCATCTCACCTTGGTTAATCCTACAGGTCACAACAATAGTGTAGAGGTAGAATTCAGTTTAGAGGTGAAAGAATATCCACCCGATTTTCCTTTACCCGTTATCATAGTGGTCGGGGCTCTAGCCGTCGCAATCATAGGAGGTGTTTTATGGAGGAAAAAGAAGAACAGCTCCTGAAGGTGAGAGGTCTAAAGAAGAGCTATGACGGGCATGTAGCTGTAGATGATGTAGATTTCAGAATACCACAGGGATGTATCAGCGGTCTCGTTGGACCTAACGGGGCTGGAAAAACGACCATCATAAAATGCATGATAGGTTTTTTGGATTATGATGGTGAGATAAAACTGAGGTATGACGGGAAGGAAAAGAAGGATAATGCGCTGATCGGTTACTTGGCGGAAGATGAAGGCTATTATCCTTCCTGGACCGGTGGGGAATACCTGGAATACTTCGCAGAGCTATATCAAGTAGAAGATTTTCACAGCAAAGTATCTGAAAAGCTCAAGACAGTCGGTCTATACGGAAGAAAAGATGATGAAATAAGGGAATATTCTAACGGTATGAAGAAAAGACTGGGCATAGCCCGCACTCTTTTACACGATCCAAAATTACTGATTTACGATGAGCCCCTTTCAGGCCTCGACCCAACGATCAAAAACGAATTGATGAGGATCATCGATTCGATTGCTGGAGGAGAGAATTCTGTTCTCATCTCATCCCATCAGTTAAATGACATAGAAGAGTCCTGCAATTGGATAGTTATGATAGAAGAAGGCAAGATCAGGGATTTTGGAGAACCTTCTAAAGTATTAGAGAGGACGGAATCTTCAAAAAAGTTGGTCTTGAATATAGAAAAGAAAGACATGGATAAAGTGAAAGAGCTAGATGAGCAAAGCTATGTAAGGAGGATAAAAGTCAGAGGCAGCACCCTGGTAATCGAAACAGAAGGGGGTAAAGATGTTGAAAAAAGAATCTTCAACTGGCTGATCAAAAATGATATAGATTTTTCCTTGAAACACGGTTCGTTGGATTCAATATATCGGGGGTCATTCAAGTGAATTTAAATATGATTAAAAGGGTGAACAAAGTTACAAAGCGATCTATTAAAACCATCTTTTTGGATTATTCTTTTCCGATAGTCATAATCCTTATGGTTATGGTCAATCTGATCGCTCTTTGGCATTACGATATCATCTACTCTAAAAATGAAATCGGGATAACATACGATTCTATCTACCTGACCTCTTTCTTTGCTTCACTCCTTGTTATGGCCTATGGTGGATATCTTGGAAATAAATTCTTTGCCAAGGATATAGAATCTAGAAGGATCCATCCATTTTTACTTATCCCTGACGGAAAAAAACCCCTTCTGTTAGGTAAGATACTTGCTGGGTCATTGGTTCTTGTGATTCTCAGCATGATTTATACCGTTCATATGTCTATATCTCTCACATACTGGGGTCCTATATCTTATCTCACCATCCAGAGGCTTTTGATCTATTCCGTACTGATGTTCCTAGCGGCGTTGTTATTGTATTCAGTTGTCACAATTATAAGTGTTCTATCAAAAAATGTGATGGCGACGGTACTGTTTCTGTTGTCTTATTTAGTAATGGCGTTCTTTTTGATCCAGTTCACGGAGTCCGCAGAAAGGTCCTTTAGAACTTTCGTTAAAGTGATGGGGTTCCCTGTTCTGAACGTTATTTATAACAACTTTTACATCGATGAATACGGAGCCCTGCCTTCTGTATTTTACTTTTTACCTCTCCTAGGGATTGTAGTGGGATTAGCAGCATCATATCTGCTATTTGACAGGGTGAAATCATGAACGGCAAATTGGTATTGATTTCAGTTTTGATAATAATGTTGGTAACTTTAGGCATCGCCCAGGCAAAGCCTGAAAGTGAAGAGTTAGATCAACAGATCCAGTTGGAAGAAAGAAAGCCGGATGAAGGAGAATATGATGCTGAACTATACGGCAGATTTTTCCTAACTAACGACATAATATTTATCGATGATCCCCCTAGAGAGCTTGAACTACAGCCTGAAGAGGAAAAAATCATCGATCTCCAGTTAAAGTTAGACGAATCACGGTTAGAGAGGTATTTCTTGGAAGAGATGGGTATTGAGGAACCTGTCAATGACTTTAAGATCAGGTTCTTGTTGGTGAACGAAGAAAAATGGAAACCATCTTTTGAAAGTGAGAAGGAACATGTGAGCCCTAGTGAAATAGATGATCCTGAACAATTGGGAAAGGTCCATGAAAACTTTGTAAAACTTCATCATGAGTGGTACGATTCCTTGGAAGAGACAACAGGTAACGTGTATGAGCTAGAGGCAGAAACACTTCGGTTAGATGAAGAGAACAACTCTACTGAAACAACCGTTACGCTTTCTATAGATCAGGGTGGAAAATGGTCAT
>CAZRSB010000018.1:262-33994 GCA_964602715.1 uncultured Thermoplasmata archaeon | reverse complement strand
CACAGCTAGAAGCTGTGGGTATATGACCTCCCTACGGTCGGTCGATTGTAATAAAGTACCTTTTTGACCTACCTCAATGATGCTTTTCTCTAGATATCTCATTCGTCACTAAATTTTTGACAATATCGGTGTAAAATTTACTAAATATAAGTCTTTCGCCGGAAATTACATATACTTTCTTGTATTTCATGCGGTGATGAAAACGTGAAAACCCAAATGATGAAGATGATTTCCTGTGTGGCTGTCGCTCTGATAATAATCGCAGGATTCATCGTAGTGGTTGAGAATCCGATAGAAGCTCGAGATGAAAATGACCAAGAAGATACAAATGCTCTATATTATGAGCATGTGCAGGAAGATACTGGTACTGCTGTAGAAGAGGAAAGAACAAAAGAGTCCTATTCTGAAGAGGAAATTGAAGATACCATCGTAGAAGCTCTAGAATTGGACGAAAGACCCACCTTCGAATCTGAAGAAGATGTGATCGAATGGTTCGAAGAGTTGGATGATGAAGAAATAGAAGAAATTTACGAGTATCAACTCGAACAGATGCCAGACAGTAACGGCTGCGGTCTGACTAGCTATGACGGAGGACCAAACGAGCGGACGGAAGATGTTGAGCATCAACCTCCTCCTCCTATACATCCAAACAGTGGAGGAGCAATACAACCGGATGCATCTTGTCCTTACGATTTTCCTGATGATCATGACACTGTACAAGACTGTGCAGATGCTTACCTGGGTTATACCTTAGATTATTGCCGAGATTGTTGTTTCACTCCTTGGATGGAATGTGGAGTGGGAGATGGCGATGATTTTGATTTTAAAGAATTTTGGAGTTGTCTATACCCCACGAGAGCAAGTTGGGATAGTCTAATGATGTGGGCTTCACATCTAACTTGCGGGCTTGCTATAAAAAGTGGGATCGCTGCAGCATCTGGTACGGGAGGGATTGCTATACCTATAGCAGTAGCTAAAATCTCAGCAGGGTGCGCTGGTACCGCAGGAGGAATAGGTCATTGTATAAATCAAGTCACATGAAATAAATATAAGAAAAAATAAGGGTTGAATATGGACGTAAATAAACCAAAGTATAATTTCATAATTGTGGCACTTTTGTCATTAGGCGGGTTGAGTGTAATAGCTTTCTTTGTAGGCATAGACCTACACTTATTTTCCTTTTTTTCACTCTTGATCTACTTCTTGTTGGCATTTGAAATCATACAGTTGGTGAGGATATTTAGCACTGGAATAACATATAAAGGATGGATCAACTCTGAGATCAAGTCTACAGGGTTTGTTTTTATATTATTCCTTTCAGTCCCCAATCTGTCAAGAGGTTTATTCTTAGATTATTCCTTTCCACAATATATTACTATTTTTGGATTAGTAGGTATAACCATTTTTACATTTCATCTTTTCTACAAGATTATATCACAGGGAAATAGTTTCTATAAATCAGCAAGTAAAAAATCGAATTCTGATATAATCGAACTTCTAAAGGAAGAGAATATACAATATAAAATCAAAGAAAGTGAGGGAACAACCCTTCTCGGCTCCACCAATAACGGTAAAGAGATACTTCTGCCAAAACATGAATGTAGGATATTAGTAAACAAAGAGAAAACCGTTGTAATACCAAAAAACAGAGATGGAAAGAAGAATATTTATAATCTCATTGATATTATTGAGGCTTTAGAGTAGAGATGAAATGGTTCGGGATACAAAGGGGGGCAATTAATAATTCAAAAATACTCTAAGATCATACTCGTGATCCCTGTAGATATGATAGGATGAGTATATTGTTATCGAAAATTGACAATCGTAAAAATTATTTGGTAAGCATATATTGGCGAATGAAAAAGATTAGGGTGCTAAATATTAAACTGAAAAAGAAAGATCAGCTCGTAGAAGAGTTAGAGGAAGATGAGCTGGAAGATCTGAGAGAATATCGGCTCGAACAGATGCCCAACAGTAACGGCTGCGGTCTGACTAGATATGACGAAGGACCAAACGAGCGGACGGAAGATGTTGAGCATCAACCTCCTATATATCCAAACGGTGGAACCGGAGAAAAAGGCCAGAGTGCTTGTCATGAGATAGAGTCATGGGTTACGGTATGGGATTGTCATACATCAACCGCGTATGGACCTACTATGGAGATCAGCCTTGATATATGCCGAGCTAGATGTGAAGATTGGTATACTACTGAGCACGAACCCGGTGGTGGTCTCTCTTGCGAGTTCGATTATGGTGAATTCTGGGATTGCTTGCTACCTGATGCACCACCTTGGGATAATCCGACAACCTGGCTGGCTTATGGTACCTGTACGGCTGCACTTGTCTCCGCTGTGGCTACTGGAGGACTTAGTTCAAAAGCTGTTGCATTAGCTTGTTCAGGCACTGCAGCAGAAGTATATAATTGTGGGACTAACGCAGGTACATGTGAGTGGGATTAGCAAGTAAAATTAGTTAGAAAATAAAGGGATAGAAATGAGGAGAAAATTTAAGAATATGAATGGAAAGATGCTATCCTTCGTCATAATGAGTGCAATATTGATAGTTGGACATTCTTTAATTTTATTTGTGGAGTTCGGGAAAATTCAGGGGTATCTTTCCATCATACCTATTTTGTTTATTGCTATCCAAGGTTCTAGAATGATATGTCTAGGAATAAAATATGACGGTTGGTCAAACGGAGAAATCGAATATTCAACAAAAGGGGTCATAGTGATTGGTATGTTACCCATTCTTGGTTTCCAAATACTTGAATTCACTGGAATTTCGTTTTGGATTTGGTCAGGACTTTTTGCTCTTTTGATCGTATATGTAATATTGAATCTGATAAAACTTTTTTCGGTAAAAAATTCGTTTTACAATGATAAGTACACCTTAAAGAGTATTGAAGATGCCCTAGATCACAAGGATCTAAGATATAAAAAATCAGAGAAAGAACCGAGCAAAATAAGCGATAGAAAAAAGACTACTCTACATGTCCCCAACTATGAGTGTGAAATCTTCAAAATCAAAGAAAAAGTTTTCGTGAAACCGACTAGGAGCAAGACATCAAAAAGCATATTTGATATGATTGATTTTATAGAGACAAATGCTAAGCCTAAGGAATGAGGTTTAGAAAAGTGAGAGGTGAACTACCATAGATTTTTCTCATATCCATATCTCCTCATATTCCGCAACCGTAACTACGACGATTTACGCCATAGGTATGGCTTCAGGGAACAAATCTACGATCTTTCTGGCCTGCTTTGGAATTTTTGTATAGAATTCCTTGCCCTAGGGTCCGATAACCCGTTCAACCTTCGATAGCTCGTAGAATACCTTATGTACGCTGATTTTGCTGATTTTATCAGCTTGTCTGAACCGTGTAAGCACACCGAAATAGACCCGAAGAGCTAAGAATGTCACAAAAAGGTACCCTCTACAGCATCATCGCTCTGCATATAGGTCTTGTCCGTGGTTGCGGTTTGGTTGACCATAGCTCTAATGAATCTAACAGGTTCAATTCTTTCAATCTTATACTATTTCAAGTTTCCAAAAGAACATAGTCCATAAATCGATAATCGGGTGATAAAATAGCTGAGAACAGTTGAAAATAAACTTTCTGATTTGCTAGTGAAGTTTGATAATATAAGTGATTTAGCTCTCCTCGTATTCCGCTACAAACGCCTTTTCCCCAACCCCATCAAAATCGGCAAATTCGACTTTTTCTCCTAGTTCTTCCAATTCATAGACCTGATCGAATGAAGATCACAGTCTTTTATTTTGACTCATAAACCTTTGCAACTATGAGAGAACTTGCTACAGCAATCGTAAAAATTATCAAAGTAAAGCTAAGATCCTGCATTATAGTGTGGTCGATGAGCATTATTGATCCTAAAGCAAGCATTATTGATCCACCGACTAGTTTCAAGATTCGTCCTTCTTTTTTCCTAAAATCAAATCTTTTCATTTGTAAGGCGGCTCCGAGATATATGACTAATTCTATTGAAAGATAAACGAGAACGTAAAGTATTAAAAATCCGATATATGAAGAAGAACCGATTCCTCTTTCCGTCACGATCTGTGACCAAATCACGGGAAATCCTGCCGTACACGGTAGTTCGATTATCGCTACTCCCGCAGCCATAACGGCTGTAGCTACAACCGTTGTTTTGGTATCTTCTTTTTTCATCGATTTTCTTATTTTTTTATACAAGTCTGGCTTGTATTTGTTAGGAATGTTAAAAGATATACCTTTTTCAAAGAAAAAGAAATCCTTGATACTAACAAGAGCAAAAAATATTGCAAAAGCGGCGACGACCAATCTTATCCAAAAAAGATGAGCTATAAAATGAAAGATCGTCAAGGCTCCTGCGATAAAAAGCCCGTATACAGTAGCTGTAACGATCAAAAAGGTTAGGCCTATAAGGACTACTTTCTTTTTTCCAGAATAGAGGACCATACCCAGTAAAACCGATAGTACCCAAATAGAGCAGGGGTTTAATCCATCGACGAATCCTATAAGGGCTGTTATCGCTATTAGTGGGTATGCATCTGCCTCGACTTCTCCGATAATAGGTAAATCGTAGGTTTCGTTCGTTTCATTTTCCGAATCAGTAGGTTCTTCAGCTATTGCTACTCCAGAGAGTAAAACAGTAATGAGTAATAACCCTATTAGGAAGGTTTTTTTGGACTTAATTCCTGTAGTCATATTTGATCTAAATTCAGAAGCCCCTCAGAGATCAATCCCTGCTATCAGATAGCCTTTCCCCAGGACTAGTACAGTCCTCTTTTTCCATACAATTTTCAATCGTTTCTTCCATTTCTACCCTTATATCTTCATCGTAGCCTATCCAGTATTCATCTGCGATAAAAGTTGCCGGAACGTTAGCTACAGGGACATCATAGACATCAGCCATATCTTGAAAAGTACCTCTATACTCTGGGTTCTCATAAACGTCAAAAGTTTTGACTTCGATATCGGAGTCGTCTTCCCATCGATCGATAGAGTCTTTTTGATCTTCACATATCGGACAGTCTTCGCCCCAGAACCAGTAGATCGTCACTTTATCGGGATCGTCTTCTAAATCCACATCGGTGTCATCTTCGTCTCCTGAAAAAACAGTCCATGCAAAGTAAATAGCTAGTATGAGTATCACTGCCGTTAATCCTAGGGTAAGTATCTTTTTGGAAGTTTTTTGATTTATCATCATCACACCAACATATTTGAGTTAGTTTTTTCAGTCGTCTAAAATTTCCTCCTATTCCAGGCCTTCATCCTCCTCTGCTACCTTGTCGTCTTCTGAATCTTCATCGTCCTTTCTCCAGTATAAGGTTAATATGAGGATCAAAATGATTGGAGGTGCTAATATTATAAGAGACCATATGCCATCTTCTTCGTCCGCTTCGTCTTCCGTCTGAGTAGGTTCGGTTAGAGGATAATCATCTACAAAACCCTCTCCCTTATACGGATTTTCCCATATATCACCTCTAGATCTTTTCTCTGCGTCAGGATATTCGTCTTCATAATCTGACCAAAAGTTTCCACCGGAGGGAAGATCATTATTCCATTGGTTAACACCATAATCTTCGGCTTGAACTAAATTGTTTTTGAAGTTATTATGATAGATTATATTATCACTACTATCTACGTCAAGCGATAAACCAGGGTTGTTATTTGAGAACGTATTGTTGTTTATCAGATTGGAGCTAGATGAAACCAGAGACGAACCCGAGTCGATGTTGGATTCAGCTATATTCCTCCCAATAGCATTATTATCAGAAGCGAAAAGATGTATACCGAACCCTCCATTTCTCGAGATAACATTATCGGTTATAATATTATTGTCGGATTCTTTAAGAACTATACCAGACCAATCATTTCCTGAAGACACACTTGAAGTGAGGTCATTATTAGACGAAAATCCAAGTTGTATACCAGCAGATCCATCGCTGATATTTAAATCTGATATCTCTATATTCTCAGAGTCAACCAATATTACTTGTCCTGCGTCAGAGGGTATACTTTGATTGTCCTCACCGACCCAATAGTAAAGCGGTTTTTCATTGACCGTGTTTGAGGTGTGTATCGAATGAGAATCCCAATGTTCTAGTAAATCACCCCAAATGATTACTCCATCTTCTTTCATTTCATTTTCTTCTAGAGTTATATCACCAGACTCTGAAAGTATTATCCCACCCCAATCATTGGAAGATAGAGTATTATCTACACCTTTGTTTCCATTTGAATTGGAAATAGATACACCGTATCCAGAATTATATTTAATCTCGTTTTTTTCGAAATGGTTTCTATTCGACTCTGAAATATGCAAACCATGATATTCATTGTCCTTTACAGCATTATTGGAGATAGTATTCTCATCTGAGTGTAAAAGATGGATCCCATCTTCAAGATTGGATAAGATATCATTTCCAATTATATAGTTATCGTTTGATGAATCCAATAGAATCGCACTCTGGCTGTTAGAACGAATATTATTATACGATATATTATTTTTATGAGAGTTGACCAGTCGAACTCCATAAAAACCATTTACAATTTCATTTGTGAGGATATCATTATTAGATGAGAAACCAAGTTGAATGCCCACCGCATTGGTACTGAGTTCAAGATCTTCAATGATCATGTTCTCACAGTTAGCTAAGATGACTTGGCCAGAGTTTGAGGAGACGGTACTGTTATTTTTATCAGTATGATAATAAACAGGTTTATCATCCACTGAATTGTTAGTAAAGATGGAATGAGTATTCCAATAGGATAAGTTATTTCCTTCAATAAGTATGCCATTTCCCTCCATAGAGTTATCCGCCAAATATTGATCTTGGGCATCTAACAGAAAAATTCCATATTCATTGGATATAACAGTGTTTCCTAATACCCTATTTTCCTTCTCTATGAAAGTAAAGCTGATACCATACTCATTCTGTTCTACAAAGTTTTTCTCTATGATGTTAGATCCCTAATCATATATTTGGATGCCAACTGTATTGTTTACTGCGGTGTTTGAGTTGACCATATTTTGGTTAGCATCAACTAGACTGATACCATAATCGTTTCCCTCAACATGATTATTTACTATCTCGTTTTCTATGCTTGACTTATTCAGGTAGATACCTCGATAGCCGTCTAGAAGTTGGTTTTCCGAAATGTAATTTTTAACTGAATTATCAACTCTGAGGGCATAATAGAGATAGTGTTTTTGGAAAACATTATCTACTATTTTAGTGTCTGCTGAATTTCTTACCCAAATTCCTTTTTCTTCATTATTTTCGATATGATTTTCCTTTATCGTACCGTTTTCAACGTTATAAAGGTACAGGCCCGTATTTGAAAAGTAATCTTTTTCATTGCCAGAAGAGTTATACAAGTAACAATCTCTTATAACAAAATGATCGGTAACATTACCAATATAGATAGCGTTACCTTTTTCTTCGGCATTTATTTTATATCCATCAATAATCCAAGGATCTTCCTCACTTCCGCTTCCTGGCCAATTCTGCTTCTCAAAATTCTCGTTCCCATCTATACGAATTGGATCTCTTTCCTCATAATTATTAGTTAAGACCGCTTTTGAGTGGATTAACGTGTCTATTCTTTCAGTTCCCTCATTTGGAATATTTGAGGGAATAATACTCATAATCGATATTCCTACTAGAATTAGACATAGAATCGCTATGACGCTCTTTTGTTTCATTTAAACTCACAGGAACACAATACTATATTTTATTTATAGTTCTTTCGGAAAAGAGCAAAAATTAAATATATAAAACAAGCTTAAAAAATAGGTTGAAAAGATGACTGTAGATGAAAATAAATTGGGACTCACTAAACTGCATCTTTATCTATTATTTTTGGGAGGGGCGTTGTTAGCACTATCGTCAATGTTTGAACAGGGAGATATAAACTTTTTACTCGGACTAATGGGAGGTACTATTTTCTTTATAGCTCTTTTGACTGAACGTTATACTAAAAAATTCCAAAAGCAAAAAGAAAAAGCTCCTAAAGAGCAAGGCTTTCTTGGAGCCATATTAGGTGGATTGATAGGTGGTGTTTTTTCGGGCGTAATAAATCTCTATTATATGTTATTCAGCAACGGTTTGATAGATGAGAAAGGTACCGTAATGATGATCATCTCTATAGTAGGAACTATCATAATTGGAGCTGTCATTGGATTCCTTTTAAATTATATCAAGATCAAACAGGGATTTGAACCGATCTCCCCACCAACTTCAGATAGTAGATAGATAATATGAATAATATATTGTCAAATTACTCTAAAAAATCGATTAAAGTTTACCAGATCAGTTTTTTAATCTTAGGCATCATAATATCAGCGGTATCGCTTTTTTTACCTTACACCTCTCTTAGATATACCATGCTTGCTACAGGTGTAACAATTTCTTTAGGTAGTATTTTGACCGCTTTGATCTGTCCAATCTATAAAGGTTCGTTTTATTTTGCGATGGGGACCTTCATCGGACTTATGGTGAGCTTAGCTCCTGCAATATTACTAAGAACTCGAGCTGTTCGATTTGATAATTTTTGGCCATGGATAATAATTCTAGGGTGGGCCTCAGGAGGATACCTAAGTGTCAGAGACACCGTGATAAAAGGCGATGAAATTTTGGATAGCCCCTTGGCAACTGGGATGGCCATGGTAGGGGTGTTTTTTGCTTTTATTGTTAGCCTTCTAATCTTGTCACTCCTCATATCCCTGATATTTGATATATTCTCTATTTCGACCTCCTTTTTATACAGCGTTATTATCTCTTTCATCATCGTTAATGTGACAGTAGTGGAATATCTGAGTAGAAAGATATTTTCAAAAGATTTTGAAGGATTAGAATACACACCTCATGTCCGAGGAGTTTTCGGCTCCTTCTTGGGAGGAATAACCGGCTTGATTTGTTCTTTCTTTGTAGTGTATTTTTATGATTCATCTACAGATATTTTAACTGAAAACTTCTTATTGGTCTCATATCCAGGAACTACAGCTGGGGTTTTGTTAGGATTTTTCATTGGATACCAGATAGAAAAAACTCAGTCTTTAACTCAAAAGATTAACATAAAAAGTTAAGAATAACTGAATCACTGCTTTAAGAAATTAAAAAGAGTTATCCGAGAGACACCTTTGATCTACAAGCTGATCACTGCTCGATGATATTCACTTTTTGTATCACCACTTCTTCTTTAGGAACGTCCTTGTGTCCTTTGACCGAAGTGGTTTCAACAGAAGCTATCTCATCGACGACTTCCATGCCATCTACAACTTTACCAAAAACGCAGTATCCCCACCCATCTCGAAATTCGTCATAGTCTAATCTTTCATTGTTCTTGTGATTTATGAAGAACTGGCTGGTGGCTGAATGCGGATCTGAAGTTCTCGCCATGGCGATAGCACCTCTCTCGTTCCTATGACCGCTCTTTTCCGCCTCATTCTCTATAGGATCATAAGAGGGTTCCTTTTCCTTCATACCGGGCAAAAATCCTCCTCCCTGTATCATGAAGTTTTCTATGACTCTATGGAATATCAGGCCTTCATAAAATCCATCTTTTGCATATTTGAGAAAGTTTTCCACCGTCTTGGAGGCGTCCTCTTCAAATAGCTCTATTTCTATGGTACCTTTATCCGTCTCTATCTCAGCTTTCGTACTCATAGTTTCGTATCTTATCAGCGATTAAAAATGTTGTGCCGAATTACGGCATAAATTTGATTATATATCGAAACATTTGGTGGAAGTATGAACGAAGGTACTGATACATCAGAAGATTACGCTCTGGAATTAGACAAAAACGATCCTTTATCTGAATATAGAGAGAGATTTTACATCCCTGAAGATACCGTATATCTTAATGGAAACTCTTTGGGTCTTTTATCCAAAAGAGCTGAGGACTCGTTGGAAAAAGTCGTAGAGGAATGGAAGGAATTAGCCATACAAGGCTGGATGGAAGGAGAGACTCCGTGGTTCTTCATGGCAGAAAGATTAGGTGAGATGATATCAGATATGGTGGGAGCAAAATCCAAAGAAGTAGTAGCAACAGGAACCACTACAATAAATATTCACGCATTGGTCTCAACTCTCTTTGAACCCGAAGAAGGAAAAGATAAGATACTAGCTGATGAGCTTAACTTCCCCTCAGATAAATACGCTCTAGAAGGCATCTTAGAACTAAAAGGACTAGAACCTGATAAAAAACTCAAGCTAGTTCCCAGCGATGATGGACATCTACTCGATGAAGATAAAATAGTGGAGTTTATGACAGATGATGTCTCGCTAGTTCACCTCCCGTCAGTTCTTTACCGCAGCGGACAACTCCTAGATATGGAATATCTAACGAAACAAGCTCATGAAAGAGATATCATCATAGGGTTCGACTGCAGCCACTCAGCCGGCGTGATATCTCATAAACTTCACCAGTGGGATGTCGATTATGCGATGTGGTGCGGTTACAAGTATTTGAACGGCGGAGCGGGAAGCACCGCTTTTCTCTACCTTAATGAAAAGCATTTTGAAAAGGAGCCGAAACTGAAAGGTTGGTTCGGTTATGAGAAGGATAAACAGTTCGACCTCGCTCTTGATTTCGTACACGAAAAAAGTGCAGGAGGATGGCAGATATCCTCACCTACAATTTTAGGTAGCGCGCCACTGATAGGCTCCTTAGAGATGATTAAAGAAGCCGGATTAAAAAATATACGTAGAAAATCTAAAGAGATCAACGATTATTTTATCCACCTTATCGATGAAATATTAAATAAAGAAGGATACGATGTTCAGGTTATTTCTCCAAGAAAAGCGGAGGAAAGAAGTAGTCATGTAGCAATAAAACATGAAAAAGCAGAAGCCATCAGCGATCTACTAAGAGAAAAAGGATTTATCACGGATTTTAGACCGCCAGATGTGATCCGCTTGGCTTTTTCCCCATTATATAACACCTACCATGAAGCTTGGACCACGGTAAACACCATAAAAGAGATAATCGATAATGATGAACATCTAGTGTACAAAAGAGATGAAAATAGATTTGTAACGTGAGCATCTACGTCATCTTAATTAGAAATCGATATATTTCGTTCACATTTTTGTTAGCATAAACTTTATAAGTTCAATAGAATCCTAATGTTTTCATGTCCAGTGATGTTATAGAAGTAAATGATCTTACAAAAAAATATGATGATCTAGTGGCTGTGGACTCCATTTCTTTCGAAGTAAAAAAGGGTGAGATTTTTTCTTTTGTAGGACCAAATGGAGCCGGAAAGACTACTACTGTTGAGATTTTAGAATGTTTGAGAACTCCCACTTCTGGCTCTGCAAAAGTTTTAGGCTATGATATAGAGACACAGGAGGAAAAGATAAAGGAAAGGATAGGCGTGATGCCTCAGGATTTTAACACTTTTGAAAGACTCACTGCTGAAGAAAACATCCGATTGATGGCTGATATGTACGGCACTAAGAATGTAGATGAGATAATGGAGATGGTGGGCGTCTCAGAATTCAAAGATAAAAATTTCTCCGATCTATCTGGGGGTATGCAGACAAAAGTCGGTATAGGTATGACTCTTATCTCAAATGCAGAGCTTCTTTTCTTAGATGAACCCACTACCGGTCTCGATCCCCATGCGAGGAGAGACACTTGGAACCTGATTAAAAAGTTGAAAAGGAAAGGAAAGACCATCTTTCTGACCACACACTACATGGAAGAGGTCGAAGAACTTAGTGATAGAGCGGCGGTCCTTATCGACGGCCAGATAGAAGTGATGGACAGCATAGATAATCTAGTCCAAAGATACGGTGGCGGGATAAAAGTGATCGTAGGAGAAAATGGAGAGATAGAAAGACTCACCACTGAAAGAGCTGATGAAACTTTCAAAAATGAAGACGGTGATCTCGTCGGAATATTTGACAATAAAAAGAAAGCTAGAAAAGCTTTGGTTGAACTTTTCCAGATGGAGGGCGAAATAGAGGTAAAAGAGGCTGGGATGGAAGACGCTTTTATTAGATTAACAGGAGGAAAAATTGATGAGGAAGGTGAGTTGAGATGAAAAAGACTTTTTCTCTATTCGTTTCTTTAACTAAAAATTGGATGCGCAGTAAATCAGGTGTATTTTTTTCTGTTTTGTTTCCCGTGATGCTGCTAATCATATTCAGTGCCGTCTTTGGTGGCGGCGAAACCACAGAGTATCAGCTTCATGTAGAAAATGAAGACCTCGAAGATGGTGTTCCAACAGAACTTTCTGAAGCCTTTATCAATACATTAGATGAAACTGAAGCTTTGAACATCGTAGAAGTGGATAATCTGACAGAGCACAGAGATGAAGAGACAAGTCTCGGCGGTTATAGAGGATTGAAGATAAGAGAAGGTTTTGAAGAAAGGGCGTTGAATAAAAGCATGAGCATCAGACTTGGAGTTATGCAAGATACCATGCTTTTGATCGAAAATGAATCTGATATGGATGAAGATGAAAGAGAACAATTTGAAGTTGGAAAAAGAGCTTTTGACGAATGGGGTCGTTATGCGGGAAGGGAACATCTTTTCAGTCTGAACCTAACCGAATATAAAGAATACCTCAGTGAGGGATCGATCGAAGAAAAGTTACGAGATGCCTTTGAAGAAAATAATATATCATTGAATGCGGACGTCGAATTGAAAAATGAAACAGGGGATTGGTGGGCCATACGTAACGACCAAGAGACCTTTATGATAAAAGAAGATACAACTGTGGACAAATTACATATTTTTGGAGAAATGGATAGCGCCAAAATTATTGTATATACCAGCCCAGGTGACCAAGCAGGTCCAATTGTCCAAGGAACTGTGAGTGGCGTTGTCGATAATTTCGATTCGTCTATGATCGGAGTCGAAGATTCAACTATCCTAGTAGAAGAAGATACTACAGAGGAAAGAGATCTTGAAGCGGTGGATTATTACTTACCGGGGATCCTGACTGCCTTCATAATGACCAATGGTATAATAGCTGTAACTACGACCACAACAGAATATAAAAGAAATGGAGTATTGAAAAGACTTATCGCCGCTCCTCTCCAAAAGAAAGATTGGATATTGGCTAATATCGCCCAACAGACTTTGTTAGCATTTTTGTTGAGCGGCATCATGATCTTACTTTCCATCTTATTATTCGATGTTGAAGCCTATCCTGGTTTTTACAGCATAGGGCTGATATTTTTGGGCTCCGTTACCTTCTGTTCGATAGGCATGGTATTAGGTGGATTCATAAAAGATGTGGAAGCCGCAAGCGGAATTGGAAACGCGATCGCTTTCCCTATGATGTTTTTATCAGGCGCGTTCGCACCTATAGAGCAGTTTCCAGGATATCTTCAAACTGTAGCAAGAGGTCTGCCCCTATACTATTTCCATCAGGGCTTGCTGGAACTGATGATCCTCGAAAATCCATCTGGCGCTATTGTACCATTTGCGGTGATAGGCATATTAGCTATATTTTTCGTCATTATCGCAACAAAATTAATCAATTGGAAAGATATGTGAGATAGCTCGGAGGCAAAAATGGTAAAATTAAGACCTGATAAACTGAACTTAGAGGAAGACTATACAGCCCATCCTACGATTTTCAAAAATATGGGGATTTATTTAGGAGATGTATTTGAAAATCGTAAAAAAGAGACTCTTAAAGTCAAAAAGAAAAATAATGAAAAATGGTACTTAGAAAAGATAGAGCCCTGAAGGACCTATCCCTCACTTACAGGTTCTCCGCAGAAGAACTCCTCGCTTTCAGGACAGGGACCTCTTACACAGGGTGCTCCTGCTTCTTCAAATATTATCGGTGCTTTTTCTTTTACCAGTTCCAACATTTTATTAGCTAAATCTCTAATCTCCCACTGAGCTCTTTTACAGCATCGAAGTGAAAAGAAATGCCATAACTCTCTAGCGTTCATAGTAACGATTATGTTGCTCCTTGTAGCATTGGGTAAAACGAACCTAGCATCTTCTAATGGAACTTCTTCCATCTCTTTGAGTTCAGAATAAGTTTCTTTCACCTCTGACATAAAATCTTCATATCTCCCCAGTGCTTCTTCATTTTCTTTTATGGTCTCAGGTATTACAGGATCAAAATTTTCTATATCCACATATCGCTGACTCTGCTGACTATAAGAGGCCAAACGATGTCGTACTAGCTGATGAGTCAGAGTTCTAGATACATCATGAACAGCAAAGGTAAATGAAGAATGTTCTATCACACTGTGGTGACCACTCTCCTTTATCTTACAAAGGATCTCTTCGATCTTTTCCTCATCCATTTCGTCTTTCTGAGGTACCTTCTCACTATAGCAAGTCAAAGCAGCGTGTGCAGCACTTCTATCAGGTTCGGGAGTATGGTTGATTAATTCTACTTTCATGGTACACCTCAAAATAATCCCGATATCTTACCATCTTCATTTATATCGATGTCCTTAGCAGCGGGATGTGATGGTAACCCTGGCATCGTCGTTATATCACCAGTCATGGGTATCAAAAAGCCGGCTCCTGAGTTCACCCTTACTTGCCTTACTTTCACTTTGAAATCCTTAGGTCGTCCTCGTAATTTTCTATCATCAGATAACGAGTAGTGGGTTTTCGAGACGCATATCGGCAGATCCTGCATCCCTATGCGCTTAATCCTCCTCAAATCTTTAATAGCCTGAGATGTAAAGATCACATCTTCTGCCCCATATATCTTGGTCGCTATGTCACGTATCTTTTCTTCAGGACTTTCTTTGAGTGAATAAAGTGGTCTGAAATCGCTTTTATTTTTATCACAAACTTTCTTGACTTCTTCCGCTAGTTTTAAACCACCTTCGCCACCTTTCTGATATACTTGTACCTCTGCATAAGGAACTTCTATTTTTTCACAAAGTTCCTTCAAATAGTCGATCTCCTCTTGAGTATCAGAAGGGAAACGGTTGATCGCAACCACTACAGGTATACCGAACATCTGAATATTTTTGAGATGTTTGTCTAAATTTTCTAATCCCTTTTTCATGGCCTCTAAATTCTTTTCAGTAAGATTTTTCCTTGAAGCATCACCTTGTCTTTTCAGTGCCCTTACTGTAGCCACCATCACAGTAGCGTCTGGTTTCAAGTTTCCTTCCCTGCACACTATATTGAAGAATTTTTCAGCTCCTAAATCTGAGCCAAATCCGGCTTCAGTTATGAAATAATCAGAAAGACTCATCCCAACTTTTGTAGACAGTAAAGAACTAGTACCATGCGCAATATTTGCAAAGGGGCCACCGTGAATGAAAGCTGGTACACCTTCGATCGTTTGAACTAAATTAGGTTTGATTGCGTGCTTCATCAAAGAAGCCATCGCCCCGACTCCTTCGAAATCACCCGCAGTGACTGGTTCTTTATCATAGGTATAGCCTATGATGATATCCGACATCCTTCTTTTGAGA
Organism: uncultured Thermoplasmata archaeon; assembly: GCA_964602715.1. GTDB lineage: Archaea > Thermoplasmatota > Thermoplasmata > Halarchaeoplasmatales > Halarchaeoplasmataceae > Natronoplasma. The sequence goes on along the minus strand of CAZRSB010000018.1, from coordinate 18,565 downwards.
TCCTCAATTCCATCCGCCAAACATAAGATCGCCATGACTTCCGAACTTGCCGTTATCCCAAAAGAGGTTTCATTTGGCATGCCGTCGGATGTCCCTCCCAAGCCAACAACTGTATTTCTAAGTGCTCTATCATTCATATCAACGACTCTCGGCCAGGTGATCTTTCTATTGTCCAGATTCATCTCGTTTCCCCGGTGCATATGATTGTTGATCATTGCAGAAAGAAGATTATGGGCTATACCTATAGCATGAAGATCGCCAGTGAAGTGAAGATTGATATCCTCCATAGGTAAAACCTGTGAGTATCCGCCTCCTGCAGCTCCTCCCTTTATACCCATAGTAGGACCTATCGAAGGCTCTCTTATACCTAACGTGGTTTTCATACCCATCTTCCACATCGCCTGAGTCAAACCTATACTCACCGTTGTTTTTCCTTCACCACTTCGCGTTGGTGTCATCGCTGTCACGAGGATGAGATTTCCATCATCCTTCTGCCTGTGCTCTCTTATGGTCTCTAGAGTTAATTTTGCTTTATAATCTCCCCTCAACTCTATATTATCTTCAGTTAATCCCAATTTACCAGCGATCTCATCCATCGGTTCTAATTCAGCTTCTTGCGCGATTTCTACATCAGATTTCATGTTGCACGGTATAAGAACTCATGATTTAAAATAATTGTTGTGATTTTTTCTTTAGTCCTGAAATTATTATATTACATATATTAAAAAGATATATCAGTAAAACTTATCAACTACTCTTAAATTTGGAGAATTTGGTGTTTCGATTGCCGAAAAAGGCGATGCTTAGCGTTTCAGATAAGGAAGGCATTGTGAAGCTTGCGAAAGGATTGAGGGAACATGGATTCAAAATAATATCCTCAGGGGGTACCGCATCTCATCTAGAGGAAAATGGAATAAAGGTGCAAAAAGTCAGCGAGATAACGGGCTTCCCAGAGATATTGGATGGAAGGGTAAAAACATTACATCCAAAAATACACGGAGGTATCTTACACGAAGAAGAAAAACATAAACAGGATATTGAAGAACATGGGCTGCCAAATCTGGACATGGTAGTTGTAAATCTGTATCCCTTCGAAAAAGTGACAAAAAGAGAACATGATCTCAAAGAAGCTATAAAAAACATAGATATTGGCGGAGTAGCCCTATTAAGAGCTGCAGCAAAGAATCATGATAGAGTTACCGTTGTCACAGGTAAAGAAGATTATGATCTTGTACTCGATGAACTGGCAAGCAAAGACGGAGTTATAACAAAAAAAGTGAGAAAAGACCTAGCACTCAAAGCATTCAAAAAAACGATGAAGTACGATGCGGCGATATCAGAATATTTACATAAAGAATTCTCTGGAGAACTATTTCCGGATACGATAAATGTGATCGGTAAAAAAATCAAAGATCTCCGCTATGGAGACAATCCGGGTCAAAAAGCAGTATTTTACAAAAGGGGAGATGTGAATGAAAGCTCGGTGACTAAAGCTGAGCAATTGCACGGGAAACAATTGTCTTATAACAATATACTGGATTTGGAAGCAGCTTTAGACATAGTTAAGGAATTTGAAGAGCCTGCAGTTGCCGCAATAAAGCATACTAACCCAACTGGCGTGGCTACAAAACCTAAGATACACGATGCCTACCAGAAGGTATATGAGTGCGATCCAAAATCAATATTTGGAGGGCTTATAGGGTCGAATAGAAAAGTCACAGCTGAGATGGCAGAAAAGATGAACGAGATATTTTTAGAGGCTGTAATCGCCCCCCAGTATGAACAAGAGGCTCTAGAGATATTGAAGGAAAGCAAAAATCTGAGAATTATGGAACTTCCCGGGTGGAAAACTGACGGTAAAAACCTAGCACATCACTCTGTTACTGAAGGACTCCTAGTTCAAGAGAAAGTCTATCATAAGGTAGATAGAGATGACTTAAAGATAAAAAGTTCTAGAAAACCTACGGAAGAAGAATTAGAAGCCATGCTGTTCGGATGGAAAGTAGTCAAACATGTAAAATCAAACGCCATAGTTTTCTCTAAAAAAGATCATACCGTCGGAATAGGAGCGGGACAGATGAGTAGGGTCGATTCTGTCAAAGTCGCGAAGATGAAAGCTTATCTTGAAATAGACGGCGCTATAATGGCTTCTGATGCGTTTTTCCCATTCAGAGACGGTATAGACCAAGCTGCAGATGCAGGTATAAAGGGTGTTATACAACCTGGTGGATCTATAAGAGATGAAGAAACTATAAAAGCAGCCGAAGAGAATGGTTTAAGCATGGTGTTTACCGGTCAAAGAGTGTTCAAGCATTGAGTGATCAGATGGGAAAAGAAAACAAAAAAAAATGTGATTTAGAAAAATTGAGGGAAAGATTCGATCATCCTAAAGATTACCTCTATTCTTTAAAGAGGATCGGGGTCAAACTCGGACTAGATAAAATAAAAGACTTCTTATCTAAACTAGATGACCCTCAAAATGATTTTGACACCATTATAGTAGGGGGGACAAATGGGAAAGGATCTGTGTGTAGAAATACTGTAAATATTTTGAGAGAAGCTGGTTATTCAACTGGTCTCTACATCTCTCCTCACCTAATCGACTTTGAGGAACGGATCCAGGTGAACGATGAGCATATTTCAAAAGATGAACTTTGGGACCTTATAGAGAAAATAGAGCCGATACTTACTCAAATAGAGAAAAACAATCCAGAGGAAAGACCTAGTTTTTTTGAAGTCTTGACCGCTATAGCCTTTTTACATTTTTCCAAAAAAGATGTAGATTTCGCTGTTCTTGAAGTGGGCATGGGTGGAAGATTAGACGCTACTAATGTATCACCCCATGACTTTTCAGTCATAACATACGTTGGTTTTGATCATGCAGAACATCTAGGCGAATCTAAAAACGAAAGAGCATACGAAAAAGCCGGGATAATAAGTGAGCAGAATTATTTTATCACAGGAGAAAAGGATGAAACCACCAGAGAGTATTTTAAAAAGGTATGTGAGGAGAAAGAAGCAGAATTCAACTTCGCATTTGATAGAGAATATGAAATCTTATACGATCCCCTCCGGGTCAGGACAGCTGATTATGGAGAAATACAGGTGAATGGATTGACCTCTTGGCAGGCTGAAAACTCACTCATATCTCTGACACTAGCTGAGACTCTAGATAGAGAAGGATATGAATTGACCAAAGGAGATATCATAAAAGGGATCGAAAAAACAGAACTTCCTGGAAAGATGGAGTTTATCAAAAAAGATCCAAGGATCATGATAGATTCGGCCCATAACAAGACTGGATTCCAAGCATTAGAACAGGGTCTAAAAAATTTAGATTACGATAGATTATTTTTGATCGCAGGTCTGCTTGAAGATAAAGACTACAAAAGTATGGTCGAAATTTTAGGCCCGATCGCAGACAAGGTCTACACTGCTGAACCCGTAAGTGAAAGAAAATTAGACAGTGCGTTCCTGGCTGAGAAATTTGAAAAATATTGCATCAGCGAATCATTTGGTCATGGGATCGAAGCTTTGGAAAGGGCTCAAAAGGAATGGAAAGAAGGAGACTTGATATTGATCACTGGATCCATGTACTTGCTGGGAGATATAATAAAAAAGCTGAGATGAGATAAAATGGATTACGGAGAAATGATCGAAAGACTGAAAGATGAGCTTGATGTAGGTGCATTTCCGGGTAAAGACCCCGAAAAAAATGAGATCCCTGATCGAAAACCATTTGAGGTCTTGATATCCACTGTATTATCCCAACGAACAAAAGATATCAACACTCATAAAGCATCGGAAGCTTTATTTTCCAGTTATTCTACTCCTAAGGAAATAGCAGAAGCGCCTCTCGACCATATTAAGGAGCTTATCAGGCCTTCAGGTTTTTACAACGTAAAAGCGAAACGTGTGAAAAACATAGCAAAAAAGATACATGAAGAGTACGATGACGAAGTACCAGAAGAGCTTGGAGAATTATTGGATTTGAAAGGTGTCGGCAGAAAAACAGCCAATTGTGTATTGGTTTATGGGTTCGGTGAACCTGCTGTCCCAGTGGACACCCACGTCCACAGAATAAGTAATCGTTTGGGAATAGCTGAGACAAAAGATCCTGAAAAAACGGAAGAAATATTAGAAAATAAAATCCCTGAAAAATATTGGATAGAAATAAACAGATTGATGGTCGAATTTGGCAAACAGATATGCAAACCGCGAGGACCCGAATGTGAGAGGTGTCCCTTGACCAGTATGTGTGAATATTTCAAGGAGGTATATACAGATGGAAATAGATGATTTAGAAGCCATCCCTATAGCAATAGATAGGAACGAAGTATTTAAGATTTCAACAGGCTCGTCTCTGACCGCCGAGAACGTTATTATAAAAGTGGAATCTGATGACGCGAGAGGGTGGGGTAACTCCAGCGTAAACGGTGTAACTGGAGAAACTCTTGAATCGATACTAAAGGCCTTTGAAACGATGAAATCGAAAATCGTAGGAGAAGATGTTGTGATAGAAGAAGTATGGGCAGACATGCGGAAAAATTTACCAGACGACCCTGCCGCTCTAGCGGGATTGGATATAGCGCTTTTTGATGTTAAAGGAAAATTAGAAGGTAGAACTATAACAGAGATGTTCGGTGGAAAAAGAGAGGGGATAATGACTGATAGAACAATAGGACACATGACTAAAAGAGAGACGGTAAAACACGCTAGGAAGTTTATAGATGAAGGTTTTAAAGCTCTCAAGATCAAAGTTGGATTGGGGCTGATGGAAGATATCAACAGAGTAAAAGCAGTGAGAGAAGAAGTAGGCGAAGATATAGATATATGGATAGACGCAAATCAAGCATTTACTCCAGAAGAATCTATCACACTCTGTCAAAAATTAGCGGATTGTATAGAATTTGTTGAGCAACCAGTGAAAGTCCATGATATAGAAGGATTAAAAAAAGTAACAGAAGAGACTGAGATCCCCATCATGGCCGATGAAACCATAAAGGGGCCCGAGATGGCTAAAAAAATATGTGAAGAAGGTATCGCAGACATGATTAACATCAAACTAGCAAAATGCGGCGGTTTAACAGGTGGTAGAAAAATAGTCGAAATAATGGAAGATCATGGCGTCGAAGGGATGGTCGGCTGTATGGGCGAAACAAGCGTGTCTATATCTGCAGGAGCACATCTATTCAACTCCACTGATAATCTTAAATACGCGGATTTGGACAGCCATTTCATGTTATCTGATAACATAGCTACTGGCCTTGATTTTGTCGAAGGTTCACTCTGGACTTCTAAAAGACCTGGAACGGGGATTCAGATCGATAAGGAGAAATTAGATAAGTATAGAGTAAAGATAGAAGGTGAACGATGAAAATAAAAACGCCCAGCAGGCTACATTTCGGCATCATCGATCTCAGCAGAGAGTTCAAAAGAGAATACGGTGCTCTGGGGGTTACTTTAAAAAGAGGATATGAGATAAGAATAGAGGAAAGTGAATCTGGAATTCAAATCGAGGGAAACGAAAGGGAGAGAACGATAATAAAAGATGTTTACCAGAAATTAAAAAAAGAGTATGATCTTCTTCCAGGTTACGAGATCACTATCGATGAACGGTTGCCAAACCATGTAGGCTTGGGATCTACAACACAATTGACATTAGGAACAAGTTTGGGGTTGTTAAAGCTAGCACAGAAGAACGTAACGACTTTGAAAATGGCAAAGATGTTAGGTAGAGGACGTTACTCAGCTATAGGTACTCATGGGTTTGAAAAAGGTGGTTTTATCTTGGAAGGAGGCAAAGCAGAGAAAAACGAGATCTCACCTCTTACAAAACGTGTAACTATACCCGATGACTGGAGATTTTTGATCGTTTGTCCCAAAAAATCAAAAGGTTACGATGAGAAAGAAGAAAGACCTATCATGGAAGAACTGAAGATTGATAAAAAATACCCTGAAAAAATATGCCACAATATTTTGATGGGTATCTTGCCAGCTCTGAAAGAAAAGGATATCAAATCTTTCGGAGAACATTTGACTGAAATACAGAGATTAGTTGGAAGTTCTTTTTCCGACTATCAGGAAGGTATATATCATCCTGATATAGAAGATATAGTGGATCTTATGCAGGAACATACCTACGGTGGAGGGCAGAGTTCATGGGGACCAACCGCCTACGGTATCGTTAAAAAAAGCGACTTAAAGAGTATAAAAGATAAAATCTTACCTCAGAATGATAGGGACTTCAGAGTTTGGATCGGAGAACCAAATAACCAAGGTGTCAGTATCCAAAAATGATGTACGAAACTATTCTATCAAATCCTTTTGCATCTCTATCCTTTTTACCACATCAACAACATCACCTAGAGCATCAGCGGTAGGTAGATTGTGTCTCTGTTCATAACGGACCTTGTACTTCTCGATCTCATCTTCCTTTAAGTCCTTAGTATTCAAAGTAATACCTATGACATCAGCTCCTGAAAATTTTCGGATCAGGTCTATCTCATCACTCAGGTCCGGCATCGGCCACTTTATTTTATCTTCCTGATAATGCCTGTATTTTCTAGCAGGATCGTGCTGTAGAATCACACCATCTGGTTGACTGCCGGCGAGTATAGCTCTAGAACCACAAACATAAGCCGGATGTGATATGCTACCTTGGCCCTCTATGAGAATAAAATCGGGGTTTTTTTCCTTCCATGCTCTCCATATCTGATATTCTAATTCTCCCACCATATAATCTCCTTTTATCGAATCTAAAGGTAGTCCATAATCTGACCCTTGTAACAAGCCGGTCTGCCCAGTTGCGACCCATTCTACATCATTTCCTCTTTGCCTCATCTTTTCCAATATCTCTAAAAGAGCGGTCCTCTTTCCGACAGAGCTGTCTGTGCCCAAAAAAGGTATCGTCAATGCATCGATCTCTTTTTTTCGATCTTGAAAATAATGCAATTCATCTAGAGGCGGTGATTTTCTTATGTCATATAATTCGACTTCATGCTCGCAAGCTAGATCTATAAATTCCTCCTCTTCGCTAATATAATGATGAAGACCTGATATTATATCTAGACCACTTTTGATAGCTTCTTTGATATGTTTTCTGAAATTCTCTGGCAGATAACCACCTATCGTGGCCACCCCTATTATGAGCTTTTTAGCATTATTTTTATGAAGAGCTGTTTCCAAATCGGGATATATCTCGACATCTTTACACCTAGGGACTACTTCATTGGTCGTCATACCAGCAAATTTGGAATCTATGATGCCAACTATTTCGTATTTCTCAGAATGTCTTAACAAGCCGTGGGATGTTTTTGCTCTTCCGCTCTCAAGGTGCCCATCAGTTAATATCAGTGCTTCTACCATGGTTTTCGAGAGTGAACATATTGTTCTTAAATCTTGCGATTTTTAAAATTCTTTTAAGGTGCTTTGAGATTTTTCGGTTTTTTCTCCCTTTTTAGAAAATATTTCTCCATATTTTCCGCCTCCACCCGGAGATATTTCAACTTCTTCCAATCTGAATTTCTCGATCAAAGATGCTGTTTCTTCCCCAGCAACATCTCTGATCTTATCTACCTTGACTTCACAGAGAATTCTTATCTCGTTTCCGAATTCGCTGACCAAACGCTCCCAAATTTTATTGACTTTTTTAGTTTTCGGACTTGAATGCTCAACAGCATTAGCTATTATCTCCTGTAATGGGATCACATGAAAATAGGGTGGTGAGCTTGACTTTACTTTATGGACGTCCGAGAGTTCTTCGACTCTATCTTTTACGCCTTTTTTTATCGGCGAGCCACATCTACATCTCAAGTTTCTCGATATGGCCTCTTCTAAAGTATATTTAGTATAGCAATTATTACAAGCACTTCGATTGTATTTTCCTTTCTCTGGTGGTAATCCAACATTTTGGACTACTTTACCTTTTTTTCCCTTCAATAATTTACTCAAAGACTTGAAACTCATATCAGACAGTTCTAACCTGTTGAACTCTCTAGCCAATCGATGAGGATATGCAGAGTGGGCATCAGAATTTGATAGATAGACTAAATCATGTAGTTCTGAGAGTTTGTTCGCGTAACTAGCATCGGCACTAAGTCCCAACTCCAAAAAATAAATTTGATCTGTATACTCTCCATAGGCATCGAATAATGAATCATGTGTCCCATAAAGTCCTGTGTAGGGTGTGAAAGCATGAGAAGGTCCAAACAATGCTGAACTTTCTTTTGCCATCAGAGATAGCTCCTCACTTGATAAATCGACGCGGGGTCTACCCTCTTTATCTATATTTGATGAAAAACGTTTCAACCTTTCATACAATTCTTCGACTTTAGATATGGATGGAAAAATCAAAAGATGGTGAACTCTATCATCAGTTTCTACTTCTCCAGTGAGGATATATTTTATATCTTTTTTTGAATATATGGATTCCGTCTCCTTTTCAAGAGATTTGGTCCTTTTTCTCCATTTTGGATGAAAACAGTCACCAGTGCCTAGTAAGTCGATTCCTTTTTTTTCTGCATAATGACTCAGTGTTTCGAAATCCATTTTTTTTGAGACACCACTCGAATATTTGCTGTGGATATGAAGATCTGCATTTAGTTTCATGGTATAATGTAAAGTTTTTTCCCAATTATAATAGTATCGAAAGTTGATCTCATGTCGAGAAGTATCTTGGTCTCATCTATTCTCAGCTAATAAGATATACCCAGACTCAGTCGTTACGAGCCCATTTATATTCTCTTTTAGTTCTTTGAAGAATGTCTCTAAAGCTTCCATTTTGGTTTCTTCTGGTAGTTGCTGAAAGTAGTTCATATCACTTTTAGCGTTTATCCTTTTCAGGCAGGACTCGACATCTATATTTTCTCTAAAGCAAAATTCATTAGAAAGTAGAATTTCAAACCCCTCTTCTTCAAGATATTCTTCAATATCGTATTGTGAATACGTATTTTTACCAATGATTTCTTCTGACTTCATCCCATAATTTTCCATGACAGCATGGTATGCCTCCTGTACTTCTTTGTACCATTTGGGAGAAGGAGAAATCAGACCAAATCTGCCGTTTTGTTTCAAAATCTGCTTCACCAATCGGATGAAAGAAAGAGGACATGAGAGCCAGTGAAAAAGATAAGAACTGACGCAGAAATCGAGACTGTTTTTATATTCTAATTCATGGTAATCCATTGCCATGAATTCCACATTTTCTATACCTCTTCTTTGTGCTTTGCTAGAGGCGATATCTACCATATTGTAAGACAAATCTATTCCCAGCATCTCTCCCTCATCTAAATTCTCTGCTAGCATGCAAGTGAGTTCACCAGGCCCACATCCTATGTCTACACCACATTCATTTCCTTTAAGGTTCAGGATGCCAATGAGCATATTGTATTGACATATCTTGCAGGGGATGACAAAGTCTTCGTAATCTAGAGCTCTCTTTTCATATATTCTTTTAACTTCGTTTGATGTCAATCTAGATCACCTATGTTCCTTCTTCTATTGAATAAATAATCGATTTTAAGGCACATACTCTGCTTATATAACGATGTTATATTTAGTTATTATCACTTTATGGAAGCCCCATTCTAAAAAAAACAATTTGTAAATCTCCAATAGATCGGAAAAATCATCAAATAACCATAACCTATTTATGCTTGGAAATATAACATTGTTATGATATGAGCTTGTCTAGGTTGTTGGTAAGATGAAAAACAAAAAAGACCAGAAAGGAATTAAAATGAAAAACGACATCTCAGAAACTATTGGAGATACACCTATAGTCAAATTATCGAATATTATGGAATTTTTTGATTTGGAATCTGAGCTTTACGCTAAGATAGAATACTTGAATCCTGGAGGAAGTATCAAAGACAGGATCGGTCTTTCAATGGTAGAAGGGGCAGAAAAGGAGGGAGAGATAAAAAAGGGAGGTGTTATAATCGAACCCACATCTGGTAATACAGGTGTTGGTATAGCTATAGCTTCTAATCTGAAAGGATTCAAGACTGTATTCACGATGCCTTCTAAAATGAGCAAGGAGAAGGAACTTCTTCTGAAAGCCTACGGTGGTAAAGTCATAAGAACCCCTACTGACGTAAATCCGGAAAACTCCAACTCGTATTACAAAATCGCCGAAGTGGTCAGAAATTTGATCTGGATTAAAGAAGAAATAGTTGAAGAGGAGGAATTAAACAAAATCGTCGATAACGTGAGGACATTGATTAAGGATAACGCTATAGAGGAATTGGAAAAGATATTGAACAAAGAAGTCGAGCCTTCTAAAAATGCACATCTGCCAAACCAGTATGAAAATCAATACAATCCTTCAGCTCACAAAAAAACCACTGGGCCAGAAATCTTTAGACAGATGGGTGATGAATTGGATTATCTTTTTGCGGGTTTAGGTACTGGGGGAACTATCTCAGGAACAGGTGATTATTTAAAAGAAAATACAGATTTGAAGGTGATAGGTATAGATCCGGAGGGATCGATAATAAGTTATGTCAAGCAAGGCATGGAGGAAGAAAAAGCTAAAGAAAAAGCCGAGACATATCTAACTGAGGGAATAGGTGAAGATCTAATACCTGAGACTTTAGATTTAGAAGTAATCGATGAGATTGTTAAAACTGTTGACCAAAAATCTTTTTCCATGACTCGTCTTTTATCAAGAGAGGAGGGTATTATGGCTGGAGGCTCTTCGGGCAGTGTGGTACTCGGAGCGGTAAAATATTTGAAGGACAATGAGATAGTGGATAAAAAAGCTCTTGTTATAATACCAGATACGGGAAGGAATTATCTTACAAGGGTTTATGATGATAGTTGGATGAAAGAAAAAGGTTTAGAAACAGATGATGAACAAGTTCTGGAGGATTTAAAATGAAGAAAAAAGGTTTTTCGACTAAAAGCATACATGAGGCCGAAGATCCTAAAAATACCAAAGCCGGTGATGTGATTGCGCCTATCAATCTTACCACAACTTTCGCCAAAAAAAAGGTTGAAGATATAGAAGATGGTTATGTATATTCGAGAACTAGTAATCCTATTAGGGATAAGTTGGAGAAAAAAATGGCTTCTTTAGAGAACGCTAAATATGGTCTAGCTTTTGCATCTGGAATGGCGGCAGAACAGAGCTTGTTAATGTCATTACTAGAACAAAATCAGCATGTCCTGGCATTCGATGATCTTTATGGAGGAACCAAAAGGCTTTTCGATCAAGTCATGACCAATTTTGGAATAGAATTTAATTACGTAGATGCAACTAATATCGAAAAAATCGATGAAAATATAAAAGAGAATACGGAACTGATCTGGTTGGAATCTCCTACGAATCCATTGATGAAACTTTGTGATATCGAAGGTATAGCAAAGATAGCTCATGAAGAAGCTATCAAAGTAGTGGTAGACAATACCTTTGCAACGCCTTATTTTCAAAGACCTTTAGAGCACAATGCAGATATAGCTCTTCATAGTCTTACGAAATATATGGGAGGACATTCAGACGTTGTTGGAGGGGCAGTGATCACCGACGATAATAGTCTATATGAAGATATAAAATTCAATCAAAATGCTGCCGGAGCTATACTTTCACCTTTTAATTCATGGCTGGTAATTCGGGGGCTTAAATCCTTAAAACCTAGGATGAAAGCTCACGAAAGAAACTCCGAAAAAATAGCTCGATTTTTGGAGGAACACCCAGAAGTGAAAGAAGTTTATTATCCCGGGCTCGAGTCTCATCCCCAGCACAAATTAGCCAAGAAACAGATGGACGGCTTCGGGGGGATGGTTTCCTTCAAAATCGTTGGCGATCTCAAGAGAGCTAAGGATTTCGTGGAAAACCTTGATATCTTTCATCTAGCTGAAAGTCTAGGCGGGGTGGAATCTTTAGCTGAAATACCAGCAATCATGACACACGCATCCATACCGAAGGAAAAAAGAGAAGAAGTGGGGATAACAGACAATCTCATCCGGCTGTCTGTAGGTATCGAAGAATATCAGGATTTGATTACTGATATAGAAAAAAGTCTAGAAAAGATTTAGCAAAAAATGTTTTTTAGAATTCTCTCTTAAATAGAACGCCGGCGCCCATACCTACTACAAAGGCTGCTATTATCAACCCTATGATGATACGTATCTCATCCCAGTCTATATCGTCCTCGGGATCTTCTTCAGGATCACCAACGGTAACGTCTACTTCAGCCATCACTTCTTCAGTCTCTTCATGGAGCAGCCTAACGTAGAACTCTCCGGTCCAATCACTTACATGCTCATGCGTCAAAGTATCTTCTACTGAGTCACCTGCTGAAACAGCATACTCTTCATAAGGATCGTGTGGGGCTATAGATTCCTCATCCATCACTACATGCACTTCAAAGTTCTCATCTGTATCCCCCTCATTTTCAATGAACACACCGATCTCTACTTCCTCATCTTCATCTATCGTTACTTCGTCTTCTTCTCCATTGACTGTCAATTCAACAGATATCTCTAGATCTTCATCAGGATCACCAACGGTCACTTCAACTTCTTGATCACCGACTCTAATGATGTAGACTCCTTCTTCCCATGTAGCGTGTTCGTCGGCAGTCCATTCGATCTCTTCCTCGTCTCCAGGACCTAGATCTTCCAGGATGTACCCCTTGTGCCCTTCTTCATCTTCTGCACCCTCAACTATCAGTGGAACGTCAGTGGCAGTTCCTCCTTCGTTGGTTACGGTAGCGGTTATACTTACAGACTCATCTAGCCCGACTTGGACTTCATCAGGTTCTTCATTAACGGTCAAGTCTTCTACGACTATCTCTGGTGCATCCTCTTCAACCGTAACTGTGACTTCTTCGTCTCCAAGGATCACGCTGTACTCTCCTTCGTCCCATGCTTCTCCATGGACGAACGATCTTTCTATTTCTTTAGGTTCCCTCACCTCATACATCCATGAATGTATTTCGTCCCCGTTCTCGTCTTCTACTCTGAGTTCTATAGGTTTAGGTATATCCATGGGGAAGTCCATATCCGCAGTTATCTTGACTTCTTGCTCTAGGCCGATTGTTATTTCATCGCTTCGTCCGTTAACCCGCAGGTATTCAACTTCAACATCGGTCTGCCAATATCTTTCTTCCATATCGTAGGCTATCTCTCCTAATTCTTCTGGACCGTGAGGACCAGGAAAGGCATCCCATAAGGAATCTTCTGCAAGATCATGTCCTAATCCTTGTAGATGCTCCACGACCCACTGCCAGCTAGTTAAGCCAGGATATGGAAGGGTTATGGTCTCAGGTTCTCCATCACCTATTTCATCGGCCCACTCGTCTTCATCCCAATCAGGCTCTTCATCCTCTCCTAGGTATTCAGAAACTATCGTCGCTTCACCTTCCTCTTCGATCACCTCAAATTGATCACCGAGTTCTAGATTATATGGAAAGGAGGTAAAATGATATCTTGTACCTGCCGAATCATGTATACCAAAAGCTATGTTATTATCGAACTCTTCTCCGATAACGTTATCATCTTCATACTCAGTATCTAAATCCCGTCTTACTTCTGCCGTCCAGGTAGTTTCTTCGTGCCATGCGCTGGAATCCAAAACGCCTCTACTGCCTTCGGTCTCCTGTAATATTCTTCTAGGTATTGCGGCACCATCCCATTGTGCTATATCGGAATCGAAATCTACAACCCAGTCTTCATGGACATAATATGGATCTTCACCGTGTGTCCATTCTCCATCCACGTAGTATTCGTCAAAGAACTGATCCTGAGGCAAGTTCTGCTCTCTAAGGTCTTGTACATCTAAGGCACCCTGTTCCACTATATCAGTATCATACATTATCTGAGGTTGACCATCTTCTAAATCTTCTGTAGAAAATGGCCCTGTTCCATCATCGCCTCTTCGATAGTCAATAACGTGTTGAGAGTCACCTTCTCTTATAGGTACACTACGGTGTGTTCTAACGTGCCATAGGTCTAAGAACTCCTTTTCATCGTACATGTCCTCTATTTCTTCCTCCGAAACGACTTCGTCCCAAGGTGCATCCCACCATTCTTCTCCTTCTCTAGACTGCGGAATATATTTCCTTAGATCGCTCTCATCGATACCCTCTTCTACTTCTTCTCCAGGTAGTTCGAACATGTCTCTCATACCTTCGTGAGCGGTTAACCAGCCACCCCATCCTTCGAATCCCTGAACACTGCCATCATCTAAAAGTATGCTCAATCTATCTTCGTAAAATTCTCCCAGTGAACTCCACTCATCTTCCTCTTCATCATAAACAAAGTACTGATGATACCAGTCTGGATCATCTCTCTCCCATTCGAACCGCATGAAGATCTCCTCATCGTTATGAGCAACCTGGAGGTCCATATCTCTCGTGGCCTCTTCCGGCACTTCATCAGGCATGTCTTCAGGTCTATCTTCGTCCGCTATTATCAAAGATGCACTAGTCAGTAATACGAGGCTGATCAAAATAACAGACACCTTTTTCATCATAATCATTCCCCTATTTCGATGTTATATTCAGAAATTGTCAATAGGATATAAAAACCTAACGGATGGGACGGTAGATGATTTTGGTTGATATCTTATAATAATAATGCTTCTATCGAAGGGATTATGATCTCTGATACTATGATATGAGGGATTGCAGAAAAGATCACAACCCCTACAGTCAGAATGAGCATCCCCATATTCATCCATCTTGGGATCTGTTTTTTTTCTTGTATTTCAACGGGTCCGAGAAATATTTCATAGAAAATCTTAACCATGATCGCGAATATAATTATACTTATAGTGACTGTAAACATTCCTAGTAGAGGGTGGTATAGAAAAGACGCTTTATAGATCAGGAATTTGGAATAAAACCCTGCAGTAGGAGGTACTGCTGCGATGCATAGACCGCTTATTATGAATACAATAGTCAAACCGGTATTTTTCCAAGCCATACCGCTGATATTCTTCATACTTCTTGAGCCTGCTAGATAAATCACACTGATTATTGAGAGAAACAATAGCGCCTTGTATATACCATCATTGATCATATGAAACAACCCTCCTCTCATTGCAGTTGAGCCATAGTTGTTAAATCCGCCAGAACTCAATGAGATCAGGCCTAGTCCGACAGCAAGCAGGATAAATCCTATTTGGGAAATTGACAGGTATGCTACAAGCCTTTTTAAATCATCTTGAACAAGTGCCATACCGACACCAATTATCATTGAAAGGACGCCTAATATCAATAATATCTGACCAGGTGCTTGAGGAGAGATGCTTCCCAACAAACCTCCAAAAAGCAATCTTATCAGCACAAATAAGGAAGACATGGTGGTTATTGCGATGAAAGGTGTGGACGAGCCTGGTGCTTCACCATATGCATCTGGAGTCCACATATGAAATGGAACGCTACTTGATTTCATAGCAAATACGCCGATTATCAATCCAAGAGCAAGTTTATCATTATATGTGCCCGTGATGTTCTCACTTAATATTGCTAAGTTTAGAACCCCATACTGACCGTAAAACAAACCGATCGAAAAGAGGAAAAAAAGTCCGCCGACTGTGCTAAGGAGCATGTATTTTAATCCTGCTTCTATACTTCTACCTTTAGCATTGTAAAAAACTATCAAACCACAAGATGCTACGGAAGCCACTTCATACCAAACAAAAAGATTGAAAAGATCCTGTGTTAAGACCATACCATTTGCACCAGCTAGTGTTAAAAGAAACAATGTGTAGTATTTTTTATCATCCTTTCCCTTAACAAAGTCAAAAGAATATACTGCCGATGCCAACGCAACTATAGTTATAGTAATAACTGCTAATGCGGAATAAGCATCAGCTAGGAAAGATATTCGAAATCGTGATCCTACAGCCTGTGATTCAGGAGCTTCAGCACCGAAGATGTATAGCCAGCTTTCATCGGTAAAAACTCGAAAAGCCATCAAAAATACGAAAAAGATGGTTACAAATATCCCAATAAAAAATATGATCTTGTTAGCTCTTTCAAATAGTTTTTCTAAAATCGTTTTTAAAAATGCAGTGAGAAGGGGTGTCACTATTATTAAAGCAGGACTCAATGTGATCAACGCTTCTAAATTCAAGTGATCACCTTCTTCTCTTTTTCTCTCATGATTATCTTCCTAATCAGCATTATTTGATTCAATTTTTCGCTAATATCAATGTTACGAGTTTTAATACAATTTGCCTACAAATATTTTCTTTTCATCTCTAAATCGACATCAATCCGAGTAAAATAATAATCAAACCAAGTATGAAGGTCAATATATAGAGAACTGTTTCACCTGAATGTCCGTGCTTTAATTTTTTTGCGCTCTTTTCAAGGAAATTAGGAATTTTTTCGTGAAAGAATTCATCAATAACTCGTTCTTCAATCCTATGAGAGAAAAGAACGAGATAGTACCTAATACCACCTGTAAATATGAAATATGCACCTAGGTAGGCAGTCAGAAACATCATACCTTCTATAGTCAGTACAGATAATCTGGGAATCTCAGCGGGACCAATGAGATGCCCTGGGATGAAAAATAGGAAGATACCTATAAAGCCAATTACTGCCATCGGTATTGTGGAAGTCGTCCATCCTATGGATCGTTTGCCCATCTTACCTTTAAATCCGCCAAACAGCATCCTTTTCATCGTTATAAAACAATAGCTTGCTGTGATACCACCAGCAAATATAACCGCTGAAGCTACCAAGATAAAGGAGATCGGACCTGTGATACCAGGTATCTTTATCGCTCCACTAAATATCAAGGTCTTCCCCCAAAAACCCATGGTCAAAGGGGCTCCAACGAGTGTGAAAAAACCAACAATAGTTAACCCAGAGAGAACGGGATTCATAGTCAATAGGCCGCCCATATTAGATATGTCTCTCAGGCCTTCATACTTTGAAACCAAAATTCCAGCGACCATGAAAAGTATCGAAAGACTTATAGAATGTTTAATGAAGAGTAAAATACCTCCACTTATGCCCTCAGGTGTCATTGTAGCTATCCCAAAAACCACCCACCCCATCTGAGATACTGATGCGTAAGCCAATAATCTTTTCAAATCATCCTGGGCTAGAGCCGTAAGTCCTCCATAGATCATGGTTATAAAAGCTAAAATCATGAAGAAAGGAGCGAGCGTCTCAAACTGATCTGGAAACATTTCGAGAACTATACTGATCATCACATAACCCGATATTCCAATAAGATTAGGAGATAATAGAGCAGAAACCGGTGCGGGAGCTTCTGCATGGGCATGTGGAAGCCAAATATGCACTCCAAAAAGAGCCTTTTTTATGCACATGCCAAAAAAGATTAGGAAAGGTATCATCAAAGAAAGACCTTCACCCAAACCGACGTTCAATTCTCTTGCGGACATGTCTACTATATCAAAAGTTCCCACTTCAGCTCCGAGTCCTAAAATACCAAGTAAGAAAACAACACCTCCAACAAGCGACCAAACGAGATATATGGTCGCGGTACGTTTTCTGTTCCCATGGCCATAAAGCAGAATAAGTGCAAAGGATGAGAGAAGAGTTATCTTCAAAAAAATATACTGCATGAATAGATTCGTTGTTAATAAAAAGCCCATCATCGAAACTGAGAAAAGGGTATACAGAAGGTAAAATTTATCCAAAGTGGGAACTTGATCTCCTTTTTCTTCCATGTGTTTTTTCCGATTTTGCATATAGTGATGGGAATAAAGTGCGACGCTGGGGGTGACGATCACAACACCAAGAAGATAAAGAGCGTTAACACGCTCAAGGTACATAGAAAATCTGCCAAGCATATGATGAGAAAATATAGAGGGCTCAACTATACCTTCTTCAAGATTAAAACCCAGATAAAGAATAAAAGCTGTTATGCCTGGGATTAACAGTAGAAAAAAACTAAGAATAGAAAAATGTCTATTGTTTAGCTTAGCTTTAAGAAAAGGAAAAAATAACGAGCCTAAAAATGGAATCATCAAGGAAATGAAGAGTATAGGATATTCGATTTGCTGCATGTGTGAACATCATACACTTGCTAGATTTAATATTTTTTTGATTTGTCAATATGAAAGCAGAATATCATTATGTAGAGGTGCAAAGAAAACAAAGAAAAAAGAAATGGGTTTTTGGTTTTTATATTTAATAGTTCTCTACAGTTCTTCTTCTGGTTCCTCTTCTTCAAAGAGGTCCTCTTCTTCTTCACCGAATACTTCTTCTTCTGGTTCCTCTTCTTCAAATAGCTCTTCTTCACCGTATTCTTCTTCCTCTGGTTCCTCTTCTTCAAATAGCTCTTCTTCACCGTATTCTTCTTCCTCTGGTT
>CAZRSB010000018.1:0-162 GCA_964602715.1 uncultured Thermoplasmata archaeon | reverse complement strand
CCTCTTCTTCAAATAGTTCCTCGCTTGGACGTGTCGTTGCTTCGGGTTCTGCTTTTCCTGGTTTCTTTTGTACTGCGACTATTCCTATGACTATCGCCAAGATAGCTAGCACTATTCCGACTATTCCTAGGTTTCTAGCCATCGAGATATCATCGTCTTGAT
>CAZRSB010000017.1:0-34826 GCA_964602715.1 uncultured Thermoplasmata archaeon | reverse complement strand
CCCATACATCGTAATCTACGTAGATAAGATCTCCTTCTTCCATTTGGAGCACCTAGGCTGAGGTAAAACTTACTCCTTTTTAACTGTTTCCTTCGAATGCAACCGGTATAGTTCTCTTTTGAATGAAGACATGTGACCTCCTCCCAAACGCCTGATGGCGTTGGGCTTCCAATTCATTCACCATGAGGACGTTCCATTACTGGAGACGCCTGCACCTTCGGTCTTAAGGATTACATCCTTACGATGTCTGGAACAAGTTCCAGAAACATGTGCAAGGAAGCTTACGAGGTTCAGCACTCAAGGGCTGTCGTCCATGCAGTCACGGACTGCTCCAGGCACGGCCTGACAGGACATACGCCCAATCATATGCTTCACGAAGCACACCTGCTGAGTGAGCACTGGAAATCCTTTCCTGTAGAGTTCTGTCATCTGCCCTCTCGAACAGACAACATCCCTTTCGGGAGAGTTGGGTCAACTTCACGCCCTGTCTTTTCAGGGCCAACTCCCGCCTGCTTCACAGGAAATCTTCGATTTCCGAAGAAAAGAAGGAAGCTCTGATTCCTGCGTCTCTTGACCTGTTTTACCAGCGAAGCAGGACTTGACTTTCGGGCAGGATATACCAGCCGTCAAGTACCATTTTACATACCTGTTTCAAGGTATTTAAAGGTTGAAGGAGGGGGTAAGTGAAAGTGGAGATGTAGAAGGTGTGTTTTCACACATCACGACATCACGATGCACACCTGCTGAGTGAGAGCAGGAAATTCTTTCCTGAGGATTCATCCCTCTCCCTGAACGGAGAGGGGCTTCTGTCTATTTTCATCTAACAATTTTTAATTTTCTTCAAAGTCCATCCTGTTTTCTACTTTAGCCGACTCATGGACCTTGAGTTCTTTAGCTTTAACGTTCTCGACTTTACATCCCCTCCCGATTATCACTTTTTTTCCTGTCACACTCTCTGCTTTAGTGTTTTCCAGGCTGATATCGTTTCCTTTAATGCTCTCGACCTCTAAAGAACCGGACCTTCCAAAACCTGGAGATGAGAATCTAGAACCACCACTTTCCACGATCAGGTCACCACCTTCGATCATGTTTATCTTGCTCTTTCCCGCATTATTTAGCATGATCTCTTCACCTTTAAGCACTCCTTGGATTTTCACGACTCCGCTAGCATCCATACTGGTACAATTCACATTGCCTTCAACACTGAAAGAACCAGATGAATCGATAAATTTAACATCTACGTCACCCTCAAATTTTGAGGAACCACTTAGATCAAGTTTTTTTCCGTCGCTTTTCCCACTTACTTTTAAAGCCCCGCTCGAATCCAATTTCTTAAAATACGCATTTCCATTGATTTTCGTCGCTCCGGAAACATCTGCATCATCTGCTCTCAGGTCCCCATTGACTTTAGAAGCACCCGCTGCTCGAAATATCTCGCAGTTGCAGCCGTCTATCTTCGAAGCTCCGGATATGCTCACTCGCTCTGTTTTCTCTGTTTTTTCTTCCTTCTTTTCTTCAGCTATCTCCTCTACCTCTTCGCTCATATCTTCGCTCATTTCCACATCTTCATCATCCTTATATTTGGATACTATCTCTTTGTAGAGTTCTTCAGATATCTCACCTTTAGCTAGCCTTTGATCCAACTTTTCTAATATCTTATTTTTTTCGCTCATGGTTTCCACCGTTCTAGATATACTAATGCAGAGTTTATATTTATATCTATCTTGAATATAAATTTAGATAAATTGAAAATCTAGTTAGTTAAGTTCAACTCTAAAGTTGAAAAAGCTAAATAACTCCTCGCTTATGGTTATCTGATGAAAGATTTCACCAAAAAAATGATCGGTATCTTTTCATCTGAGACTAGATGTAAGGTATTAGAGATGCTTAAAGAAGGCTATGACCATCCTGATGAGCTTGCTGAGGAACTTAACCTTACAAGGCAGGCTGTAGATAAACATCTTATAGAACTTCATGATTGGGGGATCGTCTCAAGGAATGCTGTTTTCCCTCACGAAGGAAGACCAAAAATAATATACGAGTTGACGAAAACGGGAAAGAAATTGATGAATACATTAGACAATCTAGCTGAAAGATATAAAGAAACGATTTTAGAGAGGGCGGAAGATGAAATAGAACAGCTAGATATGAAGCTGGCGACTGGTGAACTCTCCGAAAAGATATATCGGAAGAAAGTAAAAGAGATCAAAGACCGTTGGAATTACTCGGAGTTAAAAAGCGAAGAGGATTGAATAACTTTTTCATTTTTTCTTAGATTTTTGTTTTTTTGTTAGCCAGTAGACTTTTTCAACTCTTCTGTTGAAGTACATCACAGAGTAATTGTACTTATCTATTTTTATTTTGAAGAATAATATAAATACATGCCTCTCCTTACTATTATTAGTGAGATAAATGATGATGGAAAAAAGATTCAAGACCAAAAAGGCCGGTTATCCAAGTCACGAGTACTCTAACCTGCTGACTTTCTTTACAGGCAAAAAGTAAAGGATCACCGGTCAAAAAACCTTTGCTTTTTTTTCTTTCTTCTTTTACTACTCTTTTTTTTCTTTAGCCTTTGTGAATTTACAATTTTTCACCTTTATGGTGGGGATAAAAGTTGGTGTGTTAACTTCCCACCATCGGACTTGCTTTACGTCCTTTCCTATTGCTTCAATATTCTCACACATATCCACCAGATTTTCTTTCAATCGAAGTCCTTTTATAGGTTTTTTTATTTCTCCATCTTCAATCAAAAACATCGCATCTCTAGGTACCGTAGAAAATTCTCCTTCGCTCATATTCGTGAATCTAGTGTACCAGTTTGAGGTTAAATATATAGTAGGTTTAGATGATGTAGAAATAATTTCTTGGAGCGTATAGTCCCCAGGAGAGAAACGGTAATTTGATGCTCTAGGCATTAACATCTTTGGGTTTTCCTCCGTATTGGTCATCCCCATCTGTCCTAGAACAGAATTCGAAGTGGAATCAGCCGTTATCCAAAATTTCAATTTTATTTTATTTATAAAGCTCCAAAGTTTTGCTGTTGAAGTGTTATGTATCAAATTTTTTAGCTCTCCATCCTTGATTATATCGGTCTTTTCTGAAGGCGTCCCTTCGTCATCGAAAGGTCTACTGTTCAAACCTTCCTTTATAAGAGGATCATCCTTTATATTGAGCTCTTCAGGACCTATTTTTTCGTTTTTCTTTCCTTTCAAACAACTCATACCGCTGAGGATAGTTATCGGGTTGGCCCCGTTTAATAAATTTCCAAATATATTGGCTCCAACTACTGGACTCATTATAAGATCGTATGTTCCGGGTTTTCCTACTTCACTTCCAGCACCTCTTTTAGATAGTTTACCAGATTTTTTTCCTATTTTTTGAGATCTTTCTCTGAAGTTTGAAAGATTTCTAGTAGCTATAACTCCCTGTCCACTGCTCTCTTCGTCGTAAAAGGACCGAATGGTTGCTCTACAGAATGAAGATTTATAATCACCACCGTTCCCACTATGCGTTAAAATACCTGTTTTTTTGGTCTCTGAGTAAAGAACACCAGCAGTTTTTTTAGCCCCACCTTCTTCTGCTGATTGAATCATTTTTTTTACTAACTCAGGTCCCTTCTCCTGGAAGTTCTCCATCTTATCATCATAAAGATCTATTGAGGGATTAGAGTTGTACGTTTCTTCATCAACACCCCAGTAGAGTTTGCTTTTAGGTAGTGAATCCAAAACCTTAACT
Organism: uncultured Thermoplasmata archaeon; assembly: GCA_964602715.1. Classification (GTDB taxonomy): domain Archaea; phylum Thermoplasmatota; class Thermoplasmata; order Halarchaeoplasmatales; family Halarchaeoplasmataceae; genus Natronoplasma. Next base: position 31,088 of record CAZRSB010000017.1, on the reverse strand, counting down.
TTTTTTGGTATTATTTTTTTAATTTTTTCTTTATCGGGATCTTGTATAGTCACTGTGTCCATTTTACCAGTAAAAGAAAGAAGTGGTCTTTTAGATACAAATACATCCAAACTATAATTTTGCCATTCTTTGTTTACATCTATAGACGAACTAGAAAATCTTATCTGATGTTTTTTCTTTTCTATCAATTTAGCTATTACTTCGTCTGCGCCAGATTTATTTGCAGTTTCGACAGCCAATTTTAAGAGTTCTTTATCAAACTTATTTTCTTCCATTTTTTTTCACCCGACCCGCACGTTTTTCATCCTCAGATAAGGTCCTCCTGTAGATACTCTAATAGGTTGCATGGGATCACTTTTACCACAAAAATTCATTCTAGACTCATAGTCATCGGATACTGCGTCGATACTGCTAAGAAGAGCGGGAGTAGTTAACTCCAAGGTAGGTCTCTTGATCATCTTACCTGTTACTTCACCGTCCTCAATAAGATAACTTTCTAATCCAACATACTTGCTGTGGTATCTTCTATCATCGATGTTCCATTCCGTAAAGCTTTCTATAAGCATACCTTCCGAAACGTTTTCTATCAGCTCATCTTTACTGTAGTCCCCTGGTTCGAAAAAGGTGTTTGACATCCTTGGGATCGGTTCTCTGCTGTATCCTGCAGATCGCGCTGCACCATTCGAAGAAGTTTTAAATTTATGTGCAAATTCTCTATTTAAAAGTAGGTCATTTAGTTTTCCGTTCTTAATCAAATAACGAGGCTGAGCTTTGACACACTCATCATCATAAACGTAAAAACCAGGACTTTTAGGTAAAGTAGGGTCGTCGATTACTGATATGCAGTCGGCCCCCAAATTGATTTTACAATTTTTTATATCTAGTTTCTTTTCATCATTTTTTTCTTCAATGTCCATCAAATCTTTATAAAAAGATCCACCGGCTTGTGCCTTATCTCGACCCATTATCCTATCACTCTCACTTGGATGACCTACATTTTCGTGAGCCATTATTCCAGACACTTCAGGTCCAACGATCACATCTACTGGTTTATCGAAATCGATCTCCTTTGCTTCTTCAACTGTGCTGACTAATTTTTCACTTTCCCTCCCTATCATATCCCTGATTTTCATGTCTTTTAACCATTCCCATCCTGAAGAACCTCCAAGACCTATCATCCTTTGTTCCTGTTTATTTTTTACACTAGCAGTCATAATACAATAAACTGATATAAATGATTCTTCAGAACTGACAGTAGAACCATCAGAATTAACAATATACTTCTTGGAATCAGCAGTATGGAAAAATAAAATCCTATTCTTTATCTTACTGCGAAGCGAGAATCTTTTACCACCGCAATCTTTGATTTTTTTATCCAGTTCTTTTACAAAATCTTGTTTTTCCTCTTTAGATATGTCTTCAAAAGGAATATTTGTCGGAACATTCCAACTGTCCTCGATGGAATCCTCGTTTGATAGTTCTATAGGCTTATCTCTTTTGCTGAGTTTAGCCATCTTGATCAGAGAATCTATTCTGTTTTCTACTTCCTTTTTATTTAGAGAGCTGATGGAACCAAATCCTATGCCACCATTTTTTAGCAACCTTATGCCGATCCCTTCACTTGGTTTTTTTTGTATGCTAAAGAAATCGCCATTTCTGCAAAAATAATTTTCATTTGTTGAGTTTATATATCTGGCCTCTATATAGTCCACTTTTGAAGAAAGTCCATATTCTATGGCATGATCTACTAATGTTCTTTCATCCATTTTTATCTGAGAGAAGTCAATCCTTAGAGATACATATAAATTTCGTATATTTATTGCCGATCAGTATATTTTTATCAAAGTGAATTTTATATGCCTAGTATTTTTTTCATGCGGAGGCTGTCCCTATCCAACTCTGGTGTTTCACAGATCACCGTGATGTCATAATCTTTTTCTTTTAATATTGGGGCCAATTTTCTAAAATCTGGTTCATATTCCTCGAGATTAAGGTGTTTCTTTTCTCCTTTATCACTATATTTTATCGAAGAAAAATGCGAATGTAAGTGACCTTTGTGTAGCTCCTCAAATCTCTTTAACAATGATCTAAAATCCTTCTCTTTTTTTAGGGCGCCTCCAAATCTAGCGTGGTAATGAGCAAAATCTATAACAGGTACAACTTGGTCTGTCATTTGAATCACTTTGAATATCTCATCTAAAGTTCCCCAACTTTTTTCTTTTCCCATCTGTTCCAGACCTATCTTCACATCTAATCCTTCTTCCTTTATATTCTCTGCACATTCTACGACTCCTTCACCTATTATCTTGGTTGCTTCTTTGCTAGACATCCCAGAGTAATAGCCCGCGTGGACTGTGATTATCCAAGCTCCCATTGCATCGGCTAAACGGGCACTCTTCATTATCCTCTCTTTACTTTTCCCTATGGTCTCATCTTTTTCTGAGTTCAGATTGATGTAATAAGGAGCGTGCACACTTAACAAAATATCATGTTTTTTGGCTTCTTTTCCTATTTCCTTCGCTGTTGATTCTTTCATACGAGCCCCTCTGACGAATTGAACCTCCATAGCATCTAGATCTTTCTCATCTAAAAATTCCATACTTTTTTTTGTACCACTTACACCATGTGGAGTTCCACCTGGACCTAGATATATCATAGGTCTTGAAGTTTTTTTGTTAATAAAATCCTTTCGGTTGTCTTAACATAATTCTGTGGTAGTGACCAAAATGTATATATAAGCTTATAAGGTTTAGTATTGTTAAAGGATGATAAATATGAGGAAAAATATTAATAAAAAAATCTTGAGAGTTAGTGCTATAGTTTTAATGGTGATAATCGCAGTAACTTTTATTCCTGCTAATACAGAGGCAGCAGAGATCCCTGAATGGGAAGAAGGTGATTCCTGGGCTATGGGTTACGAGGATGATATGGATGAACTTTTCACATCGATAATAAAAGAATTTGAGCAGGACATTGAGGAGGACGATGAATTAGAAGAAATCACACAGATAGAAGACATCGATTTCGATCTTGATGGAGAAATTGGGTTTTATCAGATTTTTGAGGTTTCAGATGTACACGAAGATGGCTATATAGTTGAAATGAACATCGGTGGAGGAGCATATGTTGAAGGGAGTTTGACAATAACTGCAGAGATGCCAGTAGAAGGAACATACACTGAAGAAGATTTTGAGGATCCAGATGAGATCCCCATGGAAACCAAAGAGTTGAGCTTAAATGGAGGTGTGTATCACACCTTAGATATTGATGGAACTATAGAATATAACGAAGATATAGCGATTGAACAGATATCTCTCGATATGAACAATGAAATTTCTGCTACAGTAGAAGTACAAAATGTGCCTTTTTCAGAAGAATTCATGATCGGTATGTTACCCATGTTTGCTGATGATTTTGATACAGAACCTATAGAACCACCTGAGGACTCAATAGAATTACTTGAAAGGGAAGAAGAACCTCCGATTGAAGATATAGTTATAGATTACACTGATTATGATTTCAGTGTTACTGCAGATATGACCACTTCGTTAGACATCGAATTTGATCCCGCCCTAGATATATTTGATTTTCCGATTGAAGTAGATGAGGAATGGGATGCCGAGTCAGAGATCTCTATTACAGGGACCTATGAGGGTATCATAGATGTAGAAGGATTACCTCCAGCACTTGAGGAACTTTTAGAAGAGGCGTTAAAAGAAGAAGGTTTATCTTTACCATTGATCCTAGAGGAACTGGAAACTGAAGAAGAGGAAGGTTTCTACGAAGGGAAGATAGATTTGCCTCCTGAGGGCGAGGATGCTCATTTCAGTATACCTATTATGTGCCGCGGGACGGACACAATAGAGTTGCATGATGGCGAAACTACAGAGGTTTATCAGATAGAATTTAGACCAGAGTATGATGGAGGAGATGACTTCTATTTAACCAAAAACAATCCAGAACCACACTTCATTATGTTGTATTCTGAAGACGAGGGCTTCATCGTTGAATTGGACATATATCTTGGAGAGGAATCTGAGGAATTTGGGATCTCTGATATGAGCATGAGATCCATGGACCCTGAAGAAGCAAGAGAAAAGATGGGAGATATGCAGGAGATAGATGAAGATGAAGATGAAGACGACGAAGGAATACCAGGGTTTACGGCAGTTTTGATGGGGTTAAGCTTCTCAATCGCGATATTCATATACTACCAAAAAGAGAAAAAAAACGATGAAAGATAAACGGAGATCCTTAATCAGTATTTCTTCTTAGAGATGGTCTGGCTGAAAATCTTTTACTTTTTATTTTTACTTTTTATCATTCTATCTTTGTTTTTTAAACAATTTTTTTATCTTAGCTTTGATCTTGTCGAATTTGGATTTTTTGTCGATGATCTTTTCTTTCCACCATCCCTTTCTATAAAGCCAATAAGAAAAGATACCTACTCCTACGTTACTCGTAGCTATCGCCAACCATGCGCCGGTAGACCCCATCGCTACCCAAAATGCTAAAATTATTATCAAAGGTATTCTGAGTATCCATAAACGGGTCACACTCAGTATAAAATGTTGACCTGTATGTCCTGATCCATTTAGAGCACCGCTAACACCCTCAAATACAGCGAAGAAAGGTCCTCCTATAGCTAAAATACCTAAAAACCTAGCACCAATTTCCTCGACTAAAGGTTCATCTACTATAAAAAATCTGATGATCTCATTTCTAAAGATCAAAAGTGTGAGGGAAACAAGGCACATGAACGTAATCATGATGACAGTAGCATTGTTTGTAGTTCTTTCAGCTCTCTCTTTATCATCATTTCCAAGAGCTTGTCCAACCATCGTGCTAATAGCCATCCCCAATCCTCCCAAAAATATAAAGGTTATGTTGATGATTCTTCCACCTATACCATAAGCTGCTAATATCTGTTCTTGCATCGGCAACATAGCTAATAACCCAGTTAAAACCACAAACCCCACCGATTCTTCCATCCTAGCTAGAGTCGCTGGTAAACCGACTTCAATAAAGCGTTTTATTCGACTCAGATCTGGTTTTAGATGCCTTAGCTCTAACTCTATATCCACTTTTCTATGGTATAAAAGGTAGACGGCGATGATGGTACCAACTGATCGAGCTAAAACCGTAGCAATAGCTGCACCCCTTATACCCATATGCGGGAAGGGACCCAAACCAAATATCAAAATTGGATCTAGAATTATATTTATAATCACGGATATACCCATCACCCACATGGGTGTCAAAGTATCTCCCCATGCTCTAAGTGAAAAGCTAAAGGCAGCAAAAGTCAGCAAAATTGGAAACCCTAAAAATATGACCTGTAAGTACTCAGTAGCGTATGGAACCAGGTCTGCTTCCTGAGTCAAAAACATGAGGAAGTCTTCAGCTATGATAAAACCTACCAATCCTAGTATTGTCGATAGGACGATGAACAAGAAAAAGAGTTGGCCCGAGTCCTTGTAAGCTTCATCGTACTCCTTTGCTCCTGTGTGTTGAGATATCATAGAGATACCAGCTATACCCAGTCCTAATTCTACTGAAAGCAACAGAAAAACGAAAGGCCACGCGACACTAACAGCACCCACAGCTAGGGTGTTTTGTGGGGGAGGTAATCTACCTAACCAGATAGTATCGATCAAATTGTAAGTGGTCTGAAGTAAAGAAGCTAACATCATGGGCCATGCCAGTTTAAAAAGAACTGGAACTATATCACCCTCTAAAATTTCATCTTTAGATGGACGGCCCATCTTTTGTTTTAAGATATTAAGCTTTGAATCAGCTGACATTTACAATTGGTTGGATAAAATAGAGAGATATATTAATATTGTCGATAGATTAGAACTTTTACTATCATTTATCTGCGTTTTTTAAATATGATGAAAACGATAACTAATAGAGCGATTATGTTTACTAAAGCGGAGACCCCGATCCACCAATAGCTTTCGGGACTTCCATATGATTCATCAGTAGCTAGTACATTTCCTTCTTCATCTATTACTTCTATTTGGTAGGTATAGTTTTCTGTGTTTTTTACATCTTCGTCGAGGTACGAATTTATATTATAATCTATTTTCTCTAGATGTTCTCCGTCTTTTGTTATGTTATAATGAGAAATAGAAATATCTTCATCGTCGTTTTTAGAAATGATCCAAAATAGCTCGATTTCATTGTCTCTAGGAACTACTGCAAAATTTTCAATAGTTACCTTATCAGTTTCGTTTTCTGTTCCTTCAGGTCCCTCCATGTTTTTTTCTTTGATCTCTTGAGTGTAGCATTCCTGCGAAAAGACATCATCAGCATTTGATATTGAAGAGAATAGAGAGAATGCTAAAACCATATTTAATACGACGATTAAAATCAAAACTAGGTGAATGCTTTTTGCTAATCTGATTCGTCTCATTCTAACTCTTTATTGATATGAAAGTACCATATAAAGTTATTCTGATTTTCGGCTTTGAGACAAAATTCTTAGAAATTTATGTCGTTTTGAATCCTATCTCGAATGTTTTAGTCCCAAAGTCGATAGAAAACTTTTCTCATTCAATGATCTAAAAAGACCACCTTCTCCTCTTTCTTATAAATATGATACTGTTTCCAAAATATAGAAAAATAAAAAAGTATAAAACCGAAAGGAGGGTTTTTATCGTGATATAGATAACTAAGCATATTATATTTAATTTGAATAATAAATAAAGGGAAGGACTTTTGGTTTAGAAACTCACATATTCAGTCGTTATCGCAGAAGGTGCTTTTATACCTTCGTAGGTAGGTGTGCCGTGCTTTGGTATGATGTTGACGTCTAATGTATCTTGTGGCCCCAGAGGCTCTATATCATCTATATCATCAATGTTAATAGTAAATTTTATCAGTTCACCGGCCTCAATAAATTCTACATCTGGATCATCAGGACGGATACCTTCGGAAATGTTTTCTGCATTTAGATTATCTTCTCCATCTCCTGACATCACTTGTACAGTAGTTTTATTTAGATCCTGAGGATTAGCCCCTGCTGCCAGCGTGACTTTCAGAGTGACATTGTTTATTGTTCCCTCATCATCAGTATTTTGACCGTACACATCTACAACTCTGAATGCACTTGAAACCTCATCTATCGCTTCACTACCGGTCCTCTGAGCCTGCTGTTGTAGTTGGTTCGCGGTATTGATGAGAACACCTGCTGCAACTGCAGCTACCAGAACCATCGCTATGAAAATGATGAGCGTTCCGACGCCCATCGCGCCCTTTTCGTCTTCTCTTCTTATTTTTTGCATCTTCAACACCTTGTCGAACTCTATCTTTAAAACTGAGCTAACCGGATATATAAATTAGGAGACAATTATCTTTTAAATTTTTAAAAATTAATTACAATATTTTTTAATCAAAATAGTTTACCATCCGTGTTTATGAGCAAAAATACTCAAAATTTATTTTCAATCTAGATAGCAAAAGAGATATGGTTTTTACTATGAAAGAATATATCTATATCATGCTTTTTTCCTCTGACTTTTCAATCACTGGATAGTAATTATCGGCTGAGATAATCACAACATTAAATATAATATGATAATCAATCGTGTATATCATAATGCTCGAAGGTGCAAAAGATACCGAGCTATCAAATGACTCTTCATCACCCAAACTAAATCGTCTATCCCGAGATGAAAGAGGTGTAGGTGGTGTTAGTTCGCTTATTCTTTTAATAGCGACAATATTAGTTTCTGCTATTGTGGCGGGCGTTTTAGTTGAAACCATAGGTGAACTTCAGGCTCAATCAGAAAGAACTGGAGATCAAGCAATATCAGAGGTAAGTACAGGGCTCAATGCAATATCAGTTATAGGTGATAGAGGAGAAAATTCCCAGAATAGGATTTTAGAAGTCGAGATCCTAGTGCGTCTGCAGTCTGGGAGCCGATCCATTGATTTAGGGGATGTAGTAATACAGGTCGACGACGGTAATATCACCGATGAGTTAGTCCATGAAGATGCATCGTTCACTAGTGAAGAGATCCGAGGACCTTTTGAAAATAATATAATCGAACAAGGCTCTTTGATAAGGATCATCATAGATGTTGACGAAGTGGGCTTGGATTTAGGAACCAGCACACCTTTTGAAATAAGATTGATACCTCAAGAAGGTCAAACCACACGTCTCTCCTTAAGAACACCTTCAGTATTCGTAACAAGGAAGGTGGAATTAAAATGAAGCAGAAGGGTTTAAATAATGTTAGAATCAAAAGTAATATTTACACTGGCAGGTGGAAATCATGGTAGACCTGGGAAAATTACTAGGTAAAAAAGAAAAGGAAGAAGAAAGCGAGGAGGAGGAAGCCTCTGGAGATGATATAGATGATCTTATCGGTGGAGAAGGCGATGAGGGAGGTATGGGACCGATGGGAGCAGATTTTGATGATGGTGGAATAGGCCCACAGGAAGGAGGGGCTGGAGGCGGTATGGGAGTAGCACCAGATGTCAGAGATGATATTGACCGAAATAGAGATGATATAAGAGAATTAGAGACTAATTTAGATACTATCAATGATACGGTTGAAGATATAAATGAGAGGGTTCAGGACCTTGAAGAGGACATCAGTCAATTGTTGGATGTCTATGAGATGGTGACAGCTGAATTCAATCCTTTCTTAGAAACTGGGGGTATAGGTGGTGAAGCTCCTTCTGGAGATGACTCACCTTCAGAAGAAGATTGGGGAGGACAAGAAGCTTTTGAGGAATCCGAAGAGGAATCGGAAGGCTCTCCCCTAGATGAACTTATTGAGCCCCCTGATGAGGGCGAAGAGTCGGAGATGCCGGATTTTGAGGGCTCCGAAGAATCTGAAAGATCTACTGAAGAAGCTGAACCTGCAATTCCTGATTTTGAAGATGAAATGGTAGAACAAGAAATAGATGAAGAGGAACCCTCGTCTCTACCTGAACCCGAGCCTCAACAAACCCCTGAACCCGAACCCGACTACGTAGATGAATCTAGTAGGCAGGAAACTGGACCTATGGAAGAGATTGAAAAAGATCAATCAGTACAAGAGCCCTCGTTCGAACCTAGCCCTATAGAAGATCAAAAAATCAAATCTGAATCGGAAAAAATGGAGGTGAAGATTATGGAAGAATTTGAGTCTGGAAAAACATATCTGCTTCAAATAGAAGATGATGAGATAGCCTTTGATATATTTAAAACTCTTACCAGAGACAGATCTGGATTATGTCTGGTAAGGACGCATCCTGAAGACATAAGGGAACAATATGAGTTGAGTGATGTAGAATTTGGATGGTTATCTTCTTCGGATGAAGACATATCTATAGGCCCGGATCAATTAGATCTGTTAGGTTTGACTATGGAGCGTTTTATCTCTGAGCAAGGAGGGATAATATTACTCGAAGGTATCAGTTATCTGTTATCAAATAATGCTGATTCAACTGTGATACGGTTCATACAATCTATACAGGATCAGATCACTACTAGAGGTAGTATATTTTTGATCGTTGTAGATCCTACTGAGATGGATCAAAAAAATCTAAGTAAGATCAAAAGTGAACTCGAACTGGAAATAAAAGAAAAAGACGACCTAGTCGAGGAAAAAGAAGTTAAAATGAGAAAACAAGAGGATGAGGATAATCTAGTGATTAAGGTCAAAAGCATGATGGATTTCCTCAAAAAACAAGAAGAAAGCATAGAAAGAAAGGTTGATGAGATTAGTAAAGAGGCTCCTAAGGGAGTTTCAGATACTATGAATTCAGAGATAATACTAGATGCTATCGAAGGATTGAGAGAGGAGAACATAGCCCTTAAGGAAGAATTAAGAAAGATAAAAAGAGAGATGTCTGGAGAAAAAGAAACCGAAGAAGAAGACTTGGAAGATGACTTATTTGAGGTTAAAGAGATGATGGAAGAAGAGAGGGATAAAATAGAAGAGAGGATAGATGAACTACGAACGATTGAAGATATAGAAAAAGAAGAAGAGCTTGAAGAAACAGGTAAAGAGACAGAATCTGAGGACGTAGAGAAGGGTGAATCCATTATAGTAGATATAATCAGAGACCTTGAAACTGAAATAGATAAATTAAGGGAAGAGATTGAAGCTATAAAGAGGATCCATAGTAAAGAGGAGGAAAAAGGTGAAGAAGATATAGAGGAAGATTTACAATTGATCGAAGAAAGTCGTATCCAAGAGAGTACAGAAATGCTAGAAGGTGACGCGGAAAAAGGACTTGAAGAGAAATCTAAAGATAAAGAACCTGAAGATATTGACGAGATAATAGATGAGGAAGAAAGGGTGGAAGAGGAAATCAGTGATGTTATGGACGTTATCGATAAAATTGAAGGGAGTAGAAGAGATAAAAAACAACCATCTACAGATCACGAAGTAAAAAAAGATCTTGATGAAGATGTTTTAAAAGAAAGTGGCTTAGAAGAGAAAAAGGAGGAAGAAGAAAGGACAATACACTCCGAAAAGAAGATAAAATTGGAACCAGAAACAGAGATAACGGGTGATCTAGAATCTGAGAGTGAGGTTAGGGTGGAAAAAGGCGCAAGAGTCATGGGTTCTTTGACAGCAGAAGCAGATATAATCATAGAGTCAGATACAAGTGTTGAAGGAGGTATCACATCACATTCTGGCGATATAAAAATAGGAAGAGAATGTAAGATATCCGGTAATATAAGAGGAAGGTCTGTCTTCGTCGGAGAAAACAGTCAGGTGAAAGAGATCGAAGCTGAAAAAGATGTTGTCTTAGAAAAAGGAAGCTTCGTAAAGGATGTAAGTTGTAAAGGGGATATCAAGATCTCAGAAAACGTAGAAGTAGAAGAAAGTATAGATTATGGTGGCCAACTCAAGTTTGAAGGAAAAAAAATTGCAATAGGAGATGAGGTCAACCCGATAAAAGACGATGAGGAGGTGGTGGATGAGAGATGGGCTTCTCAATAGCTGGTTCTGGAGGAATCGTATTCGTTGCTTTGATAGTTACTTTCTCAATATTGTCTGGAGCATTTTACTCTAGCTTAGAAAGCTTTGAGGTCAATCTTAATGAAGATACAGAGAGGAGGCTGTCTAAACACCAGACAGATATAGAGATAAAATCTATTCGATATAGCAGGAGTGAAAATACTACCATCATGGAAGTAAAAAACACAGGTTCTACAACTTTGAATGCAACCCACAGTAATATCATATTGGACGGTAATGTGATTGCCTCTCATAACATCAGCTATAATATAATAGAAAGAAAGGGATATCACTGGTCACCTAATGAATTACTGGAGATCAGGATCGAAGATGTTGATTTAGATTTCCGTGATGATATAGTAGATAGGGTGGAATCAAAAGTTCGCCATGGACTTGAATTTCCTGGAGCTATTAGTTCTAATTCTGATTATACCTATCTAGTTGAAGAAGGGGATGTAGATCAAAAAGGAAGTATTTTGATCTATGATTATAAAGATAATTTAGTCAATCAAATAACCTCTGACACGCTATTAGAAAGAGCTAATGACGTTTCAGCAACGTTTGAAAGCTTATACGCTATAGACGAACAAAGCAGAGTTATTGAATTTGACATTGAAGGAGAAGAAGGAGAAGTGTTGATATCTGAGGATGATGAAGAACTCGATTCACCTAGGGCAATTTCTGTCACTGAAGAAAATCCGGAAAATTACATTTATTTATTAGACAATGAAACTGAGGTTCATAGGTATCATTTGAACGGAACCTATAAAGATACTATAATCACCGACTTAGAAGAAGCGATTGACCTGTATGTGACGGATCATGTATATTTGGTCAATCGTACTGGTAATACCATCGATAGATATGACTTAACTGGGAACGAGGAAACGATTTTGATCGATAATTTAGAAACACCTACTAACTTAACGGTCAGTGATCAATATTTTGAGGATCCTTTGATATATGTTGTAGATGAAAATTCACACATCAGAGTTTTCGACGATGAAGGAGTACATATCACCAACATTACTGAGGAACTAGGGAATAATTTGTGGGGTATCGATGTTCATGGTAGAATATCTATCAGCAACGGTTTTAATGGTTGGTATCGACTTTATTTAGGGTCTGAAATAAAGATCGTATTACAAAATGGAATAACAGAATATGAGATGATATAATATTGGAGGTATAAAAAATGGGATTTTCAATTTCGAGCACGCACTTGGTCTTTTTCTTGGCCTCTATGATAGTAGCTGCTACTTTAGCAGGTGTTTTCATCGCCTCTACAGAGTCGATCACGTCAGGGATAAGATCCAGAGAGGACGCATTGAGCGAAAGATTAAAGAGTGACATTTCAATAATAAATGATCCAAGCAATGTACCTAATTGTGATAATCTGATAATATATGTAAAAAATACAGGATCTACTCGGATGAATCCGGAAAATATAGAAGTTTTAGTTAACGGTACACTTCAAGTTGATCTTGATATAGAGATCATAGATGGAAATAAAGAATATTGGTCACCAAATGAAGTGATTGAGATCAAAGTTGATCTTGTACTCCCCGAAGGTGATCACTGGCTTAAAATTGTTGGGCCGTATGAAACGGAGGACAGACTAGAATTTAGTATATGATATATAAGAATAGAGGTGTAATGTATGGTAGAGATAAGAGATATAGATATTCCCCGTGATGATCTAGCTGAGATGCTTGGTGGAGGTTTCCCCTCATCTTCTTTAGGCATAGTAGAAGGCAGATACGGTACCGGAAAATCGGTTTTTACTCAACGGTTAACCTATGGTTTTTTAGAGAACGATTATGATGTATCAGTGATATCTACTGAGCTAACCGTAAAGGGTTTCATCGAACAGATGGATTCTTTAGGGTATAAAATTACGTCTCATCTTCTTAATCATGATTTACTTTTCATACCGATATATGGTATGATGCAACAGGAAGCAAAGGAAAATTATGTTGAAAAGCTTATGCAGGGCAAAAGGATATTTGAATCAGATATAATAATAGTTGATACATTTTCTGCATTAGTGAATAAAGACGAAAATCCAAAAGGAGCTCTCAAAAGGCTAGAGAGTTTTACTCAAAGGCTTTTAGGACAAGGTAAAACGATATTGTTAACTATAGAGCCTGGACCATCAACAGAAGAGATCTTCCCTCCATTTTATTCCACAGCACATCTATTATTCGAGTTGGACCTTAACCAGGTTGGTGGGACGGTCTCTCAGGAGATTAACGTAAAAAGGTTTGCAAAAGCAGGTAGTGGTGTTTCGCAAACAATATCTTTTAGAGTAGAACCCGGAATTGGTTTTGTATTAGAGATAACTTCGGTGGGATGATATGTGTCCATTACAGCATGAATCTTCACTCGCGCAGGCAAGAAAAAGGAATCCTCATCTTCATCAGTATATAATGAGTCTTAGGAATAGAGGTGTTGGTGAGCCTGTATTGAAAAATAGAGTCGATAGAGATCTAAAAAGTCAGGATGAAATCAATATCATATACCCGATCGGAGATCCTCTATTTGTTCATGTTTATGGAACTGAAAAAACTGGTTATAAGTACAATGCGGTAGAACCTGACCTTGATTCTGAAGGCAGAGAACTGTTTGAGGAGATAAAAGAATTTATTTTCGAAAAAGCGGCCTATGAGGAAACTAGTGAAGATTCTGAAAAATTGAAAGATCTGATAGAAAAGAGTGTTGAAGAATTTATAGAGAAAAATACCAATGGATTTTTGTTCAGTAGAGATTTCTCCAAAGAGAGGATAAGAAGAGTAAGATACAAATTGATAAGAAATTTGGCTGATTTAGGCCCCATCGAACCTTTGATGAGAGATCCCTACATAGAAGATATTTACGTTGTTGGGTTGGAGCCAGTAAAATTGGTGCACAAAATTTTTGATGAGATGACTACAAATCTCCGATTTGAAACTATGGAAAATTTAGACGAATATCTAGTGAATTTGGGTGATAGAGTAAACATTTCTGTCAACGCTTCAGATGCGATCTTTGACACTGCGATGCCAGACGGTTCTAGATTGAATATCATATATCCCGAAGATGTATCTATAAAGGGACCCAGCTTCACTATAAGAAAGTTCGAAGAAACACCTCTAACCATGCCTCAGATCATCAAATGGAACACATTCAGTTCAAGGATGGGAGCTTACATGTGGTTAGCGATGGAACATGGTATGTCTGTGATCGTTTCTGGTGAAACCGCATCTGGTAAAACTACAACCCTTAATTCTATGCTCCCCTTTATCCCTCATGACAATAAAGTTTACTCAGTAGAAGATACAGCAGAAGTCCAGCCGCCACAGGAAACATGGCAGCAGATGATCATCAAGGAATCAGAGGATGAAGAGATTTCGGTGGAATACTTTGATCTTATAAAAGCAGCGATGCGAAGTAGACCTGACGCTTTGATGGTCGGTGAGATCAGAGGAGAAGAAGGTAACATTGCGTTCCAAGCTATGCAGACTGGTGTTCCTGTGATGTCCACCTTTCACGCGGCTTCAGTCCATAAGTTGATACAGAGGATGAGTGGAGACCCCATAAATGTCCCATTACATTTCTTTCCTAATTTGGATTTTGTAGTTATTCAACAGGCTGTTTATGTTGGTGGAGAATTTCTTAGAAGGATGCTGGCTCTGACTGAGATAACAGGATATTTGAGAGAGCAGGATTCAGTCGAGGTAAGAGAAATCTTTGGATGGGATCCTGTTCATGATGGTTTTGATTTCAGAGGTAAATTTAACAGCAACGTACTCGAAGAAAAAATAGCTCCACTTATGGGATTCAGTGAAAAAAGAGAGATTTATCTTGAATTAGAAAAAAGAGCTAAAGTTATCGATAATATGATCAGAGAAGATATACTTGGTTATGATGAAGTTATAGATGTTTTAAGAAGATGGCATCAAGGGGGTATGGAAGCCTTACCACCACGTTTAAGAGTAAAAGATTCACAGGTCAGCATCAAATAAAAATATTGGAAAATGATATCATGGATCTGGAAGGAATATTGGA
Organism: uncultured Thermoplasmata archaeon; assembly: GCA_964602715.1. Classification (GTDB taxonomy): domain Archaea; phylum Thermoplasmatota; class Thermoplasmata; order Halarchaeoplasmatales; family Halarchaeoplasmataceae; genus Natronoplasma. Next base: position 16,071 of record CAZRSB010000017.1, on the reverse strand, counting down.
GCACTACCAGAAGATGGATATGTCCTTTCGTGATTACATACTTGGAGGTCTTGTACCTGCGGTAGTGGCATCTATATTGATGATGTTTTTTCCTGATATCATTTTCCCCGATATACTCACAGGAGGATATTTAGGGATACTTACCCAATACGTAATTCCAGCAGTTATCTTAATCCTTTCAATCCTCTTTCCCATAATAATTAGAAAGATGAAAGAGGAAGAGATCGACTCATATTTACATCTGATGATCACATATTTATGGTCCATATCCACATCAGCGGTATCTGAAACCAAAATGATTAAAAAGCTTTCAGATATGGAAGATTATGAAGCTCTGGCAGAAGAGATGCAGAAAATATACAATAGGATGGAATACTGGGATATGCCTCTTCCTGAAGCAGCTAGAGATGTAGCTGAAGAGACACCTAGTGAAAAACTTTCGGACTTTCTTACGAGACTAGCACACTCTCAGGAAGCTGGTGAGGATTTAACTACCTTTTTGGAAAAAGAACATTCTGTAGTTATGAAGGATTATGAAACAGAGTATAAGGCAGCATTAGAAAGATTAGATCTTATCAAGGAAGTATTCATCTCTGCTATGACCGCTACACTTTTCTTAATAGTATTTTTGAGCATATTGCCTATATTTTCAGGCGATCCGGCAATGGTTTTGCTCAGTGGAGGTCTCGTTGTATTTTTAATCATGGAGGTCATGATGGCAGTGGTGATCAAATCCATATTACCTAAAGATCCGATGTGGCATGACTTAGATAGAAGACCCCCTCTCACAGAAAAATTGAAAAAGGCAGTCCCGATAAGTGGTATAGCTGCACTTATTCTTTTCTATGTCTTTTCTGTCTATATCCCTGTAGATCTTTTTTGGAGAGTCGCTATAGCTTTGACTCCGTTTATTGCGCCAGGACTGATAATATATTTCTCAGAGAAGACCTTAAAAAGATCTGATCAGAACTACGATGCCTTCATGAGAGCGATAGCAAGCAGTACAGCCATGAAAGGAGGAAATGTAGAAAGAGCTCTTGCTAAACTTCGTCAGTACGATTTTGGTCCATTAACAGAAGAGATAGAAAAACTTTATAGAAGATTACTGACCAGGATAAATGAACAGAAAGCATGGAAATTTTTCGCCTCGGGTACGGGAAGTAATTTGATAGCTACCTTCACCAACATATATACTGGATCAAGAGATTTAGGTGCAGATGTTAGGACAGTCAGTGATATAATTTCTGATACTTTCGTGAGAACACTATCTTTACGAAAAGATAGATATCAACAAGCTTCCAGTATGGTCGGGATATTCTATGGTTTGGGACTAGGTGCCGCGTTAACCTTAACACTTACTTTGAATATCAGTGTAATGATGGATGACTCACTAGCTATGGTTGCGGAGACCCCTGAATTTGAAGATATTCTTTATGAGGTAGCCTACAGTCCTCAGATGATGCAATTATTTATACTGATAGCGATTATAATCCATGCTATCTGTGCGGCACTTTCATTGGTCATATCAGCTGGAAGTCATAAGATGTCGATGTTGTATCATATGGTGGGTATGATTTGGATAGGCGTTGTTACTTCTATCGTAGCTGAGATGATGATGAGCGGACTATTAGAGGTTTGATATCTATGGATAAGGTACTCCGAGCTCACATCAAAAAAAATCCCTTTCTTGGATCTTATTTAAATAAAGTTCAAAGTCAAACCGGTATGCCCCGTTTTTATCAGGAATGCCCGGATTGGAGCGATCTTCAAAAGGATTTCAACATAATTTATCCTGTCACGGATATCGTTTACACACATTGTTTTCAGGGTGAGGAAGAAAAGAGATATAACTCCATCGAACCGCCATTGACAAATGAGATGAAAGAAAAATTAAAACAAGCTAAAAAATACATCTACAGAGAAGCAGACTATGATAGAGAGATAGAATATAGAGAAGAATTAAGAGAGATGATAAACGAGATATTTGATAGGCTCGTAGGCAAAAAGGGGAAAGGATTATTCACTAAATTAAAAGGTCAGTCTCTAGACGTTAAAGATAAGGAGATACCTATCTTAAAATATTATGTCAATAGAGATCTTGTAGATTATGGAAAATTAGATCCTCTTTTAAATGATCCTAACATAGAAGATATTAATTGTGTTGGAACGGATGTCCTCACCTTGATTCATAAGACTTTTGGAAGAACAAAAACAAATATCTCTTTTGATGACGCCTTAGAGTTAGAGGAGTATTTAAAGAAGATAAGTCAAAGGGTTGGGAGTCCAGTAGGTGAGGCCCATCCGATCGTTGATACTGCCATGCCCGATGGCTCAAGGATAAACATAGTATATCCTGAAGATGTTTCAACAAAGGGAAGATCATTCACAATCCGTAAATTTCCTGAAGACCCTATCTCTATTACTAATCTGATTAAATGGAATACACTATCCTCAAAACTAGCCGCTTATATCTGGCTCTGCCTAGAAAATTCTATGTCCATCTTCATCTGTGGGGAAACGGCTTCAGGTAAAACAACCACTTTAAATGCCTGTCTACCTTTTGTTCATCTTGATAGTAAAATATACAGCGTAGAAGATACTCCTGAGGTTCAACCTCCTCATGATAACTGGCAGCAACTTATAGTCAGGGAAGAGGGACCTGAAGAAGAACAAGTAGGCCAGTTTGATCTTCTAAAGGCAGCTCTCAGATCTCGACCCGATTATATCGTCCCTAGTGAGATCAGAGGTGAAGAAGGGAGAGTAGCTTTTCAGGCTATGCAGACTGGACATCCTGTTGTCTCAACATTTCATGCGAATTCTATACATAGGATGATCCAAAGATTAACTGGTCAACCTATCAAGATCCCGATCACTTTCATCGATAATCTCAATGTGGCTGTAATTCAAGATAGTTTCCGAACTGCAGGGGCTGTTTTAAGAAGAGTGACTGAAGTAGGGGAGATTATGGGTTATTCTAAAGAGCAGCAAGGAGTGATGATGAGAGTGGTATTCAAACGTGATCATGAAAAAGATCGATTGGATTTTGAGGGTATGTACAACAGTTTTATTTTAGAAGATAAGATAGCCAAAATTCAAGGTTACGATGATACAAGAAAGATTTATGAAGTCATGGATGAAAGAGCTAGATTTTTAGAGGATCTAGTTAGAAAAAGGATATTTGACTATAATAAGGTCGCCCAACTTATCGAAGAATATAGAAAAGGAGGGAGAGAAAATCTATCTATCAGACTTTGAAAACTAAATATTCTTATTTTTTTCTAGTTTTTCAATATTTCTGAAAAAATTATTTTTTCGGTCTTGGGACAATCCTATTAGTGGACGAAAAATTAAAAAGTCTTTATGACCCGATGTTAGATTTTGTAGATCTTCCCCTAAAACCAAACCTTTAACATCTTTTGGGAAATTTTCATCGAGAAAAGTCCTCTTACTTTTGGTTTCTCTAATTTTCAAGTTTGGATCCCATTTATTCAATCTTTTGACCCATGAGGATCCAGGAGTGTAAACATATGGACGAGCACCTCTTCTCATCAAAAGCCATGTGGCGATGAAATCGTCTTTTGACTCTACATAAGCCGCTACTTTACCCTGGGAACTCAGTGGTAAACCTCCAGGACCATAGATGATATCTTTGAAGATATATGCATCAGAGTGCCTGATCTCAATGTAAAATGTATGGTCAGGATCGTCCAAATCTACATTAAGCGAGGCGTTTTCATCAAGTATGATATCACCAATCTCAGCTTCGACGTCTTGACTATCGAATTCATGTTCACCCACTCTTCTAGCTCTTACTGCAAAAGATCCTTTGATCTCAGACGCAAAATTTTTCCCTTTTTCTTTCATATCTTCTAATTCTGCTCTTATCTTTTCAGCTCTGCTAAAAGAAACTATACCGAATACCCTTGAAAACAAATAAGAGTACTGTGGGTCTGCATAGGCGAACAGTCTTCCTCGACCTTTTCTTTCAGTTATAACTTCGGCTTCTTCACTAAGGAAAAATCGCTCTATATTTTGTATAAGTATCTTCTCAAAATGCTTTCTTATGTTCAAGCTTTTAGTTCCTATTTCTCCATACCGGAGCAAATAGAGTTGTAGTTCATCCATAAGTATCAATTTTCCTTATCTAATCTTTACCAACTTTCATAATGAGTCAGTTTATTCATATCTATCTTATCAGGTTTTTGAGGTACTTTAGAAGGATAACCGACTGGTATTATAGCCACTGGTCTAACATGGTCTGGTACGTTTAATTGTTTTGCTACCTTTTCTTCTTCAAAGGCACCGACCCACACGGCTCCATATCCCTTGTCTACCACCGCTAGCAGCATATTTTCGACGGCAGCAGTCGCGTCCTGTATAGAATAGAGTTCTCTTCCTCTTTCTCCATACTTTTTACCCGATCTTTCTTTGTTTGCGCATATGACGATGACCCAAGGTACTTCTTTTATGAAGGATTGACCATAAGCGTTTTTTGCCAACTTTTTTTTATTTTCATCATCTTTTATCAAAATGAAGTCTCTGGCTTGGAGATTTCCTGCAGAGGGAGCCATATGCCCTATTTCTATTATCTCTTGGATGTCTTCTTCTGGAATATCTTTTTCTGAGAAAGAACGAACACTGCGTCTTTTTTTTGCTACTTTGTCGAAATCCATCTTAGACCTCCATTTCTGATATTTTTTCTACAAGCTCAGCCATCCATTCACCATAATACCGACACTGCTTTAATTCTGATTCATCTGCTTCGCCAACCACTACTGGTCCGTAATGATCTCCCTTGGGCATACCCTTAACTATCATACCGTGGATTATAAGGGCCTCCAATATTGCCATTATGGTTGTTTCGTTTCCTCCGGCGGTATTAGCGCTAGATGTAAAAGCTCCACCTACCATCCCGTTCAGATCTCCATGATGGGTTATACTCTCATCTAAAAGTTTCTTTATTTCTGCTGATGGAAGCCCATAATATGTTGGAGAACCGATCAATACCCCATCATATTTTTTAAGTTCGCCCACTTCAACCTCTCCAACCTTTTTTAGATCGATATTTACATTTGCATCGCTTCTTTCTGCTCCCTTGTATATTTCCTCCGCCATTTTTTCCGTAGTACCTCCCTTAGAGAAGTAACAAATCAGCATATTTTTCATGTTATCAAGAAGGTAATGAACGTGTACAACTTAAATTTTTTCGGAGGAAAAAAATCTCTATTCATTTATTTTTAATTTTTCAAGCTTGGAGAGCAATTCTGCTATTTTATCAAGTCTATCTTTTTCTTCTAAAATTTTTTCATCATCAAATCTATCAAATCCCAGTTTTTTATCCCCAACGATCTTTCCTATCTCGGTCAAACTGATGATTACATCCTTTTCTTCTACAACTTTTTTATTTTCTAGGTCTTCCAATGCACGTTTTAACTTATTCAGTTCTAAATTGCATAATCTAGATAATTCGGAAGCTAAAGCGTATTTATTTTCTCCTAATTCATTCAATATTTTCAAGATTTTCAATTCTCTATCACTCAACATAGGGATCCTCTGATCCTTTTTTAAAAAACAGTTTTGGAAATATTCAGTTACTATAGATAGTGATAGATTTACAGGGGATATTAGATCAACTCTTAGCTGATTTTCTTTCTCATAAAATATTTTCAAGGCATTTCTATCTCTTATCTCTCCTGGACTCACAAAAAATATTCTGCTTCTAGGTATTGCTATGAGTTGATTTTTCTCTCCTAATATTTGAATATGTTTCGATCCTTTTATTCTGTGAATACCGGTCTTCCATTTTGCTTTATCATAAACTTCATCTTCTATTTTAAAAGGTGAGATGTAATACAATTTAGCTTCTTTCATCATCTCTTTTAAAATTTTCCTTTTAAGACTTTTTTTTGATCTAGTTTTTATCAAAGCTAAAATTCCTTCTTCTTTTTTTTCAGGGGACATATAGGTGAAATTTAAGGTATGCCTCTCCCTAGCTTTTTTAAAGTTGATCTCTCTATCTATATAAAATATAGAATTTAGTTTTATATTTGTTTTTTTTTCTTTCGATTCGAGTATAATTTCATCAGAAGTCAATGAAACTTTAACAGGTTTCCAATCTTCTCTTTTATAGTATGTTTCATTTACGCCTGTTATGCGTCCTGCTGGTATGATAGCTTTTGCTTCTTTTTCGAATATTGCATTTTTAATAGGAATTAAGCTCACCTCATCCATTTTTAAATAACTGGATAAGTTTCGACCTGATCGCCATAGCTTTGAATACAAAATCTACTTTTCCGGTATCTATTGCATTTTCTGGCATATGAGATATGATTGCATTAGATACGTTTTGAGCTATTGTTGTTCCTCCGATATAAGAGATATGTTCAATTCCTTCTACCCCATCATGACCAATACCACTCAAAATTATTCCAATTATATTATAGTCTTCTTTCACTGATAGTGACTTCATGGTAAGATCTATGGAAGGACAAGCGAACTTATCTTTGTCACATTTTTCAAAAATTATCTGACGATTATCCTCGATAACTAATTGTTTTCCGTCAGGAGCTATAAAGATTGTACCTTCCATTAGTTCATCATCTTCTTCGGCCAATTTAACATCCATCTCAGTAACTTCGTCCATCATCTTCGTCAATTTCACCTGTAAATGTTCAGACATATGCTGGACGATAACGAATGATGCTTTAAGTCGAGGTAGGTTAGATAATATGACCTTTAGAGCATTTGGACCTCCAGTACCAGAACCGATCAAGACAATGTTTTGACTAAGTTCCGAAGCCATCTAGAATCAGACCTCCAGGAAATTGTAGTACTCTTCTATTCTTTTTTTGAGCCCCTCAGTAGTAAATGGCTTGTTTATATAATCTACAACATATTTTTGAAGATCTGCTCTTTTTTCTTCTGGTGAGTCTTTCGCAGTAAGCATAACTATAACGATATTGTCCATATCATAATTTTGAACGATTTTTCTGATCGTTTCCCAGCCATCCATCTCAGGCATCATAATATCCATCAAGATGATGCCTTCAAATCCATCATCTATCTCTTTCAAACACTCTTCACCATTTTCAGCAGTGATTAGTTCAAAATCCTCATCTTCAAATATTCTTTCCAAGGTGTAAAGAAGATGCGGATCGTCATCAACCACTAACACATTTTTTCTTTTTTTTTCTTCACTCATAATCCTCACCTTTTATTTTGGGTAAGGTTATACAAAACCTAGCTCCTTCATCGTTTCTATTTTCAGCTTGTATCTCACCATTGTGGTTTTCGATTATATATTTTGAGATAGGGAGACCCAATCCTATAGAATCTACTTCGTGTTCTGCAGGTGCTTTTTGTTGAAAGTAATTAAAAAGCTCTTCCAATTGTTTTTCATCTATTCCTGTTCCAGTATCTTCAAGGATCAATGTTATTTTTTCATCTTTATCCTCAGTCCTAAACACAACTTTGCCTTCTTCAGATATATTTTTCACTGAGTTAATCACAAGATTATCAAGGACTTCTGAAAAACTAATCTGATCCAATTCAAGGCAAATGTTTTCATCAATTCTATTTAAGATATAAATTTTCTTTTTCCTTTGGAGTTTCTCGTGATGTCTCCTTTCGAACCCCTTTTTCCAATCTTCAACAAAATTTCTAAGATCTGTTTTCTCTAATTCGGTTCCACTTCTTGTAAATTTCGCAACTTTCAAAATATGATCCAACAAATTTTTGAGATAAATCGCATTTTCCTGACATATCTTTAAATCATATATCAATTTCTCATCAGGATAATTTTCTTGGATCTTTTCTTTTATGAGAGGTAACAGATTTACGATAGGTCCTATTGGAGTTTTAAGATCATGACTAAGTCTTTTTATTATATTTTCTTTTTCTTTTATATGGCGTTCAAGTTCTTTTTCCATCTTTTTTCTTTTTGTGATATCTTTTGAGATAACGATTATACTCTCTACTTTTCCTGTATCAGCATCCTTAACAGGAGTATAAGTCCTACTAGACCATCTTCCTGCATGGATTGATTTGTGTTCTTTTTTTAGAGAATCTTTTGTTTCCAAGACTGTTCGTAAGTCTTCCTCTAATCTCTTTTCATCATCTCCTGATTGTATTTCGCTGTATCTTTTTCCTAGCAATTTTGATTCTGATCTATGAGAAATTTCTTCTGCATGATATAAGCGATCAATATGTTCCTCGTTAGCAAAAATATATTTTAAATCGGTATCAAATATATATATTGACTCATCAGAGGTTTGTACTGCCTCTTTGATGTTATGAAGTTCGTCTTCTCGCTCGATTCGCTCGATCTCAACCGAAAGTCTTGAAGAGATGATCTCTAGAATGTTGTACCAATTGGAAGGAATATTTTCAATTTTGGATAGAGAGAATCCACATAATATACCTATAGATATACCTGCGCTGTTTTTTAGCGGAACCCCCATATAGCCTTCGACATCGAATTCATCTGTTCCTATATTTCCTTCAAATCTATCCCTAGATCCTTCTCTGACCAAGCAAGGACCGCTATCCAAAATATTTTCACAGGGCGTACCTGGAAGATCAAATTCAAATACCTCGATCGGTTCATCAAAAGCCTTCATCGCCAAAGTAGAGATTATTTGTCTGTTTTCCGATATCTTACCAACAAAAGCTCCATCTAAGTCGAACCATTCTATTATCTGTTCAACCAATGAGTCAAAAAGCTTCTCACCGGTGTGGCTAGTGATCGTCCTTACAAGACTTTTTAATGCTCTTTCGGATCTTTTTCGCTCAGTTATATCCCTGAAGATCCCCTGTATTAGTGTTTGTCCATCCCTTTTTATCATTGAAGCCTTGAATTCTATCCATATCCTAGTTCCGTCCTTTCTTTTTACTTGTAATTCTCTTGTTTCCGTTTTTGAAAAGTCTTTTTCCTCACCTATTTCTTCCATAAAATCTTCTGATTGATTGATGGCTTCATCTTGTATGATTTCTTTTATATTTATGGATGAAATTTCTTCTTTACTGTATCCCAGTATGTCTAAACCAGGGGGATTTATTTCTAAAATATTGCCATTCAGGTCTTGTACGAAAACACCTTCAAATACTTGACTTAATAAGATGAAGCACTCTTCTTCAAATCTAAACGAAGGTTTATCATCCTCTTTCTTGTCCATTTTAATCAAATTAAATAAGATTACTTCACTAAATATTTGTTTGAGATATATCAAATTCTACTTATTCTTCTAAGTCCTCTAGTTCTTCCAATTCATCTGGTACATCTTCTTTGTCTTCTGTTTCCGTTTCTTCTTTTTTCTTCATTTTCTTCTTTTTTGATTTTTTAGTTCCTTTTTTTTTCTCATCTTTTTTTCTTTTTTCATCTGATGTTTTTCCAGATTTCCCCTTGCGTAAGTAAAAGACTAGACCGATGATTAGTATTATGACAATTACAGCGGATATTGGCAAAAGATAATCCTCATCCTCATCCTCTTCTTCTTCGTCTTCAACAGTGATTGTCACTCTCTCAGACTCTACTCCGTCATAGGTGGCAAAAACCTCGTATTCTCCAGATTCGCTCTCACTGAAAGTTCCATCATCAGCATTTTCCCACTCAAAATCTTCCGAGCTATCAGTGATCAGGTTATCCTCCTCATCATAGGCTTCAGCATAAAATTGGACCTCTTCATCTGGATCAACGGTTTGTGCTTCTATAGGTTCGATCTCAACCCTGTCAACATCAGCAAAATTTACGTCTACTGTGATGACCTTAGAAGAAATACCTTCGTATTCTGCATATACCTCGTACTCACCTGGTTCTGTTTCATTAAATATCCCTTCTTCATCGATCCCTTCCCACTCAAAATCTTCTAAATTATCGGTGATCAGATTGTCATCTTCATCATAAGCTTCAGCGCTAAATTGGATCTCTTCTCCTGCTTTGATAGTTTGATTTTCAGAGGGTTCGATTTCAACTCTATCAAGCTCACCGTATATAGAAAGGTTTCGTTCTTCGGTGGACTCTAAATACTCTTCATTTATTTCGTCTGGGTGTTCTACAATTCGAATTTTATATTCGCCGGGAGTTCTCGTTGTAGTCCACCTAAGATTTACTGTTGACGCCCCATCTGAAACTGTTGAGGTAGCTCTAATCACACCATCGACTTCTAATGCTAGTCTATAGAGATCATGGGGTTGTTCGTTCCCAAACTGATCGACTATACTGACTTCATATTCCGCTACCTCTCCAGCAGAGATCCAATCATCTTCAGGCCAGCTTATAAAAGAGATGCTGTATGCTGGTCCTGGTTCAACGGTCACGGATATTGATTCCGAGGCCATACCCTCATATTCAGCATAGACTTCATATTCGCCAGCCGTTGTTTCTTCAAAAGTCCCTGATTCATCGGCATTATACCATTCAAACTCATTATCACGTGAAGTTATCAGATTTCCATAACCATCGTAAGCTTCTGCTGAAAAATCAATTGTTTCTCCTGCTTCTATGATCTTATCTTCCTGTACATCTAGTACTAGCTCATCAAGATCAGCTGGTTCTACCGTTACGGTTACAGCCCGAGACGATTCTTCACCATATATGGCTCTTACCTCATATTCACCGGCTTCAGTTTTGTCGAAGAGACCTTCCTCATCAGTGTTTTCCCACTCAAAATCTCCTAAGTTATCAGTTATCAGATTATCCGCCTCATCATGAGCTTGAGCAGAAAATTGGATCTCTTCACCTGCGGTTACGACTTGATCCTCTTCTGGTTCTATTGAAACATCTCTGACTTCTCCAGGTATGATCTCAAATTCACTAATCCATTCCACTCCAAAGTCAGCAATCTCCACTTTTACCTCGTATGTCCCTAGCTCGCTTTCTGAATGTGTGAAAGTGACAGTTTCAGACTCGCCAGGTTCTAAACTTACTCGTTCCCAATCTTCCCATTCATCCATGTCTTCCACATAAAAGTCTACGTAATGTTCTCCTAGCTCATCTCCTATATTTTCTACTTCACCTTTGATCTCGATTTCTTCGCCTGCTTTAGCCGTTTCTGGTTCTATTGACCAATTCTCGAGTATTAGTTCTGATCCTTCGATTTCTTCGTCTGCAAAAACGGTATTTGTAGTTATAGAAAATAAACTGACAATCAATAATATTATGACCACTAAGACCAAGAATCTATTTTTTTGGTTCATTTTACCTAACCAATCATACTTATGTATACACATATATTAAAATTTTTGGAATAATCCTACTGAATTACTCATAAAAACTATACTTTTTTCCATATTACTAAGAAAAAAAATCAAAAGAATTGGTTTTTTGCCTAAATAAGGGTTCGGCTTTCAGCTAGGTATATAAGGTTCTCCAGCTATCATACCTACTTGCGATCCGGTTATTACCCATTTAGGCTTTTGACCTTTGACATATATTCTTCTTACCATTATATCACCTTTTTCTCGATTTTTGTTTTACTTATCGTTTAGATGGCATCTAACCACCTATCATGTTATTAGTCAGGGGTAATATTTAAATATTTCGGACTTGTTTACCCGTTAAGACGCTATCGAAGGTGTCAATATGCCGGAAGATCTAAAACCAACCATAGACCAAATAAAGGTTCTTTCTAATGCCTCTAGATTGCAAATAATGGCTCTTCTTCTAGAAAAAGAGATGACCATCACTGAGCTCAGCGAGAAAATTGATATAACTCCTCAGACGGCACATCATCATGTTCATGAATTACTAGATGCCGGGTTGATACATGTCTCAAGAGAGGAGACAGAAGGAAACATCGTTAAAAGGTACTATGATGTGGAGGAACAATGGCTCGATTCAAGCGCAGTTTGGGAAGATCTTACCATAGAAGAGAAGAAAAATTACAAAATAGCAGCATTGGGAACCGTTAAAGGTATGGTTAATCGAAGCATCAAATACATCCAAGAAAGTGAGAAAATTGAACACGAAGTTGGCTGGGTTTCATTCAAAAAAGTGCCTTTCACTGAAGAAAAGATGAAGGAAGTAAATAAAATATTTGAAGAAACTGTTGAAAAATTAGAGGAACTTGAGGACGAAGAATCTTATGATAGAGAAAGTTGCGAAGAGGAAATAACTATTTTACTCTCAACACTGCCGGGTTAGGTTTCCTTGGTTTGACAAATAACTTATTTAAAAGGCATGAATAGGAGATGATATATATGTCTGTTGCATTATATTTCATAGGAACAGCAGGATCGGGAAAAACTACGTTAACAAAAGAGTTCAAGCAGTGGATGGACAATCAAGGTTATCAAGCAGTCACTGTAAATCTAGACCCAGGTGTAGATCACCTGCCTTATGCGGCTGATATAGACATAAGAGATTGGGTTTCCCTTCCTCAAGTTATGGATGAGCATGATTTGGGTCCCAATGGCGCACAGATCGTGGCAGCTGATATGGTCGCTATGAAAGCTCAACAGATTAAAAATGTGATGGATGAATTTGAAACACATTATTTTCTCATAGATACTCCCGGTCAGATGGAATTATTTACCTTCCGCGAAGCTAGTAGAGAGCTTGTAAGAACTTTTAGCGATAAATCCATGATAACTTTTTTATTTGATCCAGTACTTGCTAAACAACCATCAGGTTTTGTCTCTTTACTGACCCTTGCGGCTACGGCTCAGTTCAGATTTAATATACCTTACTATCCAGTGCTTTCTAAATCGGATATGCTAACTGAACAAGAGATAACTAAGATAAAAACTTGGTCAGAAGACTTTTGGAAATTGGATACTGAATTGAGGGAAAAAGCCGATACATTAACACAGCCTAGCATTGAGTTGATAAAAGGCATTCAAAACATGGGTCTACATCAAGGAATAACTCCTGTCTCAAGCGCTAATCAAAGAGGTATTGAAGATATCTATTCAGCAGTGCAAGATGCATTTTTTGGAGGTCAAGATCTAGAGGTTGACTGAAAAAATCATTTCTTTTCTTTTTTGATATCGATATTTTGAGCTTTACTTTGATGAACTTCTAAGTGTTCCATATAATCTTCTCGTTCTTGACAATTTTCTTCTCCAGAACAATGAAAATATCCGTACTTTTTACAGTAGACGCCTGTTTTAGTGTTAGGACAACGTTCCCTTGAACCCGAATTATCGGACATATCTTCATCTTTTTCTACTTTATCTAGTCCTGTTGAATCATCAATTGGATCGTTCATATATTGGCAACTGTTTTCACCTACACATTCAAGAGCGATATTTTTGGGATATGAACATTTCCCATCTCCAAATTTATACCTACACATCACAACATCCCATCCTTGTCATATTTTTCCATCCTGAAATACCTATCTGAATAATGATATCACTGAATTTAAGTTTTACGTTTCGAATTTGATATATTTTAGATCAGATAATAATCTACCAATCTTCTTCATCCAGGTCAAAATCGTTTAGATCAAGATCCTTTTTATATGATTCGCCTTTTATCTCTTCGAGTCTTTTGTTTATATCATACAATTTAACATCTAAATCTTTCCTATGTTCTTTTTTGCTGTCTTTCTTTTTCTTTTTACGGTAATACCAATAGGTAACGAAAGCCGAATATACGATCAACAACAATATTATGAGATAGATCTCAGTCAACTCACACACCTTTATAGTTTTTATCTAATATCAATCTATCAGAGGTGATTTTTTTTATGTGTTTAGTATGTATCCTGATCCTTCTTTTGAGAGGAGAGAGTCCTGAGGGATCTATCAATAATTTCCAAACCTTCCAAGGGTCAGTTCCGATCAATATCTCGTAGTCATATATCTTGCCCAACTCATGTCCATTATCTGTTTCCACTTTATTTCCCACTAGCCTGCTGAGATAGATCTCATTTTGATCGATTGGATTACTATTTCCTTGTTCGATCGGTACATCTACAAAAACATTTCCGTTTTTGGTAATATTTTCGAGTTTATCAGAGCAAAAAAACTTAGCCTCTTTTCCTATCAGGCCGGTTTCTATTTTAACTTCACTTGCCTCCCAAGACCCTTTCACTTTTGTTGCCAATATGTCTACAATTTTTGCTTTACCTTTATTTACAGGTGTATCGACTTTTGTTCTTACTATCTGAGAGTATAATTTAGTTTTCATTCAATATTCCTCCTAAAAAGTCATCTCGAGTTTACCACAATAGGGACATTCTTTATGGTAATCTTTATACATGTCACAGTTAGGACAGAATCCTGATCCGTATCGATACTTTTTAACCTCATCGTCTCTTTTGAATAACCTGGATTCCACCTTCAATAAGAGCTTTTCCTCCTTCCTTTCTTTAAGCTGTTTTCTTATTTCCTTTTTTAATAAGTCCTTGTTGACTTTCCCAAGACCCTTTTTTTTGAAGTATCTCTGAAGGATGTCAAGATTTTCCACTGGATCATCCTGAGCTAGAATATAGCTATTTATGATCCTTTTGAACCTCTTCTTGTTTATTGGCTTTGACAAAGGCTTACCTCCTTACAGTTTTTCTTCTATTTTATCGAGTCTTCTGTTCAGACTATCGAGCTCAGCATCGATATCTTTTTGAAAATCTTCTAACTTTTCTACGTCTCTAACACAAGCTTCAAACTTGTTCTCATATACTTCAAGATGGAGTTCTCTGACAAGATCGAATTCCTCAATATATTCGTCAAAATGTTTGTCCAAGTACTTTTCTAGTCTGTGATCCAGAAGTCTCCTGTTGTATCCAGTACCTTCTATGTCGATCTCGCCTGGGAATAACACGTCTTCTATATAATCCAGCATATTTGTTGTTTTTTCACTACCCTTGTTAACAAATTCATTCATCTTATCTATCCTCCTCTCCAAACAATTCAGATTCAGCTCTATTTATTTTTCTAACCATCTTCATCAGTTTAGCATTATCTGCACCTTTTTCCAATCTCTGCATCCTTTCTTCTATTTCATTCATTAGTGCTAAAGATCTCCTTGCTAGAACAGCTTTATCTTTCTCGATCTTATCGATTTTCTCCTTCTCATCATCGTTCAGAACCATAGAAGCCTCTTTTAGCTTATCAATATGTCTTTCTTTTTTATGCATTTCTAATTTTTTATGTTTCAACCTTAATTCTGCTAGTTCTTTGCTCTTTCTAGCTTTTTCTCTAGTGTTTATAACTATACCGATTGTTATTATAATGATAAGTACTACTATGGAATAGAATATGGGAATGAAATTAGCCGATATAGTTTCAGCAAGTCCCATGAGCTTACCTCCTCTCTTCTAAACTCTCTAATTCATCTATCCTGTCTTCCATTATATCCAACTCTTGATTTATGTCATTTTTCTTTGACTTGAGACCATCTATTCTTCCAGAAAGATGGTCTAATTTGTTGTCCATATTTTCGGCCCAACTCTGAGCTTTATCTTTTTTGACTAGATCCCAGCTTTTGATTATCTCATCAAAGTATTCTTCAAAATATAACTCTGTGTGGCTGGGAACGTGACCATATTTTTCTTTTAGAGCCTTTTTTCTAGCTCGATGACGGAAGAAGAAAAAAATTCCGATCAATATTATTATTACTAGTAATATTATTACGGTGGTATAAACAGCCATCAATTATCATCTCCCTTAACTTTTTTTTCTAATCTCTCAATTTTTCTGATATTTTCATGGACCCTCTCTTGGGTATTACCTTTCCATTCCTTCATATCATCAATCTCTTCTACAAACTGTTCTATTCTTTTGTCGACTCCACCCAAGTCCGACTTTGTAGCTAATTTGTATTCCTCTATATAATCAGGCAGATTTTCTGTAATGAATTCATCAGCTTTACTAGAAGGTGTAATCGCTTTATCTTTAAAGAATCCCTTTGCCCTTTTTAATAATCCTATTTCTGATCCTTCTCCCATTCTCATCTCACCTTTAAGATTAATTTCTTAGTTAGCTTTTACAATGCTCTTCCATAAAATAAACTTTTCCTTTCTATTTTCTGCTAGTTTTATAAAGTTAAGTTGTTTCATCATTATTTGACCGTGAAAAGAGACTTGTTAATTTCTTCGGGATTTCTTAACAACTGTAGTTTCAAGTCCATTT
>CAZRSB010000016.1:0-38580 GCA_964602715.1 uncultured Thermoplasmata archaeon | reverse complement strand
GAACCTCGAACTTCCTACAAGGAAGCCTCTTCCTTTAGGGAGAGGAGGATGTCACTTTGTACCCATATCATTTAATATCTTCGCTTACCGAATAAAAAAGACTATTTTAACCCTTCTACAGCGTTTCTTATCCTAGTAAGACCTTCTTTCAAGGTAGAGCGTGGACATGCAAAATTCAGTCTCATGAATCCCTCACCATTCTCTCCAAACCAAATTCCATTGTTCAAAGCTACTTCTGCCTCTTCAATCATCAACTTTTCCAGCTCTTCAGATCCTAATCCCAGATCATTGAAATCGATCCAGAGCAAAAAAGTGCCTTCGGGTTTCACTACATCTACATCAGGGATCTTCTTTCTAATAAAAGATACAGCAAAATCTCTGTTCTCTTTCAAATAGGCAAGCTGACGGTCAAGCCATCCTTCACTTTCATCATAAGCTGCCTTGATAGCTGTAAAACCAAACAAATTTCCTCTTTTAACAATTCCTTCCTTAGCATCTTCAAATCTTTTTCTCAGATTTTCGTTAGGGATGATAGCTAAACCAATATTTAAGCCAGCAATATTGAAAGTCTTAGTAGGTGCGATCATGGTGATCGAATTTTGCTCTATTTCTTCTGTTACGGAAGAAAAAGGGATATGCTTGTCATCATACACATAGTCTGAAAAAATTTCATCTGATACGACAAGAATATCCTTTTCTAAAGCCAAATCCGCTATTCTTTTCAATTCATCTTCAGTCCAAACTCTACCCACAGGGTTGTGAGGATTGCATAAAATCATCATACTGGTCCTTTTTTTCTGGCCGATAGAAATTTCACACCTACAGAATTTATCCTCTAGATCATCGAAATCGATACTGTATCTTTTTTCTTCCTTATCATACTGCAACTTATTTTCAAGGACTCTGCATCCACTGTTTTCTACAATTGAAAAGAAAGGAAAGTAAACTGGTGTCTGAATAACAACATCATCTCCTGTATCAGCAAAGGTTCTTACAGAGATACTGAGACTTGGAGTGATCCCGTTGGTGTAAACTATCCACTCGGGATCTATATCCCAATTATATCTTCTCTGTAACCAATCGACTACTGCTCTATCATGCTCTTCTCCAGGTCTCGTATATCCTAAAGCTCCATGTTGTATTCTCTCTTCTAATGCATCGATGATAGCCTCGCTAGTACTCCAATCAGAGTCAGCCACCCACATGGGCAGCAAATTATTTTTGTCAAAACAGTCCTCTATGAAGTCATGTTTCGCAGAATTCGTACCTTTTCTATCTAGACCTTCATCGAATTCCATCTTTATCAGCTCATGTATAAATAAAAACATGGACTATAAGATTTTTGCAGAGTCATTTAAACGGATTTGAGGTTCACATTGTTTCCACTCAGAATAAACCGGGACCATGTTCAATACATTGAAAAAAGAAAAGTGAGAAACTTAATCACAATAAATCTCTTAGTTTTGAGACTGGATTCCTGAACATCGCTTAGTATAGAGATTGGCATCGGCCGCATCCCACACTTGAGAGTTATTTAAGAGTTATCCATTTTTTGGTAACTCAGAGGAAAGTTTAACAATAGTTATATATGTAAATCTTCCTACACCTCGGTAATAACATGAATAAAGGTCCGTTGATTGCTGTTGGTGGGAAACTCGATCTTTCATCCTCTGGTGTGATCCTAGATGAGTTCATCAGGATAGTAAAAGAGAAAAAAAAGAGCAATGAGATGAAAGTAGGTATACTTCCAACAGCGAGTCAAAAGTCAGAAAAAACGTCAAATGCTTTTTCAGAAGCTTTCGAAAAAAGAGATGTGGAACCAGTTACAATAAATCCAGAAACTAGAGAAGAAGCAAACGACCCCGATATTATAGATAAAGCAATGGATGTTGACGCTTATTTCTTCACTGGAGGAAACCAGCTAAGGATTACCACGATCTTAGGTGGTACAGATCTAGCAAAAACGATAAGGAAGAGGCATGAAAATGGTATAGCTATAGGAGGAACAAGTGCTGGTGCTGTCTGTCTAACAAATCTGATGATCGCCTATGGAGAAAGTAAGGAAGCATTGATGACAGGTGTACTCGAACTGACTCACGGTCTACATTTTCTTCCAAAAACAGTCATAGACACTCATTTTACCGCTAGAGGAAGATTTCCAAGGTTAGTCCACGTAGTTGTTGAAAATCCGATCACTTTAGGGATTGGCCTAGGTGAAAATACTGCTGCCTTCTGGGATTTTAAAGAAGGGATCTTCGAAGTCATTGGAGAAAGAAATATATTAGTTGTAGATGGTGAAAACATAAAACATACTAACGTTTCAGAACTTTCACCTGGCACACCTATTCACGCAGAGGGGATAACTGTACATATACTATCTGATGGATGTAAATTTGATATAAAAGAAAAAAAACCCATATTCCCAAAAAACGAGTGATGGGTTTTGGGGTCAAGATATCTCTACCGACAGTCAATTTTCATCAATATCGAAATCTATCTTCTCGAATCCTCTGAAAGAAAAAAGGTCTAAGCTTTTGACCTCAGAGTCGTCCATATCTAAATCCCAGTTTTCAGATAGAGGTGAAATTATCTTTTTGAGATGATCAGAAGTGTAGTCCAGATTTGCACAGACTATCACATCATCTGGATTGCTCTCCACAAGTGCATAGGAAAGGGCCTCCATGGGATCATCTATCACTATAGAGTCATTATCTTCAATAGATGCCCCTTCTTTTAGAAGGGAAGATATCTCTCCAGGCTCTCTACCTCTTCTAAGGTCTTCTTTTTCTGTAAAGATCAATTTATCAAAATTATTGGCAGCCACTTTTCCATTTTTTATGATATCTTCATCTGGCCTATCACCTAGACCTGTGAACACTAATATCTTCCAATCACTTTCTGAAACGTGTTCTGCAAAATCACCTAAATTATTTAATCCGTCTGGGTTGTGGGCGTAATCTAAAACTACGTTACGATCATTCACCTCAAAAACATTGAGACGACCTGGTGTTGTAGTTTCGTCTGTATCGAATTTTTTCAATGCCGTTCTAAAACGTTCAACTTTTAGCCCACTAGCATAACCTGCGGTCATGGCGGCTAATGTATTTTCTACCAACATTTTTACCCCTCCTCTAAGATAAGGGAGCTCTTTAACATCGGCTACTTCCTTTCTACCTTCTTGAAGATAGGCAACAAACTTATCATCCTCATAGGTGAACGCTTCTCCTCCGTTGCTGATATGTTTTTCAATCAATTGGTTCTTTTCAAGACCGAATAGTATAGGAGTCCCTCGAGATTTAGCCATCAATTTTTTTGCGTAATCATCACCAGCATTGATAACACAGTACCCCTCTTCATCTGTCACTTCCACTAGTAGTGATTTTACCCAAAAAATATCATCTCGGTCTTCAACCCCATTGACTCCTATGTGATCTTCTCTTATATTTAATACGACGCTTACACTGCTCTTATCAAAACCCAAGCCTCTTTTTAACATACCTCCTCTTGCCGTCTCCAAGACTGCATAATCTACTTCCTTATCTTTGAGTACTAGGTTAGCACTCCATGGTCCCGTGGTATCTCCTTCCTCAACTTTTACCCCGTTGGACCATATACCTCCAGTTACTGCTAAACCGGTATGATGGCCCTGATTTCTTGCCAACCACTCAACAATTCTAGAGGTGGTAGTCTTCCCATTCGTTCCAGTTATCGCTATTAGTGGTATCCTTCCATCTCCTTTAGGGTAGAGATGATCGATGATCTTTTTCCCTACTGGTTGAACCTCACCTGATGAGGGATAAAGATGCATCCTCAAGCCCGGACTCGCATTTATCTCGATTATACCCCAATTCAATTCATCAACACTTTTGTCTATCCTGTCAGCAATGAAATCTATACCCATAAGATCTAAATCTAGCATCTTACTAGCTCTTTCCAATTTTCTTTTCAAAGTAGGATGTATCTCATCTGTCCTGTCCTCTGCTGTCCCGCCGGTACTTATGTTTGAAGTCAGAGTTAGCCATACCATTTCATTTTCTTCGGGTATGTAGTCTAAACTTAGTCCTTGGCGTTCTAGATTCAACAGAACTTCTTCATTCAATTTGATCTTCGTCAGGATGTTATCATGGTCTTTTCCTCTTTTGGGATCTTGATTTACTAATTCTATTAATTCTTTAATTGTTGATGATCCATCGCCTTTAACGTGGGCCGGAATCTTTTTCGATACCGCCGACACTTTGTTATTAATTATTAGTGCTCTATAATCATACCCTTCCAGATATTTTTCTACCAGCAAGTAAGGATCATATTCTTTGGCTAATGAAAAGACTTCTGAGAGTTCGTCCGGATTTTTCAAATCAATAAAAACTCCTTCACCATGATTTCCTTTAACGGGTTTTATAACTACAGGATAACCGATCTCTTCTGCTATCTCTAGAGCTTCTTTCTCTGAAGTAACGACTTCGCCCCGTGGTACGGAAAATCCCCTGTCATAAAGAAAATCTTTGCATATATCTTTTTCTTGAGCTATTTCGCTCCCTATCAAAGAGGTCTTTGAAGTTTCTGGACCCCAGATCATCTCCTGTTTTTTGCCCCAACCTAGAGAAAACAAACTGTACTCTTCGTTCTCCCTATTGTATGGAATATCCTTATCCTTAGCAGCATCTAGAATGGCCTGGGTACTGGGACCTATTTTTTCTTTCAAAAAGGCCTCTCTACCTTCTTTTAATATATCGTCAGCAAAACTTTTTAGATTACTCTCGCCAGCTAATAATTTTTTTACTATTTTTACAGCACTTTCTATAGCGTGAGCCGCAAGAGAGTCATATTCATATGACATCACTATCTTGTATATAGCTCCCTCTTCTCTCCTACTCTTACCAAAAGATACTTCAGAACCCACACTGTTTTGTATCGAGAGTGCGATGTGCTCGATTATATGGGCGGGATAAGTTCCCTCTTCTAATCTCTCTAAAAAGCCGCCTCTGTAACCCTTGGAGCATGTATGCTCCTTCATTTCTGGTAATATATCAGCCAGTTCTTTTTTGAAATCCTTATTGGAAGGGGTTTCAACCCAATCTCCTAGATCTACTCGCGCCTCTAAAACGGGAAATAAAGCGTGAACATTGGGTCCTCTATAGTATTTAGTACTGATCAATTCTATCTCATTATCTACATTTTCTCCTATCTTTCTTTCTATGAATTTCATTTGAATCTACCTCTTATTCGTTTGATGGTATTTCTAAATGGCAAAACAGAACTCGAGCGAGAGAGTAACCTCTACTAATACTTCCAAATCTAAGGAAGGCTCAAAATGTTTTGCCATTTAGGACAATATCCTATTCCCCCTTCACCCAACTATAAGTTGTACTGAGAGAACTAGAACTACCGTATTATAACTAAAGAGGTAGTTCTATTTAAAGATGCCTATAGAGAAATAGAGAACAAAATCGATAAACGTAATATTTATAACGATACTCCTGCTTTCTAAAGACGATGAAAGGGCTTCTGATCGGTAGATTCCAACCTTTTCACAAGGGCCATTTAGGAGCTATAAACCAAATAATGAAGGAATGCAACTCGTTGATTATCGGTGTAGGGAGTGCACAAGAAGAGCGTACCTCAGTGAATCCATTATCAGGAGGAGAAAGGATAACTATAATCAAAAAAGTTTTAGAGAAACGAGGACTTGAATCTATTGAGATATATCCTGTACCTGACCTCAATTGTCATCCTGCTTGGCCTTATTATGTAGAAACGATCCTTCCTAAATTTGACAAAGTATATGGGAACTCGCAAGTAGTATTGGATCTTTTTGATTCTGTTGGTTATCAAACCGGCAAAATAGAGAAGATTGAACGTAAAAAATACTCAGGTACTGTGATAAGGAAGAATATCAGGGAAGGTAGAGAATGGAAAGATCACGTGCCTAAAGAGGTATATGAATTTGTGGAGGATATCAACATGGAAAAAAGGTTGAGACCGCCTATAGAATCAAAAAGTAAAAGCGAGAAAAGAGCTGCACACCTTTTGAGAAAAAAGAACAAGACAATCTCAGTTGCAGAATCCTGTACAGGAGGACTGATCTCTAATAGATTGACCAATGTTCCTGGATCTTCCAGTTACTTCGAGACAGGATTTATCACTTACAGCAATCAATCAAAGATCGATCTCCTAGATGTGAATGCATCCACAATAAAAGAAAAAGGTGCTGTAAGTTTAGAAGTAGCTGAACAGATGGCAAACGGAGTTAGAAATAAAAGGAACACGGATATAGGTTTGGCATCTACGGGAATAGCAGGGCCCGGGGGTGGAACTGAAGAGAAACCGGTAGGGACTGTCTTTATAGGTATATCTACTATTCAAAAATCAAAAGTTAAGAAATTTGATTTTTCAGGTAACAGGAGCGATGTGAAAAATCAAACGTCTGAAAAGGCACTTCTCTCTTTGATCGAGCTGCTTGAAGATCAAACAAGTTGATTCATCTGTTTGGCGGCAGCATCTATATCGTCAAATAATACGTCTAATCTCTGAGATTTTTCTACAACCACAGCAAGGATCAAATCTGTTTTTGTGTTTGCTATTATCAACTTTCCTTTTGCAGAATCTACGATCGTCCTTTTCACGCTACCATGTTCCAATTCTGAGTTGACACTGTTAGAAGCACCTATGATGGTGGCACACATGATACCAAAAGTTTCAGGATGAGCATCAGGAGGTATATCAGATTCTATCACATTTCCCTCTTTATCGATAGCTGCGACACCTAAAACACCTTCTTGTTTCAAGCCCTTTAATAAATCTTTGAATTTTCCGTTCATCCTATCACTCAAATTTTTAGGTCCTTAATTAAGTTTCTTCTCGATATAGAGCCCATTTCATCTTGAAAGATTATTTTACTCATCAATCTCGCACGAGTGGGTTTTCGTTCCGATGCAAAGGTATTAGAAATGAACTATTTAATATTGATGGGTAGTCTATAGTAGATTTTTTCATCACTCACATTCGGGACAAACTAATTGGCCATTTTGCGAGGAAAGTTGATCGGAAAAGACTCCGCAACTTTCGCAATAACCAGAGGTCTCTTTTCTTAAAGGCGTTGTGTAGTTTTCAAACCCACCCTCGGTTTCTCTTATCTTTTTGTATTCTCTTGTTATGTCTATCAATGCAGGAGATATCTCAAGGATGTCATTTTCGGTCACGATACCAACCATATCTTCCTCCTCCATGACGGGCAATCTTCTCACCTCAAGATCTGCCATAGTTTTAGCAGCTTGCTGAACAGGTTCTTTGCAGTCTATTGTATGGACAGGAGTTGACATTATCTCTTTAATCTTGATTTCATCAGGTTTTAAACTTTTTGAAACAAGTTTAGTGACTATATCCATCTCAGTCAATATGCCAGATAATTTTCCATCATCATCAAGAACAACAAGACTGCCTGTATCAGTTTCTCTCATCAATGCCGCAGCAGTTTCAACGGTCTTATGTCCTTTGATACTTATTGGGCTCTCAGACATCACGTCCTTAACCATCACCTCAGATGCACGAAAATCTTCGTAGTCCTCCATGATCTTCATCCTAAAATAAGAAAGCAGGCAATCATATTAAATTTTTCGAAATCAAAAGTATTTATATCCCTTTCTATATTACTTGGCGAACAGCATGAGATTTGAACTCAAAGCTAACTTGCTCTTCAGTGACACGATAGAAAAAGCAGAAGAAGACATAGAAAAATTGATATCTAAAGCGAATGAAGACCTACTCAAAAGAGGAATCCCTGAAGATGTAAAAGAAGGAGGAGCTAAAGTAAATAAAATCGCTATAGATGGTAATAACTTAAAATTGCACATAACTTCTGATAGATATGTTAGAGCTCACGACGGAGCTCTTCGTCTGAGAAAATTATTAAACCAGGAATTGGGACCAGAATATCACGTTGGGATCAGAGAGCTAAGAGTAGAAAACTATACTATCAGATTTCAGCTAGACAAAAAGGCAAAAGAAAAAATATCATTACCGTACGTTGAGAAGATCGAGTTCGATGGGAAAAATTGCAAGTTAGATATAGGATGCTTAACAGAAGAAGAGCTAAAAAATAACTATGTGGACAGGATAATAAAAAGAGTTGGGGAGAAGGTCGATGGCCAGTATTACAAAGGAAAAGACGAGATGTGGGAATTGGTATGGAAGTCAGAAAAAAAAGAAGCTGTGTGGGATGAAGATCCCACTGAAAAGATGGAAGAAAAAGGATGGATCAAAAGAGGGCCCACGAAAGGCAAGTGGTTTTATCGACCTGAAGCCGCAAAAATTTTGAAAACCTTAGAAAGAATCGCGATAGAAGAGATTCTCCATCCCTTAGGATTTGAAGAAATCATTGAATCGATGATGGTTCCTTTTGACGTCTGGATAGACACTGGTCATATGGAAGGAATACCTAACGAAACCTATTATGTTTCAGAACCTGTATCTAGAAACCCAGATGAGTGGGAAGAGATCATCGACGAGATCAAGATCGCAAGAGAAGTACCTGAAGACAAGCTGAGAGAGATGACTGAAACTCCGAAAGCGGGTATCTGTTATGCTCAATGTCCTGTGATCTACTGGTCTTTGAAGAATGAAACTATAGCAGATAAAAGTCTTCCGATACTTGTTTATGAAAATACTGTTCCCAGTACTAGATACGAATCAGGTGGTAGACAAGGAATAGAGAGAGTGGATGAATTTCATAGGATCGAACCTGTTTATATAGGAACTAAAAAACAACTTTTTGCCTTAAAAGAAAAGTTGATCGAAAAATATAAACACGTTTTCAATAACATTTTGGACATAGAATGGAGAATCGCCCAGGTTGAACCATTTTATCTTCAGCAAGCAGGGAACGTTGAGGATGAAGATGAAACAAAATTAGGCACCGTAGATTTTGAGGCATATCTACCATACAGAGGTTCCAGAGAAGAGAGTGAATGGTTAGAATTTGGTAACCTATCTATTTTCAGTAAATATACAGAATCATTTAACATCAAAAGTCAAAGTCAATCTGAAAAGTTATATTCTGGGTGTTCAGGCATCGGTTTGGAAAGATGGGCTGTAGCCTTTCTTGCTCAAAATGGGCTCAACATGGACAACTGGCCTGAACCTTTCAAAGATTATTTTGGTGAGATGCCGGAAGGAATAGAAATCCTATGAAGCAGAGAAACATTAAAGACCATAATTTAAATATTTGATTATCTGTATATCATAAACATGTTCACTGAGAAAGATGGTGAGATAGCGGTCAAAATAGCTAGAAATACCATCGAAAGTCATGTAAAAGGAGAAGAGACCTTTAGTATAAAAACACCTGAAAAATTTGAAAAAAAGATGGGTGCTTTCGTTACTATAAACAGATATAAATCTGAAGAGTTAAGAGGGTGTATAGGCTACCCTGAACCAATTTATCCTCTCAAAGATGCTATAATAAAAGGAGCAAAAGGAGCTACTAATGATCCCAGATTCCCAGCTTTAAAAGAAGAAGAACTAAGTTCTGTATTAGTTGAAGTGAGTTTGTTGACACCTCCAGAAAAGATAGAATGTGATGACCCATCAGAGTTACCAAAAAAAATAAAATGCGGAAAACATGGATTGATCATATCAAAAGGAGCTAGAAAGGGACTATTGCTGCCTCAAGTTCCTGTTGATCATGAATGGGGCGAGGAAAAATTCTTAGACCATACTTGTAGGAAGGCAGGTTTACCCCCAAATGAATGGAAGACAGGTGATTGTCATATCGAGGCTTTTGAAGGAGCCATATTCAAAGAGATAGAACCTAATGGAGAAGTAGAGAGAAGGGATATCGATGATAATTAAAGGTACTGCATATATAAATGGTAATTACGAAAATTGCTATATCGGTATTGAAAACGGGAAAATTGATTTCCTAAAAAAGAGTCTAAAAACAAGTGAAAATGTTAAGAAAATGAAAGGTGTGATCATACCTGCAGGTATAGATTTACATGTACATTTTAGAGACCCTGGTATGAAAAAGAAAGAAGACTTCTATTCTGGGTCTGTGAGTGCCGCCTGTGGTGGGATAACCACTGTTATGGACATGCCTAATACCGTACCTCCCACCGATTCTTACAAAAGATTAAAAGAAAAAATCAACAATATCAAGAAAAAGTCAGTTATCGATTTCGGTCTTTATGGTCTTTTAAGTGAAGATATAGATGAGATGATCGATATCACTAAATTTTTTAAAGTTTTCATGTCCCCTACAACAGACATAAAAAAGATCAAAATGGATGATTTATACGATCTTGTCCAAAAGGCCTACTCATACGATGCTAAGATCGCATTTCACTGCGAGGATGAAGATTATTTTATGGAACTAGGGAACGATCTGAGAGATCATAATGAAAACAGACCTATCAAGAGTGAAATCGAAGCTATAAAAAAGTTGAAAGATCTCCCACAGATAGAAAAATATATCTGTCACCTGACTTCCAAAAAGAGTTTAAATATGGCTCGTGAACTCGGTTTTTTGACAGAAGTCACTCCCCATCATATCTTTTTGAGTGATGAGGCTTTACTAGGTCCCTTTGGTAAAGTTAACCCTCCTCTGAGAGGTGACGACAAAAGATATGAGATGTGGGAAGCATTCGAAAGAAATGAGATCGATTTTATCGCTAGTGATCATGCTCCCCATTTAGAGGAAGAAAAACAAAACTTTGAAGAAAGTCCTTCTGGGATGCCTGGGGTGGAAACAATGTATCCATTATTACTAGAATCTGTCAGCAGAGGAGAAATCGATCTATCTACTGTTCTAAAGTGCATAGCTGAAAATCCCGCAAAAAGATTAGGTCTTAAAAGGGGTAAAATCAAAGAAGGATTTGATGCTGAGCTCATAAATATAGATTTCAGAGATATTGAAACAATAAAGAGTAAAAATTTACATTATAAATGTGGATGGAGTCCTTTCGAAGGATTTCAGGGTGTCTTTCCAAAATATGTTATATCCCAAGGAGACATAATAGTGGAGGATAAGGAATTCGTCGGGAATAGAGGCAGAGGAAGATATATAGAAGATATTTAAAATCCATGAATATAGAGATGAGATAATATGGAAAAGAATGAGTTCGTAGAAGATTTGATCGAAGGAAAAGACGTGGATAGTGAATTCGCCATAAAAGAAAAAGTACCACCGAAAGAGTATGCCAATGGCTGGTTCTTTAGACTCATAGTAGGAGATAAAACCGGTAAAATTCCCTTAGTATACTGGGGTGGGCATGAGGAGGATTACGTAAGGAAACTATTCCAGAGTTTTCATGGCGGCGACATCATACGCGTTAAAGGAAGTATTAGTTCTTTTAAAGGTGAAAAACAGATATCGATAAACGAGGAAGAATTTCATAAAATAGAAAAATTAAAAAAAGAAGATTACAAAATTGAAGATTTTATTAAAACTAGTGAAAAAGATCCCGAGGAGATGTTCGAGGAACTCCTTAAGTTGGCAAGGACCATCGACGACGATCATCTTTTTGATCTTGTAAAATCATTTTTGAAAGATGAGGTTTTTGTAAATCGATTTAAAAAAGCACCTTACAGTAAAAGGTATAGCTATAATTATCTCGGAGGTCTACTGGAACATACGTTAATAGAAACCCAACTTGCCGATAAAGTATCAGATATATATCCCAAATTGAATAGAGATCTTCTGGTGGCAGCGGCGATACTTCATGACTTTGGCAAGGTCGATGAATACGAGACCACAACTTCCATCGAATTGACTTCAGAGGCACAGCTTGTTGGACATACGATGATATGCGAAAGAATGATCAGAAAAAAAGTAGAAAAGATTGAGAAATTCCCAAAAGATCTTGCTCTAAAATTATACCATATCATCCTTTCTCATCATGGAGATTACGAATGGGGAAGTCCTAGAAGTCCGAGGTTAGAAGAAGCAGTTGCTCTTCATCACATAGATTTACTTGCTGTAAGGATGAGTGGATTTCTACAGGCCAAAGATGAACTCGAACCTGAAGACGAAGAGATGATATACGTATCAAAAGAGGGAATTAAAAGACCGATATTCAATAGATGATATCGATCAATCCTCTGTTTCATCAATTTTGAACCCACAAGCGCACACTATCTCTTTCTGGGATTCTAGATCGTCATACCATTGTCCCCATTTTCTCGATATATGCTCAGTCCAGCTATAAGTATTATAATCGTATTCATCCTCTTCTTTAGACTTCAAGGAGATTTTAGCATCTAAATTTTTGTAATAATCCTGTTCCAGATAACCTTTATCCATCTCCTTCATCGCATCTTCGATAGATTCGTCAGAGAGAGTAGGATATCTGTCTTCAAAGAGGACATAGTCCATCGGATATCGGGGTCTTGTCGGGGGGTCTTCATCAGGATGGCCTATCACTAGTTGAACCAAAGGAAATACCCTATCCGGCAGATCAAATTTTTTCCTCAGGTTTTTGGCTGTTCTGACAGGAGAGCCTAGATAACAGGTACCTAGATCCAAACTTTCAGCAGCGATCACCATGTTCTGGGCCATGTAAGAAGCGTCCTGTATCCCAAATAAGAGAAGGGTTAAGTCATTAGTGACCAGGTCCCAATCTCTTTTTTCCATAATCTTCTCAAATTTGTGTATATCAACACAAATAGTAAAAAGGACAGGTGCACCGAAGGGGACCTTATCTTTGTCTTTTTCTATGATGACGCTGTACAATTGAGAAACAAACGGTGCTTGCTGACCTGCTTCTACGATCTCTTCTATTTTCTCTTCACTCACAGATCGATCCTCGTACCGCCTTATCGAGCGGTGATTTTTCAGAGTCTCAATTACATTATTACTCATTTTATATCGACCAACAATACTCATGATCGTATTTCAAGTTAGTGTTTACGAGCTTTAGGCAACTCTTAATAGAACCAAATAATTAATATTTAAAGTCTGTATTGTGTTAAACTGTTTAGGTGTATAACATGAGTAAAACAGTGTGTCCGGAGTGCGATAATCAAATAGAAGATCAAAAAAAGGAATGTCCTGAATGCGGAGCAGTGATCAAACACGAAGTCAAGAAGGCATTAGAAACTCTAGATATGATCGATGATAATACTTTCGAGATCAAAGATGGTGATTCCAACAGATTGATAGACAATATCAAGGAATTAGGTTCACTGGAGAAGGAAGTAGAAAAACAGAGTTTTGAGGATGAAAACGAGGAAGAAATAGAGGTTGTCATCTATGAATGTCCCGTCTGCGAATCGGAAGTCTCAGAAGACGACAAAGAATGCCCACAATGTGGAGCTATTTTTGAGGAATAAAAGATTTTATTAGTTTCTTTTTCTCTACACGTAACATGTTCAAAACAAGAGTATTGAGTGATCTGAATCTAAAAAAAATGAAGAGCCTGATGAAAGATATGGGGGTTGAAAAGAGAGGCATCGAGATCATGGCACCTAAATCTCAGTTTTTCTTATTACATGCTCAAGATATCGATCCTAGAGCTGCAAATATTGTGAAGCAGGAATTCCTTTCTGCAGGAGGTGAGGTCGCTGTTCCCTGGGGTTCGTTGGAACTCTCAGAGAAAAAAAGCGAGATCATGATGATGGGTACAAAAAATCAATTCGACAGAGTAAAGAAGAAATTGCGAGAACAGCCTTTCGACCTCCATATCCTTGCGGACGAGATAGAGGACACAATTGATAATTATCTCAACCCTACGAAATCGATTTTCGGTAAAGAAAATTGCCAGATCATGGGCATATTAAACGTAACTCCTGATTCTTTTTTTGATGGAGGAAATTATTCTGACAAAAATAAAGCCATTGAGAGAGGGATTCAATTGGCAGAAGAAGGTGCAGATGTTATAGATATAGGAGGCGAAAGTACAAGACCCGGAAGCGAACGTATCTCTGCCGAAAAAGAGTTAGAAAACATACTTCCTGTGATAGAAGAACTCGCTCCTTTGATCGATGTTCCTATCTCGGTCGACACTTACAAACCTAAAGTGGCAGAAGAAGCTATCAATTCAGGCGCAGAAATGATCAATGATGTTTTCGGATTAAGGACTGATGAAATGGCTGAAACCATCGCCAAGCTTGATGTTCCTATCGCCATAATGCATATGCAGGGCACCCCAAAAAATATGCAAGATAATCCAGAATATGACGATGTAGTATCAGATATCTGTAGTTATTTTCATGAAAGGATAAAATATGCTTTAGATAGCGGAGTTAAAAGAGAAAATATAATTTTGGATCCAGGGATCGGATTCGGGAAAAAATTAGAGCATAACTTAGAGATACTGAACAGGCTGGATGAATTCACCTCTCTTGGTTGTCCATTACTTTTAGGAGCTTCAAGAAAAAGTTTTTTGGGACAGATCCTGGAAAAAGAGGCGGAGGAAAGACTGTACGGCTCGTTAGCTGTTGCGGCTAAAGCCGTAAAGAAAGGGGTTTCGATATTAAGAGTACATGATGTCAAAGAAACACTCGATGTTGTCAAAACCATTGAAGCTGTGGAAAAAACTCATGTGTGGGACAACCCAAGATATTGAATTGGTAAGTGGAAAAATTAATATACCTCTTTTTTTAATTGACTATATGGTCACCGAAGAAAAGATTTCCCGAATTTTGGAAGAGTACGATAAAGACGATATCACGATCGCTACAGTATGTTCTCATTCTAGTATGCAGATTTTTGACGGAGCTAGAAAAGAAGGATTCGATACTTTGGGTATAGCTTTTGGTGAGAGACCTAAATTCTATGATGCATACCCAAAGGCAAAACCTGACGAATTTATGGTTCTAAACGATTACGAAGAGATAATGGATAAAACAGATGAACTTAGAGAGAAAAATTCTATTGTTGTGCCTCATGGCTCTTTTGTTGAGTATTTAGGAGCGGAAAATTTCAAATCTCTACAGGTACCTACCTTCGGAAACAGAAAAGTATTGGGTTGGGAATCTGATAGAGACAAAGAGAGGGAATGGCTTACCAGTGCAGGAATAAACATGCCAAAAATAATCGAAGACCCAAAAAATATCGATCAACCCGTTATGGTAAAATATCATGGAGCTAAAGGTGGACGAGGTTTCTTCATAGCTAAAAACTACAATGAATTCAAGATAGGTATCGATCATGAGCAGGAATACCATATCCAAGAATATGCGTTAGGCACCCGATATTATCTGCATTATTTTTTCTCGCCTATCAAAGAAGATGGCTACCAGATGGATAAAGGTATTTTAGAGATGCTTTCTATCGATAGAAGAGACGAGAGCAATATAGACGAATCTTATAAACTAGGATCACAAGAAGAGCTAAAAAAGATGAGGATATTCCCCTCGTTTGTAGTCACAGGGAATGTACCAGTAGTGGTCCGAGAAAGTCTTATGCCAAAAATATTTGAGATGGGAGAGAAGGTAGTAGATAGATCTTACGAGCTATTTGACGGACTGTATGGCTCTTTCTGTTTGGAGACAGTGGTAACTGAAGATCTTGAGTTCAAAGTCTTTGAGATATCTTCTCGAATTGTTGCCGGAACCAATCCATTCATCTCAGGATCTCCTTACTCCGATCTGATGGAAGAGAATCTTTCTACAGGAAGAAGGATAGCTAGAGAGATAAATCTAGGTATGGAAAAAGGCGAGCTTGATAAGATCATAACGTGATACTATGCTCACGCTGGTGATAGGTGATAGCCAACTCGAAGTAGGCCCTTCTAAAATTGATGGAGATGAGTCACTCCCCGAGATGATCCATATGCCACTTCTTATAGCTCAGGATTCGGGGCTTGCAGAAGAAAAAGAACTCAGGACGATCATACACACCAGAGAAGATAAAGTATTTCAATATGAATCCGATGCTCACGTACCTGAGTCATTGGAAAAATTTAAAAAACAGCTGATAGAAGCCTCTAAAGGAGGAAAGACTCCCTTGGGCATAAGATATTTTGAGAAAGATCTTATGGAAGTGTTAGATGATCAGTTCGGGAAAAAAATATTGATGACTCCAAAAGGAGAAAAACAGAATCCCTCAGACATATTCAAAAGAACAGAAGATTTCGTTGTAGTGATAGGTGGTTTTAAAAAAGGCGATTTTATATCTCCAGTTTATGAATGGGCCGAACAAGAGATATCTATATCGGACCGGCTTATGAAGCCATGTTCAGTAGCCGCTGAGGTCCTAGTTAGTTATAGATACTCATCACTTGAATAGTTTAGCGATATTCTCCTCGTAAGGAACTCCCATTGTCTTGGAAACTGGTTGACATTTACTCCGGGTCAAGAAAGCTATGGGAGAGTAAGATGTCTCAGAAAAGGACTCCCAATTCGCCATACCCTTTGCGATTATCAGATCGGCACGATCTAGTTTTTCTTTGAGTTCATCGGAAAGGATATCAAAATCTACTCCTACCGCATAACCTCCTGTCGTCTCGATACTATCAGCGATTTTGTCGATCCGATATCCTAGAGCGTCTTCCATGGTTGCATCTGTCAGGATCGGTGCTCCTTTAACTACTACAGTAAGTTCGATATCAAACTCCTTTAATTTCTTTAGCAAAATCTTATCAAATACTATCTCTCCAGAATTATCGGTAAAAAATATGATCTCTTTACCGCTTTCCAATATATTCTTGATCTTCTCAGTATCATCGTGTCCTAGGCCCTCATCTATTATGTCCTGGAATTTATCTGTGAGATATTTAGGAGATGAAATATCATCGCGGTAACCAAAATCTAAAACATTCCCTGCTATAGATACTAAAACCGCTTTTCTAAAATTATTATCGGCTATCTCTTCAGCTTCAGGTAGCAACTTCTCTGCTGTTTCGTTGCTCTTTTTCTTTATCTCTCTATAGGGATCATCAGTACCCAATAATTCGTAGACTTTACCATGTACTTCTGTAGCGACCTCAGCAGAAACCGCATCCTCATCATACTCTCTCTTTAGTACGCTCAGAGCTGACTGCATCAGATCCTGTTCATCTTCACTATCAACTAATCGAGCTTCAAATAAACATCTTTTCAAAAGGCATGGAACGCAATCTGGATGTATCTTCAATTATAATTCACCGCTGGCTAGTTTCTCATTTATTTCTTCTGAATTGAGATGACCCTCTACTGTTATGTTTATATCTTCATCAGTCATCTCATCTAGGCCTACAAGACTCTTCTTTATATTTACTGCTAACTGTACTCCTAACGGACAGAAAGGACTAGTAGGGATAAATGTCAAACTTACAGAATCCTCTTTCACATCCAAATCAGATATCAGTCCCATCGTGTATACATCGGTACCTGTTTCTGGATCCATTACTCCTTTCAATCTTTCTATAACTTCTTTTTTTTCAGGCATGGTAGTAACCTCTTATCGTTTAAGCGAATTAAAGTAGATAATAAGAGGTATATAAGTGACGGGGATTGTCCCGCAAAATTCAGACCAAAGTTTTTATTAAAGAAGTTAAGAATGACTCCGCATGAATGATTCAACCGATGTTCAGAGCAGGCTTGTTGAAAAGAAATTCAAATTGACAAGGGTCGGAGTGACGGGTGTAAAAAAACCGATCGTAGTTCAGAGACCGTGGGGAGAAAACACACTGAACGCAGTAATAGATATTTATGTAGATCTTCCTTCCGATCAAAAAGGGTCTCACATGTCTAGAAATCTAGAGATCACCAGTGAAGTCGTAGATAATACAGTAAGAGAACCAGTTAAAGGGCTAGAGAACCTCTCTGCTTCTATTTGTGAACTATTACTAGAAAGACACGAATACGCTTCCTATTCAGAAGTAGAGATAAACTCTGATTATTTTTTAGAAAAAGAATCACCTAAAGGTAAAAAAAGTCTAGAAAATTACCAGATCAAGGCAAAGGCAGAAGGGTTCAGAGATGAAGAGATAGTTAAATATATAGGAGTTGAAGTCGTCGGCTGGAACGCATGTCCTTGCGCTATGGAAGGAGCAAGAGAAAAATTCAAAAAGGAGTATCCGGAAATCAAAGAAGAATTAGAGAAGATACCTTTTATCACCCATAACCAGAGGAATAACACTACCTTGATGATGGAGGTCCCTGAAGATAAAGATGTAGAAGTCAACGATCTCATCGAGATAATAGAAGGAGCTCTTTCTTCTCCAACTCATGAGATCTTGAAGAGGGATGATGAAACTGAAATCGTTATCCAAGCGCATGAAAATCCAAAATTCGTGGAAGATGTTGTCAGAGATATTTTATCCGAAATCTTGGAGAGATATGCTGATTTTCCCGATCATATTCACGTTGAAGTCAAAAGTGAAAGTGAAGAATCGATCCATAAACACAATGCGATGGCAGAAAGAGTGACTACATTTGGTGAGCTAAGAAAGTGAATAGGTTTTGGAGATCTTTACCCATGCTCAAAATATCACACCTAAGGATAGAGATTCCCATAGATCGATGAATTCGTCTATAACATCTTTTGACGGTTCATACTTCATTAATAATTCTGCTGTTTTCTTTGGTTTGCTAAGCCAGTAATTCTGGTCTTTTTTGATCAAAACATCTTTTTCCCTCAACTTCTTCAAATGATACGAAAGTGTTGAAGCGGGTATATCCAACTCTTCTTTCAAGTCACCATGAGATGTAGGTTCACCATTATCAAGCAAGCAAAGTACTATAGCTAGAGGTATTTTTTTTCTCAAAAGAGAAACATAGTTTTTATCTTCGTGATCCACTCTTCTTTCTCCTTTTTTTGGATAGTATCTTTTGTATTCCTCCTCAACAACTTCAACCAATCCGTATCTCTCTAGTTGATCGAGATGATATCTAACGAGATTCATACTCATGTCTGTTTTTCTTTTCAATTCTCTCATGTGGAGGCCGGGAAATTCCTCTATGATTTCGTATATCTTTTTCCTGTTCTCTACTTTTATCACAGGCCTTGACATCTCCTTACCCCTTAACTACCGCCAAATAAAGCATGATCAATATAAGAGAGTCGAATACTGCCACGGGAGCAAGATAAAAATGCCATTCGCCTTCAGGATAAACAAAAAGAGAGTAAGAGAGCCAAAGGCCTTTCAAAAAGAAAAAGATGAACGCGAATGAGACTAAAAGTAATTTCTTATTTTTAACACGGTTATAGGCTAAGAGGGAGATTATTGATAGTACAAAGGCTAGTACAGTTAGTACAGCAAAACTCACGTTATAAATTAGGCTAAAAGTCATCCTATCAACAATCAATTAAGAAAGAAAGAGGGTTTAGTTTTTTCGGACCTTTATCCCCTTTTTTTCGTCCTTCTTTCCACTTTTTATCCTTTTTTCTGACCCTTTTCCAAGATTTTTTTCGTACTGCTCACTCGTTCCATCAATGGAGACCACGTCTCTGTTTTTCTTTTTTTGATCCTTATCTCCATCATCTTTTTCTTTCTTATAATCCTTCAAACCACTTTCTTTAATTTTTTTATCGTATTTCTTGTAAAGTACTCCTATAAATGCTAATCCAGCTGTTATCCCTGCAGTTGATAGGTAATATTGTAAAGAACCAAGCACTTCCTCAATAGTTTCAGTTACGTGCTCTATCATAATGGTATGTGTAGAGAAATGTGGTACTCTGAAAAGAATAAAGGAATCCTCCTCTCCGATGATAATTGAATATGCAGCTTCGTCCATATCGATCAGTTTTTCAGGCTCATCTATTTGTTTTGCTGGTTCGCCATCAAAATTTATCCCTATATCTTCTTCATCCTCAACATCCATCACCGTGGAAGAGACGTCTACAAGCATTATTGTGCCTTCGTCGCCTAAAGTATCAGAGGAAACTTCTAACCCTAGTTTGTTTTCATCCTCCATCTCGGCCATCAAATTGACGTCTCGGTAGGATACCTCATTTTTTACATAGTTAGACTCCTGGCTTTTTTCTATCCTGAATTCGGCGCCGATGTTTCCCTCTGATATTCCTGCTTCTACAAACTCTCCAAGACCGATTTGGGCTAAATCCTTTCTGCCAATTCTGAACAAAAATCTAGCTTCGTCTTGCACAGTGTAGTTTAGTATGTTTTCGTCTAGTTCAGGTCCCAACACAGTTTCGTTTGTTCCGGCTACTAGCATCAATCTAGCTGAAAAGTTGCCATGCCTCATGTTTATCCATCTCTCAGTTGCTTCTTCGATCTCCATGTCTCCTAAACTGAAACTAAGATTTCTTCCTTCGCCTTCGACGTTTAATTTTAATAGTCCTGCAGGATTATCATGTATCCTGAAATCAGCATCATTACCATCGATCTCATGCCTAACTCCCCGCTCTCTTTCCTCTTCCTTATCAAAGTCGTCTACCGCTATCTCCTCGAATATTTGGATTTCCTCTTCCAAACCAAATGAGTAGTTAGAGATACCTGTATCAGTAGTATTGAAGCTGATCAGAGATCGACCCAATTTTCTTCCTCTCTCACCCGGATCAGGAAGATCATCGGGAGGACCTGGCTCCTTCTCTCCTGGTGGACTTTGAAAGATGGGATCCTCTTCTTCATATGACGAGTGCCCAACTAGACTTCCTGCTATCAAAGAGAAGGCTAGTAGACTTACAACCGACAAAGCTAACACAATACTTTTAGAGCTACTTCTTTTCATGTTTTCATTATATATTTGGTAAAGCAGAACATATAAGGTTTATTTAACAAAATTCGAACAGATACGCTTATTAGATTCCGCTAAACACCATAACTCTTATATCATAATCCTCTTATTTACATGCAAATCTAGATTTCAAGGGGAATTTATATGTTAAACGCTAAGATCAAATCAGATGTATTGAAGGAGTTAGTCGAGATAGTAGGCACTGTTGTTGATGAAGTTAAGATTAATTTGGAAGAAGATGGTATTTCTTTAAAAGCAGTCGATCCAGCTCATGTAGCGATGGTCGACTTGAGTCTAGGGAGTGAAGGATTCGAGAGTTATGAAGCTGAAAGAACAGAATTAGGTTTAAATCTGAATAAGATAGAGCAGTTTTTGAAGCTTGCTGGTTCTGGAGATGTTATAGGGATTCAACATCAAGAAGATGAAAATAGACTCATCATGGAGGTAAACAACATAACTCAGAAAATGCCTCTCCTAGATACTGCTGGGATGACCGATCCAAATGTTCCTACTCTAGACCTTCCGATCAATCTTCAAATAAAAGGAAGCCATCTTTTGAAAGGTGTTAAAGCTTCTGAAAACATATCAGATCATGTTACCATCACCGCAAATCCTGATGGATTTGAGATATTTTCAGAGGAAGATGAGAATTCTGTCAAGATGTCATTGAATGAAGAGGATTTGGAAGAATTGCAAGCAAACGAGGAAGTTCGCTCACTGTTCGCACTAGATTATTTTTCGGACATGGTCAAGTGCGTTTCTAGGGATACGTTGCTTGATATCGAACTAGGTGCTGATTATCCAATAAAGATACAGTTCGGATTTGCAGACGGTAACGGCGATGTGAGGTATCTGCTAGCTCCAAGGATAGAGAGTAGTTGATTCAATAATTAAATATAAATTTCTTCATATTTATTTTCTTTTTAGAGGATTTTTCTCTCCTTTAGGAAAAATAAAAATACAGGGAAGCCTATAGGCTAAACATGGTCATCTATGGGGTATTGTTGATAACAATTGGAATAGTTTTGGCGATATTCGAATATGTAGATCCGGGTTTCTTCATAGCAATACCTGCAGGAGTATTGATAACTCTAGGACTCATCACTCTAGCTTTTCCGGGCATGTTGTTGACCTGGATCACACCAGTAATTGTCGCTGCGATCGTGATACCCCTGATGTTCCTTTCGCTCAAATTTTATGCGAGTATCTCTCCACCAAGTAAACCGACTACGACCATGACAACATCTTTAGAAGGGGAAACTGCCCAAGTGGTCAAAGAAATAGAACCTAACACTATTTCAGGGAAAGTCAAGGTCAAGGGTAGCAGGATATGGAGCGCAACCGCAGATGAAAAAATAGAGGAGGGAGAAAAAGTGAAAATAATAGAAGCAAAGGGTGTGAAGCTGAAAGTAGAAAGATTAGAATGATCTAAGGATGTGAATATATATGTTAGATGTATTAGGACTGCAGATATTAGAAGGAACAACAGCATGGATAGTAGGGTTGGTAATCATAATAATCTTATTTGCCGTGGTTGCCGGAAGATCGGCATTTTGGATTATCCAGCCTTACGAACAGGGTATCTGGATAGTTCTAGGTAATTTCAGAAGGATTTTAGAGCCTGGTGTCAATATAGTGCCGCCTTTCATCTCTGACGTCATAAAGATAGACCTAAGGACCCAGGTACTCGATGTTCCGAGGCAAGAAGTGATCACCAAGGACAACTCTCCAACGAATGTCGACGCTATAATCTAC
The DNA here is from genome assembly GCA_964602715.1 of uncultured Thermoplasmata archaeon. Lineage (GTDB taxonomy): Archaea > Thermoplasmatota > Thermoplasmata > Halarchaeoplasmatales > Halarchaeoplasmataceae > Natronoplasma. The sequence goes on along the minus strand of CAZRSB010000016.1, from coordinate 16,212 downwards.
ATCAAAGTCGTCGACGTGGAGAAGGCCTACTTTGAAGTCACCGATCATAAGGCCGCTACTATCAACCTAGCTCAGACAACACTAAGATCAGTGATAGGTGACATGGAACTGGACGAGATTCTGTACAACAGAGAGAGAATAAACACCCACTTGAGAGAAGTCCTAGATGAGGCCACGGACGACTGGGGAGTTAGAGTCGAATCAGTGGAGATCAGAGAAGTCGATCCAGTACCGCAGGTCAAGGATGCGATGGAAGAACAGACCGCCGCAGAAAGGGAAAGAAGAGCCGCTATCTTGCGTGCTGACGGGCAGAAAAGGTCCGCTATACTAGAAGCTGAAGGTAACAGGAGATCTAAGATTCTCAACGCTGAAGGTAAGAGACAGAGTAGAATACTCAACGCTGAAGGTACAAGGATGAAAAAGATCTTAGAAGCACAGGGTGAAGGTCAGAGACTTAGAGTGTTAGCTCTAGGAGCTAATACACTTGACGAGAAAGCTCTAACATACCTTTCCTTGGACACGCTCAAAGATATGGCAGAAGGAGAAGCTACGAAGATATTGTTCCCATTCGAGGTATCTCGATTGATGGAAGGAGCTTCCAATTACTTAGGAGCGTCTAGAGAAGTACCCAGTAGAGAACCGACAGAGATCGATTCTTTAGAAGAAATAGTCGGTCAAGCTGATGATATACTAGGAGAGATTCCAGGTAGAGATGAGATGAAACAAAAAATAGATAAAATAGAGAAGAAAGTGAAAGAAGAAGGAGATAAGGACAGGCAACAGGTCAGGGAAGAAGCAGAAAAAGACGCACAAGAAGTTCTAGAAGAAGTGAGCGACGAGTTGGACGAAGGAGATTCGGCAGAGATAAGAAGCTGGGAAGACGACAACGAAAACGAAGAGGAAGAGTAAAACGAAGAATAAAAAACTTTTTTTTCTTTCTAATTTCAGTTCTCAAGGACAAAACTAATTTATCTCGATTGATTTTGAACAACAATGAGTAGCAATAACGAGGATCCGACCTACATCAAATTGAAAGACTCCGAATTTTCGAAGGAAACCATAGAGATGTTAAAAGGCGAAGAAGGTGTTGAAGAGCTGAATGAAGAATGGCTGCCTGTTGCCAAAGCTATAGAAAATCCTGAGCGTCTACCGTTCCTAGTTGCTGAAATATTAGAAATGGAAAAGAGTAAAGAGTTAAGGAACGCTCTAGTAAGAGTTCAGATAAACGCTCAACTGAAAAGAGAACAAAACCTTGAACTCTACAAAAAACAATTGTTCGCAGCTACAACGATAGAAACATTACTTTTTGAAAGATTGAGATTGAAACCTAAGAAAGGCCGAAAACAGATCAACCATGTGGTTTCAAAAAAAGATTCAAAGAAAAACGGAATAGAAAAAGAAGAAAGTGAGGAAGAAAAAGAAAAAGATTCAGAGGCGGAAGACTAGCCTATCACTTCTTCTATTATCTCTTTAGATCTTCCTACGTATTTTTCTGGTTTAAATACCTCTTTTAGCTCTTCTTTTGTTGTGCTTTCCATCACATCGTCATCTTCTAGTAATACCTCTAAAAGAGGCCTGTCCTCAGCTCTAGCTTTCATCGAAGACTCCCTGATTATTTCATGGGCTTCCTGTCTGCTTAATCCTTTTTCTGTCAGGTGTATCATCGCAGCTTCTGCCATGACTAGTCCATCACTCATCTCTATGTTTTCTCTCATATTTTCTGGGAAAACCTCTAAGTTATCGAACACCTTCGATGACTTGTTCAAAATATCATCTAAAATGACTAAAACATGTGACAGAGTGATCCTTTCCGAAGAAGAATTCGTCAAGTCTCTTTCGTGCCAGAGGATGTTATTTTCATACGTTGGATTAACAAAACCTCGTAGAGTTCTTGCTAATCCACAGATGTTCTCAGCTAGGATCGGATTTTTCTTGTGAGCCATGGTCGAGCTACCCACCTGTTTTTCAGTTTCAAAAGATTCTGCAGCTTCCATCAATTCTGGACGCTGTAGATTCCTGATCTCAGTAGAAAATTTCTGTAGAGAAGTGGCGATATTGGCAGATAAAGTGATTAATTCGGCATAGATGTCTCTTCCCACAATCTGACCGGTCGCTCCAGCTACGTCTAAGCCTAGATCACTCATAACTAGTTTCTGGATCTCCTCTGCATCATCTCCAAAGGCCGCACCAGTTCCAACCGCACCGCTCATTTTACCAACGAGTATCCTATCTCTAGCCTCTTTTAATCTCTCGATGTGCCTATCGATTTCTGATGCATAAACCGCTAGTTTGAGACCAAAAGTCATCGGTACCGCATGCTGAGCATGAGTCCTGCCGATCATCACCGTATCCTTGTGTTCTTCAGCCCTTTCACATAGGACCGTTTTCAATAGAAAGAGATCTTCCTCTATTATCTCCAAAGCCTCCTTCAATTGAAGTGCCATACCCGTATCGATTATATCATTAGATGTCGCTCCCAAATGGATATACTTTTCGGCTTCACCACACTCATCTCCCAAAACTTTTACCAGAGCCATTATGTCATGTTTAGTTTCTTCCTTCTCAACTCTCTCAACTTCTTCCCAATCTATTATATCAGTGGTTGCTTTCTCAGTGATTTTTTCGGCTGCTTCTTCTGGTATATTTCCTGCTTTAGCATGAGCTCTAGCCAGGGCAGCTTCTACTTTAAGTAACTTATCAGTCTTATTTTCTTTGCTAAAAACTTTCTTCATCTCTCTTCTACCATAACGGTAGTCCAAAGGGCAAACTAACATATTTTCACTTATTCTATACCCATCGCTTCGTTTGTTTTTTCTATGCTTTTTTCAGCATCCTCTTCAAGTTCCATCATCGCTCTTATCGCATCGATATTTTCTGGGACTATATCACTTTCTTGATGGATGGCCTGATAATAGTAGAGAGTTTTACCCTCGACCTTTACGCCGTCTTCCCACACTGCGATCTCATTCAAGTCTGCCCTAAGATGGCTCCTATCTCTGGCATATTCCATTATCTTAGCGGTCGAATCGATCCCTTGAGAAGCGTTAAAGAATTTGACCCTAGGTGTCTCCTCCCAAATCTCTAGTACTTCCTCAGTATCCATTTCTTTTTCAAGCTCAACGATATTACTGTGAAGGTGCATTATGGTTGTGGGTACTTTCACAGCAGTGGTCTGAATGTTTATCTCAGGAACAACGCTTTGAACGTCGGGGCCATGATGGGAAGGGATATTCAAGACTGGATTGATAGAATTGATAGGACCCCTTGAAGTGTCCCAAGGATCCGCTCCTCTTCTCACCATCACGGCTTTACAGTTGTCTATTCCTACTTCTTTATGTAGTGGATATAGTGTCCTTAACAATCCTGTAGTATTGCATGAAACGACTCTTAAATAGTCAGATCCATAAGCTTCATCATAATTTGCCATGGAGTTGAATGATAAGCCTGTAAGTTCATGATCCTCACCACCTTGCCAGAGAGCTTTTACACCCGCTTCTTCATATGTTTGTTTGTAACCTGCCTTTTTAGGAGTACAATCTACGATCACATCAGATTCTCCCAATAAATCATCCAACATCCCTTCTACCGGGATATCTTTTTCGTCAAATTTGTCTAGATATTTGTTTGAGGCTGCATAGAACGGAAAGCCTTTCTCTACAGCCATCTCCGCCTCATATGTAGGGCTCCTTTTGGATACGCCCACAATCTCCATATCATCCTGCTGTTTGACAGCATCCGCTACCCTTTTTCCTACGGTTCCGTAACCGTTTATTCCTACCTTTGCCTTCATACCACTCACCATTTGAGCCTAAATAACAAAACAGATAAGTAGGTTTCGGTTAGACAAGATATGTAAGACGAGAATTTCAGATGTAGCCATTTAATTTATTTTTTATCTCCTCTTTTGGAAGAGCACCTACCAACTTTTCAGAGACTTCACCATCTTCAAAGATGATCATCGTTGGAATAGATGATATTCCATATTTTGAACTTTTTGACTTGTTTTTATCGACATCCAACTTTCCTATGGCTACCTCTCCTTTCATCTCTTGGGCTAGTTCTTCTAGTATAGGAGCCAACTGTTTGCAAGGTCCACACCACTCTGCCCAGAAGTCTATCAAAGCTACATCGTATTTTTCTACAAAATCAACAAAATCTTCGTCCGTTACTTCAACCGGTTCTGATGGCCAATCTTTGCTCATATTATCACGCTAATCTTCAATAAACGAAATCAGGAAGAACATATAATTAGTTTATGGTCGACGGGCAAAATCGCACCAGTTGATAGTTGTGATATAGATAAGAGGTATTGAGGTACTGTATGCTCATTGGTTAGAGGCGCTCTTATTTTCAAAAGCAAGAAATGCTTCTACAATTATTCGATCTTATACCGGAGTAGAGCTCCAATTTTACCTAAAGCTTCCAATTTTTCTCCTCCTTCATGAGTACTACTGATCACGGCGACTTCCCCTCCTTGTTCCTCTGTTTTCTTCATCAATATTTCTCCTTTTTCATCTCTAACCAGCGTATCTAAAATCAAGAGCTTATCTACGGCTCCTAGATTCACAGCTCTTTCCACTTTTTCCATCCCATAAGAGTACTTCCCATCTTTTTTTATCTCAGTCAAAAGGTCCTCTACAATCTCAGATTCATAGCTCATCCTTTGTCCGTCTAAAGCCCCTCTCTCCTTACCCTTTTTAACTACTTCATTGACTCCAGTCATCCCTCCCTCTCCAGCTGGAACCACTTCTGCGTATTTGACAAGGTCAGGATAATTGTTTTTACAAAATTCAAAGAAATCCTCTTTAGTAAAACCAGGACCTAAGATGACTAAAGGATCTCCAGATTCTATAATCGTCTTGAGTTTCTTAACTATCTCATCAAAAAAATCTTCTCTAGACATCTTTTCTGAATCGTACATTTTTCCCCCAATGTTGGGAGATATCCGAGCCATATCCTTCAAACCATATTGTCTCATTATAGCTATTGTCGCATCGTCCTCTTCTAGGGCTACAAAGGTGATTATGGGCTCTTCACTTCTATCAACTGCTTCTTTCAGCCTTTCTAGTTCATGATCCTTCCACTCTTTGATTATAGTTAATTCGTCGCCTTCAGTGAGATTCAACGTATGATAAGAACCAAGATCTTGAGGCCCTTCTATAATAACACCTAATATCCTAAGCCTGTCTGTGAATTCATGAAACTCAACTTTCTCAACTTCAATATCCAATCTCATCCTCTTTTTTTCGCCTCTTTCTGACCTTATCTTGTCTCGCTGAGTTTCCTCCCTCCTAAAAGTTACGGCTGACACTACATCTTCAGGATTTACGATATTTTTGAGATGCCAGAGATCATCCTGATTATCTATCCTGATCTTGATCTTTCCTTCTCTCTGGTCCTGATAAATAATCTTCATCGGTTAAGGTTAAGAAAGATTACCTTAATAATACCTATCATAATTTAGACTTTAAAAGACCGAAAGTTATATTTGTTAAGATCAACTATTTTACCATCGAAGGAGAAAGATAATATGGTAAATATCCAAAGGTTAGCTCACGCTTCTGTGTTGATCAGAGGTGAAAACAAAACCATATATGTAGACCCATATCGTCCTGAAGATCTATCTGAAGAGGTTAAAGGATTGTATGAAGAGCCTGAAAGAGCAGACATCCTTTTGATCACTCACGAACATCAAGATCATTGTGATCCTTCAGCCTTTAAAAACATGCTGAAAACTACTACTGAAATAATAGCTCCTAAGGGATGTTCCGAAAAAATAGATAAAAAATTCCACATAGTTGAACCAGAAGATAACATCAAAATAAAAGATGTTGAAATACGCACTACTCATTCATATAATGAGAAAAGAAAGAGGGATTCCGGAGAACCGTTTCACCCGAAAGGTGAAGGGGTGGGCTATATCATAACTATAGATGAAAAAACAATATATCATCCTGGTGATACAGAGAACGTACTTGAATTAAGAGAGTTAGATGAAGATATCGATCTGGCCTTTTTACCGATCGATGGCACATACACTATGGATGTTGACGAGGCTGTAGATCTAGCTAAATTTTTTCAACCAGATCAAGTAGTTCCTTTCCACGAAAGGGATAAGGATTTAGAGGAATTCAAAAACAAAATAGAAAAGAAAGATATCACCAAAGCGAGTATTTTAGAAGAAGGAGAAAGATTAGAATTGTAAAAGAAGCCCTAATATTCTAGGCTTTATTGAGATAGATATCAAATCGAGCACCTCCAAGTTCAGAATCTTTGGCTTGCACTGATCCTCCATAACTCTTAGTGATTTTTTCAACCAAATAAAGGCCTATGCCAGCTCCTCTACTGTCGCCTTTTTTAAACCCTCTCCCAAATACTTTCTCTTTGATATCATCAGATATGCCTATACCATCGTCTTCTACTTTTACTATAACTTGTTCTTCCTCTTCCTCTATAGATAATAATATATTATCACATCCTGAATGTTTTATAGAGTTCTCCAAAAGATTGGAGAATGCTTCCTTCAATAATGGCCCTCCTTCGACCTCTATGTCCTTGATCTCACTTTCTAATTCTATTTTAGCCTTCTCTAGTTTTTCTCCATACTCTGAAACTACTGGTTTCAATAGCCAAGATATATCAACAGACCCGATAGTCTCTTTGTCACCGACGTCTTTAAGTGTATTTATTTTCCCTCTCAACTGTTGAATATCTTTAGCTGCTTCTTCAACTATCTTGATTTTTTCGATATCTTCATCCCTTTCAATATTTTTCTTTACCGTATGTATATTATCCTGTATCGTTTTGGTTTTTTTACCCACATATTCTGCGAGTAAAGTGTTAAAAAATTTGACACGTTTTTTTTCTTTAGCCTGTTTTATAGCTTTAGAAAGATGTTTTGCTAGAGCTTCAGCTAGTGTGAGATCGACTTCGGTAAAATGATCTTTTTCGACGGAAAATGCCTGAAACACACCGTAACCGCTTATAGGCACACTGATCGCTGATCTGAATCGTTTAGGAAGGCTTTCCTGATCAGAACTGGTCTCAGGGTCCTCAAAATCAACGAAAAAGGGTCTATCTTCAAGATAGGTATTGCCTGCTACACTATCTTCTATCAGTGCTTTACTTTGATTTGGAAACACATTTTGGGGATAATCCTCAGAGCGGATAACACTTATCATCTTATTATTTTCAGGTATTATTATTTCACAGATTTTGAAGTCCAATAATTTTACCGAGACTTCTATACCAAAAGAGATTATATCTTCAATATTATCTTTTTCTAGAAGCTCTGAACATCTTTTTGATAATTTTCTAAATTTTTCGTTACTTTCTTCAATAAATTCTATTTCTCTCTTTTTCTCGCTTATATCTCTGCAACTATCATAAACCATACCGCTGGGAAGTGAAACTGAATTCAACTCCACGGTTACTTCTTCCCCGTCTTTTTTGATAAGAGTAGTCTCAGTAAAAATTTCTCCCTTTTCGAATAATTTCTTTAGCATCTCTCGATTTTTTTTCTGATCTTTCTTTATAAATAGTTCATCATGTTTCATTTCTCTTATTTCTTCTTTAGAATAGCCTAGAAGATCAGAAGCGGTCTGATTTGCGTAAGTAAAATAGCCATTCTGATCAGTCAAAAATATAGCATCTACAGACCTTTCGATTATAGTTCTGAATCTATTTACACTTTCTTTTAGTGCTTGAGATGACTTTACCCCCTTTATAGCTTCAGTCATATAAGAAACGAATAATTCGGCTAATTCAAGATCCTTATGATCATAATAATCTTCCTCATAGGAAAGTGCTTGAAAGACTCCAATATCGCCCATAGGGATGCTGATAGCTGATTCGAAATCGCTGTCTGTCGGTTCTGCTTCGTCTTCTTCACTCACATCGCTTATAAGGTAGGATTCTTTATTTCTAAACGTTTTTCCTGCGATACCTTTATCGATCGACATCGAATATCCATCAACCAACTCTTCTTCTGTACTTGCTTTTACAACGAGTTCTTCGTCTTTTTTTATCTCAACACTGCATACATCAAAATCAAGTATATCCTTAGCTGTTTCTATCATCAATTCATACAACTCATTGGGATCTTCGATTTTTTCGATTTTAGGTGCCATCTCATAAAGTTGTTTCAATTTTCTTTCGTTTTCTTTCAACTTTTTTCCAGCTTTCCAGCCATCGTATTCCTGTACGATAGCTTTAGCTAATACTTCGAACTGAGAATCACTTTCTTCATCATCTTTACGTAAATATCTATTGGCGCCAAGATTTAGAGATTCCATAGCGACTTTTTCTTGTCCTTTGCCAGTAAACATAATAAAAGGTATTTGTTCCTCTTTTTCTTCTCTAACTTTTTCTAAAAACTCTATCCCGTCCATATCAGGCATCAGATAGTCAGAAACTATCACGTCTATCTCTTCTTCATCTAAGATGTTGAGTCCTTCCTGAGGAGATGAGGCTTCAAATGTACAAAGATCTGAATGGCTTTCTAGATGATCCGAAGTTTTTTTAAGAAATAATTTATTATCATCCACTACGAGAGTTTTTATCACCATATTATCCTCATAAACTTCTCTACAATACCTAATAATAGATTAGATTATATAAAGTGTTTATGCCAGCATCAACCATGAACTAGAACACATGAAATCGATGAATTAGAGGAATCTAGGATTCCTCGCAATTTCAAATCCGATGAGATCAGAAAAGTGTGAAGTGGGCTCAGCCGGATTTGAACCGGCGACCTTCGCCTCGTGAAGGCGACGTTCTAACCAGTCTAAACCATGAGCCCATTTCGCATAAGGCCATATTAGGGTACCATAATAAATTTTTTCTAATCTCAAAAATTTTCTTTTTTGCTCGAAAAAAAAGGGAAAGAGTGTTCAATCAACAACGGCTTTATATATATCCGGAATTAATCCACAGATAGATGAGTCTAAAAGAGTTTGATTATAAAGTCGAGATCAGGTGTCCACTTTATCCCACTGAAGAAAAGGAAACGGTTCTCCACTGTCTCTCAAATCTTTTTCCTAAAACTCAATGGGAGATAAAGGAAGACAGTATAGTGGGTGAATCATCTTATCTGACAAGATTTAAGAAGATACTCAAAGACATGCAGATAAGGGATACTGCTAGAGATCTATTAAAAAGAAATATAGAGGATGAAGAATGTTCATTTATTCTATCTAAACAGGCGAGTTGTAATGCAAAAATAAATTTTTCCGAAGAGGACCAACCTCTAGGTAGTTTACATGTAAAAATAATATGTAGCGAGATAGAAGCATTGGTAAGCGATCTGACCGAGGTGGAGGACTGAATAATGATACTGGTTTCTAATCCTAAGTTTTCTTTACAACCTATCTCTGATGTTGTAAGGACCATCGAGGAGGAATTTGAAGGATGGGAGGTCTTCGCAGAAAGATATCACAGTTATGATCACAAAGAAGAGGTGTGCGATGCCCTTTCTACAACGGACTTAGAATTACAACTCCATGCACCATTGAACGATATCAACATAGCTAGTCTAAATCCGAGTATAAGGAGAGTCAGCATGAATGAGGTGAAAAAATCCATCGAGATGGCATCGATGCTCGATATAGAGATAGTTACTGTCCATCCTGGGCTGTATTCTCCATTGAGTAGATATATGGAAAATGCATCAGACTTTGCTAAAGAATCTTTAAGAGAGTTGAAGGAACATTCAGAAGAACATGGGATAAAAATCGCCCTTGAGAACTTACCTGAGATGTGGTTGACGATCTGCAATACTGTGAAAGAAACTAGGGAGTTTTTAGAAGAGGTAGGACTGGGGTTCTGCCTTGATATAGGCCATGCATATACTGCAGGCGAACTTGAAGGATTCCTAGATCTCTCACCCATAAACGTACATGTACACGATAATATTGGTGAAAAAGACCTTCATTTAAAATTGGGTGAGGGAAAAATAGATTTGGAAAAAGCTATCCGATCCTTGAAAAGCTATGAGGGAAATTATGTTATAGAGGGAAGGAATTTGGACGATTTAAAGGAAAGTGAAAAATATCTAGAGAACATATTGAAGGATATATAGCATAGTCAATATCATGAAAGGAGGAAATGTTGTGGAAGGGATGAAATGATGAATTGGTCTGTATTAGCTTATCTCGCAGCCATAATATTCTGTTTATACATGAGTGCGAGATTCTCCGGATCTGAAACAGCTCTCACCGGTCTTGATAAAGTAGATATATCCGAGATGAAACTAAACGACGAAAAGCACGCCAAAAAGATAGAGTATTTGAAGGAGCACATGGACCAAACGATAATAACGATCCTTATAGGAAACAACATCTTCAACGTAGCAGCTCCAACTTTGGTCACAGTGATGGTGAGAGATCTGGTAGGCGACTGGGCTATTTCGATTGCTAGTGGCATATTGACTCTTGTTCTTCTCATCTTTGGTGAGATAACACCCAAAGGTTTTTCGTTGAAAAATAAAAGAAAATTCAGCCAAAAAAATGCTTCTCTCATCTATTACATGTCTAAGGGTTTGAAACCCTTGATCAAGGGGCTGAATAGAGTCTCGGATTTCTTCATATCTTCGTTAGGTGGAAAAACAAAATATGATGAGATGTTGGTAACTGAAAGTGAAATCATCCATCTAGCTTCTATGCTCGAGAAAGAAGGTGTTATAAAGAAAATAGAGAAGGATATACTCCACAGAGTATTCTGGTTTGGAGATGTAAAAGTCAAAGAAGTAAAAGTTTCTAAAGATGAAACATATGGAGTCGACGCTAATCTACCAGTAGAAGAAGCGGCGGAATTTATCAAGGATCACGGATATACTAGATTACCGGTAACAAAACACGAGTCTGAAGAAGTTGTAGGTATATTGTACAGCAAAGAGATATTAGGAAAAGAAGGTGGAACTGTAAAAGACTACATGAGAGATCCTTATTATGTGAAAAACGAAGAAGAGGTAACTAAAGTGTTCCAGCGTATGAGAACTGAAAGGATACATCTAGCGGTAGTGCAGGATGAAAAGCATGAATTCGATGGGATCATAACATTGGAGGATATTTTAGAAGAGCTCGTGGGCGAAATATATGACGAATACGACTAAAAGAGCGAAAACTCTTTTTATGCTCTCTGAGATAATTACCTTATAGATGACTAGAATACTGATATCCGCATTGTTCATTTTCTTCCTTCCCGGATATACTATGATAAATGCACTCTATCCAGCAAAGGGTCAGTTAGATGAGAAACTAGATATCCTTTACAGGTTCAGTTATGGTGTGGGGTTGAGTGTGGCTATTGTTATAATACTGGGATTTTCCTTGGGTAATATACCCTTGGGTGGTGGAGATCAAGGTTATTTCGTCGGTAGAAATATTTGGCTAGGACTCGTATCTACAACTATCGTTTTCTTCCTGATAGGATGGTACCGCGGTGCCTACCAAAGTCTAAGTATTCTGTCAGACAGTCTTTCAAGACCAGAACCAACAGTAGATAAATTAAAAGGAATTGATAAAAGAAAAGTCAAAGAACTTCAAGAGGTAGCTAAAAAGAGAAGTGCAATCAAAGAAAAGATACGTTCTGCGGATATTGAAGAAATCAAGAAAGAGGAAAAAGAATTGGAAGATGTGAAAAAAAGATTGAAAGAACTTGAAAAAGAAAGAGAGGATGAGTTATGAATTTTAAATACAAACTCGTGATGGTAATAAGAGACGATTTAGACCTTTCGACAGGAAAATTAGCCGTACAAGCTTCCCATGCGGCTGTGAGCTGTGCTGTAGAGTGCCAAAAGAATAATAAAAGGCTCTTTAAGAGATGGATGAAAGAAGGACAAAAAAAAGTATTAGTCAAATGTGATGATGCAGAACATCTTGAATCCTTAAGAGGACTAGCCGTCGAAAATGGACTGATCACAAAGGTGGTAAGTGACGCTGGCCGTACAGAGGTTTCAGAAGGAACTAAAACTTGCTTGGGCATTGGACCAGGACCTGAAGATACTGTCGATAAGGTGACAGGTGACCTCTCATTATTTTGAGAGGTGGAAGGGTGAAAGATAAGGTCAGAGCTATAGGCATCGATGACGCTCCATTTGAATTTTCTCAGGAAAAAGTCAGGGTCATCGGGAGTGTGGTTAGAGCTCCAAATTATTTGGAGGGTGTATTATCCACAGAAGTTAAAGTCGATGGTGATGATGCAACATCTCAGATAGGAAAGATGATCTCAGAATCTAGATTTGTTGAGCAGGCAAGTGTGATCTTTATAGATGGAGCTGCAGTAGCTGGTTTCAATTTGATCGATCTAGAAAAGTTGAAAGATATGGTTGATGTCCCTTGTGTTACTGTCTCAAGAGAGAAGCCTGATTTCGAAAAGATAAAAAATGCTATGGAACAACATTTCGATAGGTGGGAAAAAAGGTACGAACTTATGAAACATGGGGACATACACAAAATCGAAACTGAGCATAAACCGGTTTACATACAAAAGGAAGGTATGAGTTTAAAAAATGTAAAAAGATTGATGCAACTGTTCACCGTTTTGGGGAGATTACCTGAACCCATAAGGATCAGTCACATCATAGCTTCCGGTATAGTCGCCGGTGAATCTAAAGGAAAGGCGTGAAAGGTTTTTCATTCAACTTCATCTATAGTATCCTTCTTTTTCCATTCTTGTGGTCGTTTTTTGTTTTTATAGAACTGTTCGATCTTATCTTTGCCCTTCTCATGTGCCTTTTGACTCAAAAAGACCATGATCACAGTCAATATGACAGTCAGTGGAACCACATAAACGAATATAGACATCATGTCTTCGTCTTCTTCGTCATCGTCGTCCTGTTCTGCCACGGTGACAGTTATTGGCTCTGAATCTACACTATCAAACAGTTCATTTTCGTATTCATAGCTCGCTTGAACTTCATACTCTCCAGTTTCACTTTTCTCAAAGGTTCCGTCAGTTGCATTTATCCAGGTAAAATCTTCTTCATTAAGATATCCTATGGTATTTCCATCCTCATCTATTGCTTCCACTGATATGTTGATCTCTTCTCCAAGTCCTACTTCATCTTCTTCTGAATCTAGTTTTATCTCTTCGATCCGGACGATTTCCAAAGGAACAGTTTCTGTAGATTCCAATCTATTATTTCTTTCTACTACCTGAATCTGATCTTCTCTTGGGTTCAAAGTCAACCGATGGACTAGATATTCACTATATTCACCATCTTCTATATCCTTTGTTTGGATCGGTTCACCGTCTCTTTCTAGAGAAACTTCATAACTTCCTTCTTCTTGGAGGTTACCATACCTGTCCTGGATCTGAACGCTATATCTAGCATTCTCTCCAGCTATCACCGTACTTTGCTTTTCTTCAAATACAATCTGATGAGCATCATTTGCCTCAACAGTAACTGTCACAGATTTTGAAGAAACGCTTTCGTCCTCACCTAATATCGTCGCGCTTACCTCATATTGGCCAGCTTTTGTTTCTTTGAATATCCCTTCTTCATCAGCATGGTTCCATTCAAACTCAGCATCTTCGATCAAATTTTCTTCTTCATCAAATGCATCAGCGCTAAATTGTATCTCATCTCCGGCTACGATATGTTGATCATCTGTAGGAGATATATCTATTCGACTCACATCTCCATGGGTCACTGTGAAGGCGCCCTCCCAACTCTCGTCAGAAAGTAATAGTCTTACTTCGACCTGGTAAGTTCCCACAGTAGATTCTTCAAGAGAGTAGGATTCCATTAAACTATCCCCTGCTGAAAGATCGGTGATCTCTGTTGATTCAACCGTCTCTCCTTCGACCTTGATTTCAAGATAATCACTATCTGAGACCTCACCCTCATTTTTGATCTCTCCCTCTATTGTGGTTTCTTCGCCAGCTTCGATATTCGCAACGGACCATCCATCTAGGACAAATTCTGGAGAATCACTAGCTTCAACAGAATCAATAGAAATAGATGCCATACTGGTTAGTAGAAACATCCCTAGCAACAGTACTACTATTTTTTTATCCCGCCTCATTTTATCATACCTGATAGTAATATGATATTTTGTAAGACATTATTTAACATTTGGGGTGAAAAAAGGGTTTTTATCGGGTTTTTTATGACGTTTTTTCGACATTTGAGGGCTTATTCTTCTAAAATACAGGTATTTGTCATCGTAGTGTCAGACACATAAGATCAAGTTTGTTAGGAACGATTTTAAGACAATCAATTAAAATAGTCCTGTACTGAATAAATTCTTCGAAAATCATCTGCTGTCTTGGTCCTCTTCCGTCTTGGCCAAATTGCTATTCTTCCATTTGAGTATAACTGCAAAAATCACTAATGCTATAGCTATAGATATTATGATTATGTAGTTTGGTTCAAAGCTAGAACTTTCCTCAGTGGTAAATTCTTTAATCTCTCCCTCATCCTCACCTTCACCAAATGTGATATTTGCCTTGTATTCATAATCAGTGTCAGGATCTAAATCTTCAATGGTCTTTGAATGTGTATCCGATGTGACTCTCTCTGGTGAGGTGATCTTCCACTCCCCTCCAGATTCTCTATAATGATATTCTATGAAAACATTATTCTCCTCTACATCACCGTCTATCGAGGCATGAAGTTCAGCAGAATTTTCAGTGATATCTGTAGCTTCTTCTGTTGTCACGGAAAAAGGTGCACTCATCGTAATAAATTCCTTAACATCCCCCTCATCTTCATAATGTTCTGATCGGATAGAAGCGTAGTATTCATACTCAGTATCGGTATCCAAACCTTCTATAATTTTAGAGTGGGTAGTAGATGTCGTCGTTTCAAATGAAGTATTTTGCCACTGCATACCTTTCTCTCTGTAATAATATCCAACCTCTAGACTATCTTTTGTCCCATAATCTATCGAGGCTTGGAGTTCAGCAGAACTTTCAGTTATATCTGAAGCCTCTTCCGTTGTCACTGTTGGGGGCTCAGAGGGTTCAGTCGTAAATTCTTTTACTGGTCCTGTGGACCCTTTTGCAACCTCTTCATCCCTCGGATCTACTTCAATATAAGGGACTACTTCGTAGGTCGTGCTACCTTCAAGACCTGATATTGTAGTTGAATAAGATGATTCACTGATACTTTCATAACCGGTGTCGTTCCATCTCCTTTCTCCCTCCTCTCTGTATAAAAAGGTGATACTACCACTAGAATACTCATTGTAAGTTATCGATGTGGATACTTCGACCGAGTGACTTTCAAATTCATTAATATCCCAATCATCTACGGAAGGAAGAGAATCTCCAAGATTTACATACCCAAAGTGAAGATCCCTTTCATCGACAGTTCCCGACTCAAAGCGGATATCAGGAGGTTCCGTATGATCAACTTCAACTAGTTCCTCTTCATGATCCTTGAGATAAAAGTCGATCTGTTCTCCTATATTATTTTGAGTCGTTTCGATCTTCAGTTCATCTTCATCTGGGATCCCGTAATAACCGGGCTGATCCGACGTGAAATTACCCGTAAATTCGTTATCTATAGTAGTTACGATCGTGACACCCGCAGGTGCCGGTCTCCCATCGAGACTTAATACACCAGTATACCAGTCAGGTATAGCAGGTGGACCGCTTTCTTCTTCTAGATACTCTCCATGAGTATAAGGTGAAGCTATAAAGGAAAAAGTGATCAATATAATGGCAGCAAGAAAAATATTGAAACTCCGATCATATAATTCTATCATCATATCCTCTTTTTCGATGTGATTTATAATTAAAAAAGAAAAAGTGTTTGGGTTTTATAAGGTTTTCTAGGTTATAGGTCTTCAAAGACGTCCTCTTCTTCGGCCTCTTCTAATGGTTCGCCGCACTCAGGACATTCCTCTGCATCTTCGGATACTTCAGCACCGCATATCGGGCACTCGACAGTGACTTCAAATTCTTCTTCATCCTCTTCATCGGGAGGCACTAGTTCTTCACCGCATTCTGGACATTCTTCTGCATCTATTGATACTACAGCTCCACAAGTCGGACATATGCCTTCTTCTTCAGACTCTTCTTCCTCTTCTTCAAATAGCTCTTCTTCCTCTGGTTCCTCTTCTTCAAATAGCTCTTCTTCCTCTGGTTCCTCTCCAGGTTTCTTGCCAACAAAAGCAACTATCGCTATTATCACCGCAAGTATCGCCAGCACTATTCCGACTATTCCTAGGTTTCTAGCCATCGAGATATCATCGTCTTGAT